>DATDGX010000037.1:0-15275 GCA_036521875.1 Binataceae bacterium (SeqCode)
CAGCGCGCCGCTGTCGTAGTCCCAGTGTCTGCTATCGCTCTCATAGGAGTGCTCAAAATTATGCTGAACGGTGAACAACACAATACCCGCGCCGCCGGCAAGCGATGCGCTGATTAAGTAAATCGTAAAAAATCGCACCGTACCGAATGCCCAGCACATCAACACCCATATGCTGAGCAGCACGATGTTGTTCCAGAACATATGCCAGTACTCTTTTTCCGATTTCCAATAGCGCGTTTCAAAACTGGCGGCGTGCACCTTCATCGATAGGTTTGGCTGCGCAACTTTCCCTTTAACAATATGGCCCATAAAGCCGATACTGCCTTTGAGCCAAGTAAAGCGCGGGTTTAAAATCACATATATAAGGCCGGCAACAGGAGCGAACGCGAGGTTGCACTTAAGTCTATAGATGCGCTGCTGTGCGTCGGTCATCGCCGCATATTCATCTACTGACAGCGTGGTATACAGTCCGCGGTATTTGTCCCAATTGCCGTTGTTGGCATGGTGATAATTATGATGCCGCGACCACACGTACTGCGGCATGCCCGAGACGACGCCCAGGAGAAAACCGAATCCGCGATTGAGCCACTGGGAGCGAAACAAGCTGCCATGGCCGCATTCGTGCATCAGCGTAAAAACGCGCACACTCAACAAGCTGATTAGCAACACCGCAGCGACGGTGAGCCAGTGGGAAACGTCGAAACTCAACATCGCGACCCACCAAACGAGGACAAGGGACGCCAGCGTCGTCAGAACTTGCGTCAATCCTCTAACATTATCGGCCTGGGCATGCCGACGAATGATGGCCCGCTTCTGTTCCTTTATGTGGCGGACCGACGACACGATCGGGTACCTCGGGTTGTTATTTGTGGGGAGCCGCAGCGGAGAAGTCTAGCAGACCAACGTATCAGCATGCTACCGAGTGGGTGACACATCACTACGTCAGCCGGAATTTCCATTTTGGATCTTGATTCAGCATCGCACCAACATCAAGCGATCCGCAAACGCAAGTTCGAGCCCGAACTGGAGTGCAAAGCGCTTCTCGCCGTTGCGGCGTCACTCGTTTGTGCAGCTGCAGCGGAGACAGCCTCGTTCCGGCGGTTCATAAGCAAGAGGCGACCAAGTTCTCGGTTGGCAAGTGAGGCGGTTCCATCTATGCGGAGCTCATCGTGGGATTACCGGCAGAACGATGTGCGATGCGTAAGGGCCCGAATGGTGAACCGTCTGGCGCGCGGTTTTGAGCTCGCCATCGACGAACAGATCGTTCCCGGTGTTTTGATTGCGATCGTAGCGCGGGAAATTGCTGGACGAGACTTCGAGCCGAAGCCGATGTCCCGCTTTGAAGACGTGGCTCGTTGCCCAAAGATCGATTCCGTATTCGTAGACTTTGTCGGGAGCTATAAGTGTCGGCTTGGACGCCGATTCGCGGAAGCGCGCTCGAACGATTCCCTCCGCGAGGTTTTGCGCGTAGCCGTCGGGCCGAACATCAACCAGCTTAGCTGTAAAGTCAGTGTCGCGCGCCGATGAACTCGCATGGAGCTTCATCGTGATCGGACCGGTGACTTCGAGGTCCTTGGGAAGAACGTCGCCAGTATAGACCAGCACGTCATCGCGCTCTTCGACATCACGCTGATCGAATACTCCGGGTGCGAGGCCGAGAGTGGTACCGCCGCGCGTAGGTACCGGATTGTCCGGATCATAGGTGTACTGATCCGCAGGCTCCTCGGCGGGTGCTTCGAACTTCAGTGCGCCATCGCCGCGCAGACTGTTCGCACGGCCGCGGCCATGCAGGTACATCTTCGTGTACTGAGTGCGCGCAAGCGGCCATTCGCGCTCATCGCGCCATCGATTGTCCCCCATCACGAAAATTCTGACTGGCGGTTCGTCAAGGATTTCGTCTTCCTTGCCTTCGAACCAATGACGCAGGAAGCGCTCCTGGCCGGCGAGCAATTCGACTTGCGCTTCCGGGCCGAAGTCGATATCGCCGGTACCGCGCGAGGTGGGCACCGAGTAGGGCAGCAGATGCGCCCATGGTCCCATGATCAGCCGCTGTCCGCGGCGAGCCTTTTCGCTGCGCGCGTCTCGATGCATCCGGGTGTACATCGTGAGCGTGTCGAACTGGAAAGCGTCGTACCACGATCCGGTATGCATCATCGGCACGGTCACATTACGCACGAGCGGGCGAATGTCAGTTGCCGTCCAGAATGCCCCATCCCTCCATTGCTGGAGATAGTCCGCAAAGTGAGGCGCTCCGGCTTTCAGGCGTTCTCCCCAATCGGCAATCGGCAGATGCCGATATGCCTCGGTGCTGAACGGCGAGAGGGGTAGCTCCGGATGGGTCAGGTAGCTATCGAGCTGTGCCTTGTACTCCTGGTAGATACCTTTCCGCTCGAGCGTGTTGCGCGCCATGAACGGAAAGTAGGCGAGCATCCATCCCAGCTCGAACACCCCGCGCCGATAGATGCAGTTTTCGTAGTAGGTGACCGGACCCGACACGGGGCACATCGCGACCAGATGCGGCGGCGCGAGCGTTGCCGCATAGTACTGCACGAGTGCCAGATAGGACTGGCCGACTGCGCCAACCTTGCCATTTGACCATGGCAACGACGCGGCCCATTCGATGGTGTCATAACCATCGCGCGCTTCGTCGACGAACGGTGCGAACTCACCCTCGGAGCTGAAGCGTCCGCGCGTGTCCTGCACGACCAGCACATAGCCCAGCGGAGGAAAATAATCACGCTCGGTCATCGCCATCTGCTGGCTCTTGTCGTACGGCGTGCGCATCACCAGCACCGGGAATTTTCCGGACGCGTCGGGACGGTACACGTCGGCACGGAGCGTGACACCGTCGCGCGTGCGCATCGCGAGATTCTTTTCGATGGTAACCTTGTACTTGGGCTCCGCCCCGCGATTCTGCGCCATGATGCGTCCTCCGTCCGAGCGAGATCGATTGCGGCTAGCTTCCGGTCTAGTCGGCTTCGCGGCGAAGCACAAATCAACGGATCCGCGGAAAACCCTCCTCTCACCGTCGAGCCACTCACGCACCGTATGAGTGTCGCACTCGGATACACGCCTTGCGCCCGGCCAGCGATCGCCCTCGCGCAAATACCGCCGCCGCGATCGCGCCCGCACGGACCTGCGGCTCGACGTACTCGGAGCCGTCGGAAAAGAACAACGCACTGAAACCTCAACGAGGTTTCAGACTTCCCGTCGATGATGGGAGAAGCGCGAAACCTGAGTCAGGTTTCGCTAGCCTGGATAAGTCACCTGAGCGGAGCGTAATGGGAATCGCCGCGACGCGACGGGTTACTCGGCCTGGAGCTTCGGAGTTCGAGTGTGACTTCGGCCCTTGCGACCATGTGTTTGACGTCGAGCCATTCGCGGACGGTGTGAATGTCGCGCATCCCGGTGCCCAGGTTCGCGACCACCAGCCCGCGATGGTTGAGGACGTTGGCGTCGCATTTATTTTCGTCGGTAAAATCCAAAGTAGTTTCATCTGCCATCTCATGCCTCCTTTGGCAGCCGGATTAGCTCGAGAGAGATCTGCGGAACTGCCGGGACGATACGACCGATCCCGGCGAGGAGCAAGATTTCTCGGCAACAGAAGCTCGATGGGCCTCACGGATGCGCACGAAGTGTGTATTCGGGAATTGCTTCGTGTGTAAAAAGTGTGTATTATGGCATGGGATAATGAGGGGGGTGGGGATGAACAGCCGGGAGGTGATCAAGGAACTGAAGAAACATGGCTGGTACGAAGTCAATCAGGTTGGCAGTCACAAGCAGTTCAAGCATGCCGTGAAAAAAGGCCGAGTCACGGTGCCGCATCCGAACCGGGATATCCCGATAGGCACACTCAGAAGCATCGAGAAACAAGCCGGGGTCAAAATGACGTGACACGGGTTCAAGAGGACGCAGAGAGAGATGGATTATATTGCCTATCTACATAAGGACCGTGATTCGGATTTCGGCGTCAGCTTTCCGGACTTTCCGGGATGCGTGACCGCGGGAAAGACGCTTGAGGAAGCGCGGCGGATGGCCGCGGAAGCTCTGGCGCTGCATATTGCGGGAATGATCGAGGACGGTGAGGTGGTACCGGCCCCGTCAAATCTGGACGCCTTGGAGAACGACCCGAACATGAAGGGCGCCGTAGCGATCCTGGTCAATGTCGAACCGGCTCCAGAAAAAACCGTCCGTATCAATATCACGGCCCGCAAAAGCCAGCTCGAAGCCATCGACCAGTTGGCGCGCAAGGCAGGCTTAACGCGTTCGGCTTATATGGTGCAATCCTCACTGAACCGCTTCGGGTCGAATGTATCGAGGACGCGTAAGCGGACAGTCGCAAGACGATCGACTTTGGCCCAGGGTGGAAGGGGTGGCGAAAAAGCAAAGAGATGAGAGTTGAGCGCTATTCGGCTTAGAGCTTTAGCAGTTCGAGCGTTACTTCGGCGGTTGCGATCATGCCCTTGACGTCGAGCCATTCGCGCACTGTTTGAATGTCGCGCATCCCGGTGCCAAGGTTGGCGCGTCATCGTCCAAGTGTCGCACGATCAGTTCAACTGAAAGTGCCCGATTGTTATCTTGGTGTTGACATGCCTCGCAGCTGGTAGGTTGATCCTATGGCAGCCGATGGACGACGGAACGGGCTAACATCAAGAGCGGCGCTGGTCGCGATTCTCGCGGCTCTACTATTCTGCGGCATGGAGTGGCGCAGCGCTCGAGCGCAGCCATCTGCTGGCGCGGAGCCAGCGCCGGTAACGACCGCGGGCCTGTCCACATCGGTCAACGATTTCGGTCTTCTGCTTCTGCGGACCCTCACCGACGGAAGCGGCGCCAACGTCATGGTGTCGCCGCTCAGCGTCTCGCTCGCACTCGCGATGACCTACAACGGCGCAGCCGGCGACACCAAGGCCGCGATCGCGAAGACACTGGGTGCAGCGTCCTTAAGTGACGAGGATTTCAACCGCAACAATCGGTCGCTACTCGATACGATTCAAAAGGCGGACCCCGCGGTGCAGATGGAAATCGCGAACGCGCTGTGGGTGCAGTCGGGGTTTTCGATCCGGCCCGAATTCCTGAAACTCAGCCATGATTACTTCGACGCGTCGCCGGAGAGCGTGGATTTCGCCCGCGATCCTGCAAAGGCTGCGGCCACTATCAATGGCTGGGTCAAGGAGAAGACTCGCGACAAGATTCCCGAGATCATCAAAGCTACCGAGATTACCGGGCACAGCACGGCGCTCGTCCTCACCGACGCAGTCTACTTCAAAGGGCGCTGGGTCGTTCCTTTCGACAAGACGAAAACTGAACTGAAGACTTTTCATTTGCAGGGCGCGCGCTCGGTGACGACTCCGATGATGGCCCAGGAGGGGAAGTTCGAGTACGCCGAGACCGAATCGTTTCAGGCAATTCGACTGCCCTATGGAAACAACCGGTTCGCGATGTACGTGTTCCTGCCGCGCACAAATTCAAGCTTGCCGGACTTTATCCGCTCGCTCGACGAAGCCCATTGGCGCGAATGGACTGGCAAGCTAGCCGAACGCCAGGGAACAATCGTCTTGCCTAAATTTGAGTCGACTTATGGCCAACTGCTCAACGCTGCGCTCAAGGCGATGGGTATGGGTGTCGCGTTCGAGCGGTCGAGCGCGGACTTTTCGCGAATCCATCCGCCGCATCTCTGGATCGACTTCGTCGAGCATAAGACCTACATGAAAGTTGACGAGGAAGGCACCGAAGCCGCGGCCGCGACCGCCGTGGGCATGTCCAACGACTTCGTTAGGGCGAATCCGCCGCCTCCATTCAAGATGATCGTCGACCATCCGTTTTTCTGCGCGATCGCCGAACAACAATCTGGCGCACTTCTGTTCGCCGGCGTCGTAACCGACCCCACGCAGCGCTGAGACCAGCCGCGCTCGTCGCGATCGTAATCGCGGTTTCGTTAGCGTCGTACCGGTGAATGTCAGAGGTTGAGCGACAGGCCCCCGTACTAAGAACCTGACTAAAGTTGCGGATCCCCGAGGATTAGGACGGCGCCGCTGGTCAGTGTGATTGCGATGTCCGGCGAAATGGAAGTCATCATCTGACCGGCGGCTGAGAATCTACCCGTCTTAGGATCGTAAGCCTCCGCGCTGGAGCGTCTCAACTGGCCCTGGGCGTCCGTTCCTCCAACCACCAGAACACGGCCGTCGTTCAGGAGTGCTACTCGCGCGTTCACCCGGGCCGTCGCCATCGATCCCGTTCGGCGGAACTCCGCGGTCGCAGGATCGTAGACCTCGGCGGTCGCAAGCGCTGGGCCCATCTGAAACTCATCGGAGGAGTTGGAGACGGGCACAGGGCCACCGATCCCTCCGACGATCAAAACCCTGCCGTCGTGCAAGCGGACCGCGGCATGCGAGCTCCGAGGCTCCATCATCCTGCCA
This sequence comes from Binataceae bacterium (SeqCode), assembly GCA_036521875.1. GTDB lineage: Bacteria > Desulfobacterota > Binatia > Binatales > Binataceae > DATDGX01. Next base: position 6,417 of record DATDGX010000037.1, read on the forward strand.
GTCATGATGAAGCGATTACTCCGAGGGTCGTAAATCTCGGCAACGGCCGCGTGCAGCGGCGGCGTCACCGGCAGACCGCCGGCGACCAGCACTCGGTCGTCCGCAAGCAATGTAACTGTCGCATCCTGCCTCATAACTTTCATTTCGGCGGCAAGAGAGGATCTTTCGGTTTTCGGATCTTCGATCTCCGCAATCACGGCCGGCTGCCCGGGCGGCGCATGTTCCGAGTAACTCGGCGAATAGACGTGAAAGATTCGCCCGTCGGAAAGCTTTGTCCACGTGTAATAGGACTCTCCGTCCGCGTCCGTCGACGGATCTGGAATTCCCGCGAGGCTCGTAACGCCGCTGAAGGTCAAGGTGGCAGGATCGAAAACTTCCCCTGCTCGAGTAAGGGGCGTGATCGCCAAATCGCCGCCAGCGAGGAGGACTTTTCCGCTGGAGAGCAGCGTCGCGCAATGAGAGTATCGCGGATGGATCATCTCCGCGGTGGACCGGAAAACACTTTTCTGCGCATCGAACAGCTCGCAACTCGTGGTTACGCCGCCTTGGTTGTGACCACCGGTGATCAGCACCATTCCATTTCTGAGCAAGGTCGCGGTCGCGCCTTCACGCGCGGTTTTCATCTGTCGCGTGGGTTGGAAGCTTTTCAGTTTGGGATCATACAGCTCCGCACTCGCGCTGAACCGCGTCCCGTTAAATCCTCCGGCGACCAGGACGCTTCCATCATTCAGAAGCGAGGCAGTATGCCCTATTCGCGGTTCGTGCATTGAGCCCGTCGCATGAAACTGTCGGGTCACGGGATCAAACAACTCAGCAGTGTTGGTAAGCGAATCGCCTGTGAAGCCTCCGGTGATGAGAACCTGACCGTTCTTGAGCAGTGCGGCTGCGTGGCCAAAGCGTGGCTTACCCATGTTGCCGATGAAGACGAAGGCGTCAGCAACGGGCTCATAAATGGTTGCGGCGGAAAAAATCCATCCGCCCCATGGGCCAGCTTTCCAGTCCGCAGAAATCGGACCGCCCATCGTTCCCTGGTCGAGCCGCAGTCCGCGGTCGCAGCAGCCATTGCCGCCATAACCGCCTGCCACGAGCACGTCCCCATCATTGAGAAGCGTCGCACTGTGCCCGGAGAGCTGCGTATTCAGCGGGACTCGGGGAGAGAAAGAGTTCGCGTCAGACGCGGAATGGAGGATCGCGCCGGTGGGACAGCCGCGTCCCACACTGAGCGCCAACCCTGGCTTGATCTCTGTGAGCGTCTGATAACTCAAGCACTGCGAGCCATCTTTTGTGCTCGCGAAGGTGCCGCTGTCAGGGTCATAGACTTCGGCCTCGGCGTCCGCGATGGCGGGGGCGCCCACGCCCGTCACCGTTGTTTCAACGCGCGACGGCTGAGCATCGGCCAAGCCGCCGACGAGCAAGCAAGTGAAGGCGGCCCATAAACCCAGCTGATTGATTCTCATCTTGCGTTTCTCCACAGCCGCTATGAGTTCGCGCTCGTCCCTAAGCTGACCACGCGGGAGTGCTGCATTCCCAATGGCGAGAACTCAGTATAAGCTCGCCCCGGATTCACGCCGAACTGCTCACGCTTGGAATCAAGCTCCCAGGACCAACCGTCATGGGTACGCGGCCAGACGGCACCAGCGGCCGTCCCAGGGTCTGAGGAGGTTTCCTGCGCAACCACGCCGCCGGGATCGGTAGTGCTCTGATTTCATGTTGATGAGATCAGTTCGCTAACCGTCCAAACGTGATCCGTCAATCCCGCCTCCATCGCCGGCGTAACCCGACGAGTTAGCGAATCAGCGCGGCACAGGCCAATTTTCGCAGGCCCCTAGCGTTCGTAGGTAGTCGGCTTCCGCCTTCGAGGTCGGTCCCCTTGTCACCCGCGTATAGACCACTGAGTGCTGTTGCATGTTGATCTCACACAACACCTCGGCTGCGACGTCTCCGTTCGGCATGGTTATTGGTACCGAAACGTCTTGAGTGGCGCGCACATTCTGTTCCTCGCGGGTGTCTTGTGGCACGCCGCCCACGGTCGCTGGTCCATTGGATTCTTGCAGGCAGAGCGTTCCGGTCAGTTGTTCGGCCCTTTCGCGCGTAATCTTGCATCCAAACTGCTCGGAACTGCGGAGAGCTGCTTCCTCGCTCGTGCATGACGCCAGCAGCGCAATCGCTATCACGATCCATAGGCATTTGTTCATCGTTTCCTCATAGAGCGACAGGCCGATAGGTCGCGAGCGATTGGTGCATACGAAAACGGCGGCGTCGTGTCAATCAAGGAGTCAAGTTGGTTCGACGTCCAGTTAGCGACGACTGGGCAGGCAACGAGACGCCGTTCATCTAACGATGAAAGTGATGCCCGGTCGAATGAATGATGATTACGGGACTAAAAGCGGAAGGGTAACGGCGAAGAGAACCAGGACGATGATCGCCCAACTCCAACGGTTGCCGAAGTTCAACGTGTATCCGATGCGATAGTAGCTTGGAGCGCGTCAGCGTCCCCCGGCTGTCGCAGTACGTTCCGCATCGTCCAACGCTGCCGCAGCGGGCATTCCGCCGTTACAGGCAGAGAAAAAAGCGTCGTCGCATTGACAGGCTGACAACAGATGGCTTTGATGACCGCGCATGAATGCGTTGCGGCGAACCTGCGCCAGTCTCCTGGCTTCAATGATTTTGCTATTGCAATCTTCGGCCAGCGTCCACGCGCAGCTGGTTTACAGCGGCCGAGTTTACTCAACCCGCGGGCCATCGTGGCATCAGCTTCGTGAAATTCACCTCAGCGATGGAAAAGATACGGCGTTGACCGATTCTGAGCGGTCCCACTACCAGCCTCGATGCACCTCAGACGGCGCGACCATCTTCTTCCTCTCAAGCAAATCCGACAGCGAAGACACTTTTCCACAGGAGATCTGGCGATTCGATCGGTCAACAGGCACCGAAAGTCTAGTCTTCAAGCCGAAACTCCCCCCGCGCGAATCAGATAATTTCTTCGCGCTAGCAATCTGGAACCTATTAGGCGTGTCTCCCGATGGAAGAACGATTTTTTTCACGCGCGGCAGTGGTGAGGTCGACAAGTTCGACGTGAAGCAAACCCGCCTAGCGGTTAGGAAAGATGGGTCGATGCCGGTTCTCTCGCCCGAAGCTCCACGTATCGCGCTGGTAGGCGACGATGGACGCCTGCGGGTGATCGATGCCAACGGCAAGGTCATGAAAGATTTTGGTGATTGCGATCTGCCAGCCTGGTCCAAGGACGGCAAGCGATTGGCTTGCGTCTCAAAAAACCAAGCCGTTCACACGATAGACGTTGCGAATGCGGTCACGACGAGCAGCATCGCGCTGCCTCCGCAGAGGGATCATTGGGACTTTGCAACAAGTATAACCTGGAACCCAGACGGTCGCTCGTTACTCGTAGGCAGCAATGGCAGCGAGAGTAACTCCACCTCTCGATACGACGACTATTGGCTGCTCAACCTGGCTACCCGCACATGGAAGCACATTGACGGTGGAAACGACGCCGTCTGGTCGGCAGATGGCTCAGCGATCGTCTACGCCTCTTCGCGCGACTTGGCGCCTCTCCCGGGCGGTAAGCACCAGGAATGGGTGACTCAGGTCAAGTCCGCAGAGGTGAGTACGCTCCGGGTCCGGATTCTAGTCGGCGGCCTTTCCTACAATGGAGATCCACAATGGTGTCCGTGAGCGACAGGAAAGACTCTCGGCGAGCTTGGTGGCGACCCTGGTTTCAGGCCTCTTGCCCGCAGCGCATCATCCTCTTTTGGGCTGCCCAGCATTTGCCTGATCGTTCATTTTTCGATGACCCGTATCGCGGTGGCAGCGCAGATTATGGCGTGTACGCGGCCCATCGCTCGCGTCATCAGCCGGCTTGTTCCCTTCGCCTTTGCCGCAATGAAAGCGCGAACGACCGGCGCGGTTGATACAGCTGAACCCATCGAGGCGCTCCTTCCTTCAATCCTCGACGAGCGCGAACTCATACATGAAGGAACTCGGCTGGGATTTGGGACGGGCGGTTCGAATTCACCTCCTCCCGCCAGCCAGTCTCAGGTTTGAGGCATTCTCCGGGGAAGCGCGCTGTGGCCCAATAGGCATCTGGAGCGCTGCTCGCCGAACAGAAGCCCACGATACAGGTAATCAGTTCTGGGCTGGACTATTGGGACGAATTCCTATCGATGCTTGGCCTGAGACTCGCGTCGATACGAAAGACGTTTGAACAATAGGTGCTCGACCCAGATCCAACGCAAGCGTAATCGAACAGGCCTTACAAAAGCGAAACCGGTGGCGAGAACTCAGTATAAGCTCGCCGCGGATTCACACCGAACTGCTCATGCCTGGAATCAAGCTCCCAGGGCCAACTCGACGTAGGTATATCCGTAGGATGGGAAACAACGCACTGAAACCTCAACGAGGTTTCAGACTTCGCGTTTGTCATAACTGGGGGAAGCGCGAAAACTGAGTCAGGTTTCGCTAGCCTGGATGAGTCCCGAGAGCGTAATGGGAATAGCCGCGCGGAGGGTTACTCGGCCTGGAGCTTTAGTAGTTCGAGCGTTACTTCGGCGGTTGCTATCATGTCTTTGACGTCGAGCCATTCGCGCACGGTGTGAATGTCGCGCATGCCGGTGCCGAGGTTGGCGACTACCAGGCCGCGATGGTTGAGCACGTTCGCATCGCATCCGCCGCCCATCGCTTCGGGCTTCACGATTTTTCCGGCGCGGCGCGCCGCCTCGACGACCTTGCGCACGATCGGTGCGTCCTCCGGCACATTCATCGCCTCGTACTCCGGCGCGACGTGATGTTCCAGCTCGGCGCGGACGGTTTTGCCATCGACCGTGATAGTCGCGCGCGCGACCGCATCCTTGAAGCACGCGACCATATGCTCGGTCTGGGCCTTGAGCTTGGCGGCGTCGCGCGAGCGCGCCTCGCCGCGGACCACGACTTCGTTGGGCACCACGTTGAGCGCGCGTCCGCCCTGGATAATTCCGAGGTTTGCGGTGGTCTCTTCGTCGATTCGTCCAAGGCGCATCGCGGCAATTGCTTCGGCGGCGACTTTGATCGCGGAGATGCCTTTTTCCGGCGCCATCCCGGCGTGCGCCTCGAGCCCTTTTACCTTGAAGCTCACCACGTTGGCTCCGGGAGCGCGCACGAACAGATAGCCCGGCGCGTCGCTGTCGTAGACCAGCCCCTCGCGCGCGTCGACCAGCGCCAAGTCGAGATACTTGGCGCCGAGCAGCCCGACTTCCTCGCAGATGGTGAACACGCAATCGATCGGGCCGTGCGCGATGTTCTGTTCGCGGAGCTGATGGAGCACTTCGCAGATGATCGCGCATCCGGACTTGTCGTCGCCGCCGAGCACGGTTGAGCCGTCGGTGCGGATAATGTCGCCCTCGACGATTGGCTTGACGCCCTCGCCGGGCACCACGGTGTCCATGTGCGCGGCGAGCAGTATCGGCGGCGCGCCGGCCACGGTGCCTTTGATTTTGCCGATCAGATTGCCGGTGTTGCCCTTGACCCGCTCACCGGCGCGGTCGAACTGGCAGAGGGCGCCGGCCGCTTCGAGCTCGCGTTTGAGGCGCGTCGCGACGTTGAGCTCCTTGCGCGAGAGCGAGTCGATTTGTACCAGCTCGAGGAACAGCGCCTTGAGACGGGTCGGATTTATCGCGGCCATATGGTTGTCGAGCTTACGTGCGGCCCCGGTCAGAGCGACGCGAGGATTTCCTGGTAGCGGCGCGTGAGCTCCGGCGGCATCGTGCTGCCAATCCTGGCGAAGAACTCGCCGGCCGATTCCAGCTCGGCACGCCATTCGTCGCGGTTCACGGCGAGCGCCCCGCGGATATTGTCGCGCGAAATTTCGAGCCCGGTCAGATCGAGATCGGTTTCCTCGGGCACGCCGCCGACTGCGGTGTCGCGCGCATGCGCGCGGCCGTGAATCCGATCGAGCATCCACTTGAGCACGCGCAGGTTCTCGCCGTAGCCGGGCCACAGGAACTTGCCCTCGGCGTCCTTGCGGAACCAGTTGACCATGAAAATTTTCGGCGGGCGGGTGACAGTCTTGTGCATCGCGAGCCAATGCGCGAAGTAGTCGCCGATGTTGTAGCCGCAGAACGGCAGCATCGCCATCGGATCGCGCCGCAGCACGCCGACCTGGCCCGCGGCAGCGGCGGTGGTCTCGGAGCCCATCGTCGCACCCATCAGCACGCCATGCGTCCAGTCTTTCGACTCGAGCACCAGCGGCATCGTGGTCGCGCGGCGGCCGCCGAAGATGATCGCGGAGATCGGCACGCCCTTTGGATCATCGGCATACGGCGAGAGCGCGGGATTGTTCGCCATCGGAGTGGTGAAGCGGCTGTTGGGATGCGCCGCCTTGTCCTTGGAGCCGGCGGTCCACGGACGCCCCTGCCAATCGGTCATTCCGGCGGACGGCGCGACGTCCATCCCTTCCCACCACACGTCGCCGTCGGCCGTCATCGCGACGTTGGTGAAGATGGTGTCGTGCTCGAGCATCCGCGTCGCGTTGTAGTTCGAGCTGGCGCTGGTGCCGGGTGCGACGCCGAAATATCCCGCCTCGGGATTCACCGCCCAAAGCTGTCCGTCGCTCGCGACGCGCAGCCACGCGATATCGTCGCCGACCGTGAACACGCGCCAGCCCGCCGCTTTCAACGCGGGCGGCGGCGTCAGCATCGCGAGGTTGGTCTTGCCGCATGCGCTCGGAAACGCGGCGGCGACGTAGGTGGTCTCGCCGCTGGGGCTCTGCAGCCCGAGGATCAGCATGTGCTCGGCGAGCCATCCTTCTTTGCGTCCGAGACTTCCCGCGATTCGGAGCGCGAAACATTTTTTGCTGAGCAGCGCATTGCCGCCGTAGCCGCTGCCGACCGACCAGATCGCGTTGTCCTGCGGGAAATGGCAGATGAGCCGGCGTTCCGGATTCAAGTCGAGCGTGCAATGAAGTCCGCGGTTGAAGTCGTCAGAGGCGCCCAGCATGTCGAGCGCCGCGGTGCCCATCCGCGTCATGATGCCCATGTTGAGGACGACGTAAACGCTGTCGGTGAGCTCGACGCCGACCTTCGCGTACGGCGAGTTCAGCGGCCCCATCACGTACGGCACCACGTACATGGTGCGTCCGCGCATCGCGCCGTCGAGCCATCCGCGGAGCTTCGCGTAAGTTTCGTCGGGCGGCGACCAGTTGTTGGTCGGGCCCGCCTCTTCTTTGGTGGGCGTGCATATAAAGGTGAGTTGCTCGGTTCGCGCGACGTCGTTGGGGTTCGAGCGATGGAGGTAGCAGCGCGGACGTTTGTCCTGGTTGAGCGGAATCAGCAGGCCGGATTTCACGGCGAGAGCGGTGAGGCGATTTTTCTCGGCCTCGGAGCCGTCGCACCAGACGATTTGATCGGGCCGGGTCAGGCGGGCGACATCTGCGACCCAGGTTGACAATGCGCGGCTTCGGGTCATCGTCATATCATTAGAAGCGGTGTTGCGGGATGCGTCGGGAGTTTTGCTCACCGGGGTTACTCCGTTTCTGTGATTTTCGCGAGCCTGCCGAAAGGGGCCGGGATCGTCAGGATTCTAAAGGGATTGTATCATTTAGATTAGCTAATAGTATAATGCAAGAGGCAGCAATATAAGATTCGCTTCTTCGCGGCGAGGCACCGCGGTGGCATCAAGGGCGCTTGAGCGTCGGGCTGTCAACCTGGTCGCCCATCGTCGCGCCGGGCTTCGCCGCGATCACGATTGATGCTATGTCATATGGGGCCAGGTAACGACCGCGTCGCGCCGCGTGGATAGCGCTCCGTTCGCTCGACGAAATCTCACTTCCGATGGTCATCGAGGCTGGCGGCTTTTGACGCTCATCACGAGCGCGCGGCGAAAAACTAAAAACGCGAAATCCAGAAGCGAAATCCAAAAGCGCAAATTTCAAAAGTGGGAACACCAGAAGGAAGATATCGGATGAAAGCGGAATCTGAATTGCATCTCAACCGAAACGCGACCCGCGACATGCGAGCACGAGCCGGTGCTAGCGTCGCGATCGCGATGGTCGCCGGCGCCACGATGTTCGTGCTCGGCGCGACGAGCGCGCGCGCGGCCGACGCTCCCGCGCCCGAGGCCGTAGTCGCGACGGTCGGCGATCATCCGATCACGCAGGCGGAGTTGGAGAAAAAAATCCGTCCGCAGATGGCGGTGGTCGAGTCGCGGGTCTACGACCTGAAGAAAGAGGCGATCGAAGTGCTCGCCGACGACTACCTGATCGAGCAGGCAGCCAAGAAGCAGAATCTCAGCCCCGACGACTATCTCAAGAAGCAGCTTCTCTCCAATACCGCGCCGGCCACGGATGCGGATGCGAAAAAATTCTACGACGAGCACAAGGCACAGATTCCCAAAACCGAAACTTACGACAAGGTAAAGGATCGGATCATCCAGCTGCTCAATCGCCAGCGCGCGCAGGCGGCGCGCGATGCGATGCTGACTGAGCTGCGCAAGAACGAGCCGATCAAAGTCCTGCTGGTCGCGCCGCGCGTCGAAGTCGCGAGCGCCGGTCATCCCGAGCTCGGCGCCAAGGATGCTCCCGTCACGATCGTCGAGTTTGCGGATTTCCAGTGCCCCTACTGCAAGGGTAGCGAGGATTCTCTCAAGGGCATTCGCGACAAATACGGCGCCAAGGTCCGGCTCGTGTACATGGATTATCCGCTCTCCTTCCACGCGCATGCGTTCGATGCCGCCAAGGCCGCGCGATGCGCCAACGAGCAGGACAAGTTCTGGCCCTATCATGATGTGCTGTTCACCGATCAGGCGAAGCTCACGCCCGCGGATTTGAAGGCGGATGCCAAGAAGCTCGGCCTGGATACCGCGAAGTTCAACGAA
>DATDGX010000038.1:0-10650 GCA_036521875.1 Binataceae bacterium (SeqCode)
TGCAGAATCTGGCGCCCGGCTGATTAGTGCTGCCACAGGTGGCACAGACCGATTCGAGCTTTGCGCCGCATGCATCGCAGAACGAGGCGTCGACGGAATTGTCGTGCTTGCAGGACGGGCAGCGCATCGGATCTCCTGTGGCTCCGGTTACTACCACGCCGTACGCGGGCGGCGGAAGCAGCATTGCGCTCTTGGAGCGCGCCGCGGAGTGATCGAGCAGGCGGTACTCCGCAGCTCCTCACTCACACCTTCGTGCCAGCTTGGCAACCTGACCCGGGTGGGGTTTGTCACCCAGTTACGAAAGTTCTCGCGAACGATGCGCGGACGGCGGCGATTGAAGCCGATCGCCAAGTCGCGTCCGGCGGCCCGCTCGGGCCGCTGCACGGTGTCCCTTTCACGGTCAAGGAAAATATCGACATGGCGGGCCTGCCTGGAACCGCCCGTTGTACGTCCGGGGTTCCACGGGTTACGGGTCAAACCGTACACGGGTCAACGTCTCCGCGAGGACCTTTGCCTGGAAGCCGCGGAGGCCGTCGAAGCGCGTTTGGGCCTCCAGACGCCAATCGATCCTGCAGATTGATCTCAACAAGGAGAAATTTTCGGTAGTGGGCGGTTTCAAGGCGATGGCCGGTTATGCACTCGGCGCAGGCGTTGAGGCGCGTTTGACATACAATGAGTTTGCGAGGTGCGTATAGTGAAGGGAGCGCGCGACCAGGGAATCATAATCGATTATGTTTTTCGCCCAGCTCACCGAACGAGAACAGGATATCGTTCGCCAGTGCATGAATGCGATCTTTAAGGGTCCATACATCGAGAATCCAGAATTTCAAACGCGCCTGGGCATCAACAGGGAAGCCTTGCAAAAGGTAATTCAGAGTTGGCCGGTTCTCGACGATTCAAAAGAAGATTCCGACGTTTACCTCGCGATCAACAATTGCCTCAACGAGGTGTGTCATGGAATCAAGATTCCCTCTGGTGATTGGCCCCTCTGGTTCAACTCGCTAAGGGAAGAAATAAAAGCCGTTTACGTTAAATGGGCGAAGATCCGGGGAAAAGCCTTCACGGGTATAGCCTGATGATGGCTTGATCTTGCGCGACCTCACTCAGCTTTCCGCGACACGCCTTCGGCTCGCCTCGTTAACCGCGTCTCGACGACCAAATGTCTGGACCTCCTTGAATCAAACTTGAATCCAAAAAAAAGACCGCTTGTTCGGCTAGACGGACCTCCGCTCTCGCACTCGTATCAGCGCGTTGTCGGCCAGTTCAATCGATAGGCCATCGAGCAGCCGTATTAGCTCGCACGCTAGCTGCAATTCCGTCTTAGTAGGCGGCATTTTCCAGAAACACCCGCCGCCGCAAGATTGAAGATTAGTAACATGCCCTGCATCTATCTCGTAATCTTGGCTCTATGGGGGAGCGTTCTGGTGTTTGGCACTTACAGGCGTTGGTCGATCTTTGTAGACCCGCCATCGGGGTTTTGGTGGCGCATTCTATACGGCAATTTGCAATCGACAACAGAACGCTTCCGAGTGAACTACATTTATTTTATCGGAACAACTCTGATCCTCTTCGGCTTAGCAGCTCTTCGATTTGGTTTCGTGCCGTGTGTTTGGTGACACTGGAGCATTCTCGATTTCAAATTTTCAATTGCGGCGGACGTGCGAGTCTTCGCATCGAGCGATGGCGATCTCCAAATTCTTCCGTTCGACAGCGGCGAGATGTGAACTGACGATGGACCCGCGCACGCAACTGCGCCGACGCAGGGACGCGGGCTGAAACCTTATCGCGGTTTCAGGATTGCCTTGTGTGGTGAATAGGGAAGCGCGAAACCCGGGTGGGTTTCGCAAGGCTTAGATTAAATGGTACGTGCGTCATTCCTGCATCGCCTCGAACGCTACTCGGTTTCCGCGTCGTTGGGCGGTGGAGGCTTGAGCTGGCTGCGCTCATTGCCCGCGACGATCCATCGCTCGACCTCGCGCCGCTCCTGCTTCAGGAAATTCGCGATGGCCTTGTTGAGTCCCGCGTTCGCGATGAAGTGTGCGCTGCGCGTCAGCGCCGGGTCGAAGCCGCGGAGCCATTTGTACTCGCCGCCCGCGCCCGGTTCGAAGCGGCGGTTTCCACGCGCGATCGAGTGCTCGATCCCCGCGTAGTAGCACACCTCGAAGTGAAGGAAGCGCACCTCGCGAAAGCATCCCCAATAGCGGCCGTAGAGCACGCCCGCCTTCTCGAAATTGACCGCGCCCGCGATTAGCTCGCGCCCCGAGTACGCGCCGACGAAACAGGTGTTGCGCTTGAAGCGCTCGGCGAGCAGCGCAAAAAATTCCGGCGTCAGGTACTGGCGTCCCCAGTAAAGCTTCTCGATCGTCGAACAGTAAATCCGGTACATCGCGGAAAACATGTTGTCCGGCGTCTCTTCGCCCGCGAACACCCGGATTTTCACGCCGTCGGCCGCAACCGCCTCGCGCTCGTGCCGGACCGCGACGCGCCGCTTGTGCTTGAGCCGCGCAAGATAATCGTCGAAGGTCGCGAAACCGGCGTTCTGCCAATGGTACTGGTAGCCCAGCCGCTCCAAATAGCCGATGGAAGCGAGCGCCGCCGCTTCGTCGGGCTCGCAGAAATTAACGTGCAGCGAGGAGAGTTTGTTGTCGGTGCAGATGCTGGCGAGGGCGCGCCCGAGCAGGTTTACCAGCGCGAATCGATCGGTGCCGGGCGCGGTCAGAAAGCGCCGCCCGGTATGCGGGGTGAACGGCGCGCCGACCAGCAGCTTGGGGTAGTAGCGGATTCCGGCACGCTCCGCCGCATCGGCCCATCCGTGATCGAACACGAACTCGCCCATGCTGTGGCTCTTGAGGTAGAGCGGGCACGCGGCGAGCAGACGGTTTTTCTTCTGATCGCGCACCACCAGGTGATACGGCGCCCATCCGGTTTTGCGCGTCGCCGACCCGGATTCCTCCATCGCGGAGAGCCAGTCCCATTCGACGAACGGCGAATCGTCCGGCAGGAGCGTCGAATTCCATGCCTCACGCGAGATCTTCCCCATCCCCTCGACGATCTCGACGTCGAGCCGTGGCGCCGCGTCATTCATTTCAGGTTACTCATCTCCAGTGCCGCATCCCGGGTCAGGTGTGGCGAATCCCGCGGCGGCCGCGCGGAATTCCTGCGAGCGAGCTTAACAATCCTAAGCAAGCGCGTGGAAGTGGTCGCGCATGCGGCCGCGAATTTGGCGTAGCGAAGAGATTCCCTTCACGTGCGGAATATTTGCTATCCTATTCATATGGCGGGGGATGGCCTGAGAGCCGCGAGGCAAGATCTGCGAGCCACGAGGCGGGATTTGTTGGACCTGTTAGATCGCTCGTATCGCCGCACGATCTTGGCGCGCATCAACGACGCCGGCGACGGTGACGATAATGACAAAGACATCAAAGATGCGGACGGCCGCAATGGCAACACCGTCACCGAGCGCCGCACCAAGACCAAAACCAAAACTGCCAAGCCGCCGCTGTTCAAAGTGATCTTGCTCAACGACGATTACACCCCGATGGAGTTTGTGGTCGAAGTCCTGAAGATGGTGTTTCACCGGCCGCACGCCGAGGCGACGCGCATCATGCTGCACGTGCATCAGAATGGCATGGGCGTCGCGGGCGTTTACCCGTTCGAAGTCGCAGAGACCAAAGTGCATACGGTCGAGGAACTCGCGCGCGAGGCGCAGTTTCCTTTGAAGTGCACGATGGAAAAGGAGTAGCGTCGCGGGCTCACAATGCCTCCGTCGAAAGACATTATGATTAGCCGCGAATTGCAGGTAACCCTGCAGCTCGCGATGACCGAAGCGATAAATCGCCTTCATGAGTACGTGTGCCTGGAGCATCTGCTCTACGCTCTGCTCCACGACGTGACGGCGAGCGAAATTATCCGCAACGCGGGCGGCGATCTCGACGCTCTGCGGCGCCGGCTCGAGCGCTATCTCGACGAGCAGGTCGAGCGGATGCCGAAGGGCGAGGAGGTCGCGCCGCGCTACGCGGCAGGCGTGCAGCGCACGCTGCAGCGCGCCGCGCTCCACGTGCAGTCGGCGGGCCGCCAGGAAATAACCGGAGGCAACGTACTGGTCGCGATGTTCCACGAGTCCGAGTCCCCGGCGCTCTATTTTCTGCAGGAGCAGGGCGTCACGCGCTTCGACGTGATCAATTTCATCTCGCACGGCGTATCGAAAATCGGCGCCGACGAGAACCAAGATGCGGGCGGCACCGACAAGAGCGAAGACCACGAAGAGCACGAAGACGCCGACGGTGACGACGACGGCGAGCGCAAGGTCTCGCCGTCAAAGGCGCTCACGACCTATGCGATCAACCTCGCCGAGAAGGCCGCCAAGGGCCAGATCGATCCGTTGGTGGGCCGCAAGAAGGAACTCGAACGCTCAATTCACGTGCTGCTGCGCCGGCGCAAGAACAACCCGGTGTTCGTCGGCGAGGCGGGCGTGGGCAAGACCGCCCTGGCCGAAGGGCTCGCGCTGGCGATCCATCACGGGGAGGTACCCGACGCGCTCAAGGGCGTCGAGATTTTTGCGCTCGACATGGGCGCGCTGCTGGCGGGCACACGCTTTCGCGGCGACTTCGAGCAGCGGCTCAAGGCCGTGATCAAAGCGGTGGTGGGCAACCCCAAGCGCGTCCTGTTTATCGACGAGATTCACACGATCGTGGGCGCCGGCTCCGCGTCCGGCAGCACCATGGATGCGTCGAATCTGCTGAAGCCCGCGCTCGCGTCGGGCAAACTCCGATGCATCGGGTCGACGACCTATCAGGAGTACAAGCGTTCGTTCGATCGCGACAAGGCGCTCGCGCGCCGCTTCCAGCGCATCGACGTCCTGGAGCCCTCGCAGGAAGAGGCGGTGCTGATCCTCAACGGGATCAAGTCGTACTACGAGAAGCATCACAATGTCCGCTACACGGGCGCCGCGATCCGCGAGGCGGTCGAACTGTCAGCGCGCTACATCAACGATCGCTGGCTGCCCGACAAGGCGATCGACGTGATGGACGAGGCGGGAGTGGCGGGGCATCTGCGCGCCAACGGCCAGACCGAGCCGGTGATGGTCGGCACGCGCGACGTCGAGCGCACGATTGCGCGGATGGCGAAAATTCCGGAGCGCACGGTTTCCTCGACTGATCGCTCGCGGCTGCAGAACCTCGAAGGCGAACTGAAGCAGGTGGTGTTCGGGCAGGACCCGGCGCTCGAAGCGGTTGCGCGGGCGATCAGGCTCGCGCGCTCGGGGCTCAGTCATCCCGACAAACCGGTGGGCGCGTTCCTGTTCGCGGGCCCGACGGGAGTCGGCAAGACCGAAGTTGCGCGCCAGCTTGCCAAGGTGATGGGCGTCGAATTCATCCGCTTCGACATGAGCGAGTATATGGAGCGGCACACGGTGTCGCGGCTGATCGGCGCGCCGCCGGGCTACGTCGGCTTCGATCAAGGCGGCCTGCTGACCGACGCAATCAACAAGACGCCGCACTGCGTGCTGCTGCTCGACGAGATCGAAAAAGCGCATCCCGATTTGTTCAGCATCCTGCTCCAGGTGATGGATCACGCGACCCTCACCGACAACAATGGGCGCAAGGCGGATTTCCGCAACGTGATCCTGGTCATGACCACCAACGCGGGCGCGCAGGAACTCGCGCGCTCGATGATCGGCTTCGGTGGCGGGGTAGGAAGTGGCTCGCCCAAGTCTGTCATCGAACGGATGTTCTCGCCGGAGTTCCGCAACCGGCTCTCCGCGACCATCGAGTTCGCGCCGCTCGGCACCGTGATTATCGAGCGCGTGGTCGACAAGTTCCTCGGCGAGTTGCAGTCGCGGCTCGACCAGCAGAAGGTCAAGCTCGAAGTGTCGGCGGCGGCCAAGAAGTGGCTGGCGGAGCGCGGTTACGAGCCGCGTTTCGGCGCGCGGCCGCTCGCGCGGCTAATCGAGAACGAGATCGCACGCGCGCTCGCCGACGAGGTGCTGTTCGGGCGGCTTACCAAGGGCGGTATCGCGGCGGTCGATATCGACGGCGACAAGCTCGCGTTTTCGTATCGCAACGCGAAAGAACCCGCGCCCGTCGCGTAGGCGGGGGCTGACCCCTGCCACCCACGCGCGTCACTGCCTCTGGAGCACCGTCGGATGCTGCCATTCGGGGCCGCCGGCGTCCGGATGATCGATGTTGTAGTGCAGGCCGCGCGATTCCTTGCGCGAAATCGCGGAGCGCACGATAAGCTCTGCGAGCAGTACCAGGTTGCGCAACTCGATCAGGTCGGAATCAAGCACGTGATGCCAGTAGTAGGCGTGGACCTCGTCCTTGAGTAGTTCGATGCGGCGCATCGCGCGTTCCAGCCGGCGATCGCTGCGCACGATTCCGACGTAGTTCCACATCATGCGGCGAATCTCGTCCCAGCTCTGCGTGATCAGCACGCGCTCCTCGCTGCGAATCGCGCGCCCTGGGTCCCATTCCGGGAACTCCGGCGGCGCGCCGCCGCGCTCCGTCGCCGCCGCGGCGAACGCTCGCCGCCCCATCACGGCGGCCTCGAGCAGCGAATTCGAGGCGAGCCGATTGGCGCCGTGAAGTCCGGTCATCGCGACTTCACCCGCTGCGTAGAGGCGCGGAATCGTGGTGCGCCCGTCGAGGTCGGTCCTCACTCCGCCGCACAGGTAATGCGCGGCGGGAACCACCGGAATCGGCCCTTTAGTGAGATCGAAACCGAAGCTCAAACATCGCTTGTAGATGTTCGGGAACCGGGTGCGGATGAATTCGGGATCGCGATGGCTGAGATCGAGGTACACGAAGTCGAGCCCGTGGCGCTTCATCTCGGCGTCGATGGCGCGCGCCACCACGTCGCGCGGCGCGAGCTCGGCGTCCGGATGATAGCGCTTCATGAACTGCGTGCCGTCGGGAACTTTGAGCAGCGCGCCTTCGCCGCGCAGCGCCTCCGAGATCAGGAACGACTTGGCCGCGGGATGGTACAGGCAGGTCGGATGGAACTGGTAGAACTCGAGGTTCGCGATCGGCGCGCCCGCGCGGTAAGCCATCGCGACGCCGTCGCCCGAGGCGATGTCGGGATTGGTGGTATAGAGGTAGACCTTGCCCGCGCCGCCGGTCGCCAGCAGGGTGGCGCGCGCGACGATCTTTTTTATCTCCTGGGTTTTGCAGTCGAGCGCGTAGGTACCCCAACAGGCGCCGGGCCGGCCCGCCGCCGGCGACTCGACCAGCAGGTTGATCGCGACGTGATTTTCCAGCGTGCGGATGTTCGGCCTCGCCGCAGCGGCAGCCGTGAGCGCGCGCATGATCTCGCGGCCGGTAAGGTCCTGCGCGTGAAGGACGCGGCGATGACTGTGGCCGCCCTCGCGGCCGAGGTCGTATTCGTCGTCGCTACCCTGCTCGGCTTCGCTGTCCTGCTCGACGCGGGTGAACTGGGTGCCGAGGCGAATCAGCTCGCGCACCGCTTCGGGACCCGCGCGCACGATGGTCTCGACCGCGGCGCGATCGCATAGCCCCGCGCCCGCGCGCATGGTGTCGTCGATATGCGACTCGAAGGAGTCATCGACGCTCCACACGCTCGCGATTCCACCCTGCGCGTAGGCGGTGTTCGCCTCCGCGCTGCCGGCCTTGGTCAGGACGACGACGGTGCCGCTCTCGGCGGCCTGGATCGCGAACATCAGGCCCGCGATTCCGCCGCCGATCACAAGGTAGTCGCTGCTGAGTTGCGAGTTAGGCTTCATTGCGGCGTGTAACGGAGCGCGCTCGAGTACGTATTCACTGATGCGGAAGCGCGCCCGCTAATTGCGACGCTATGCGAGGCTCGCGCGGGCAGTCAAGCGCGGTCGAGCGGCGGTGGTTTGTTTCGCTCGCGCGATTGACCTACAGTCGAACAATCAGCGGCGCGCCGATTCCACGAGGTAATTCGCGGCCTTGGAGTTCACTGCCCCCAATCTGCTGACCCTGTTTCGCATCGCGACCGCGCCGGTGCTGGTGTGGCTGTTGTTCTACACCGGTCCGCTGATGTCGGCGGTTGCGGCCGGGGTGTTTTTTCTCGCGACGCTCAGCGACTACTTCGACGGCTACCTCGCGCGCAGTTACAACACCGTCACGACGCTCGGCAAGTTCCTCGATCCGCTTGCGGACAAGCTGGTCGTGACCGCCGCGCTGATCATGCTGTGCGGGATGGCGCGCGCTCCCCATGTGCCGCCATGGATGGTCGTGGTGCTGGTGACGCGCGAGGTCATGGTCACGGGAATCCGCGCGATCGCGGCGGCCGAGGGGATGGTGGTCGCCGCGGAGGAGCTCGGCAAGTACAAGATGGTGCTGCAGGCGATCGCGCTGCACGGGCTGCTGATCCATTACACTTACTTCCATGTCGATTTCTTCGCGGCCGGGATGTTCGTGCTGTGGATCTCGATGGTGGTGAGCGTGTGGTCGGGCGTGGACTATTATGTGAAGGTGATCCGGGCCTTGCAGCCGAGCGCGCGGATTGCGCAGGGCAAGCGCGCCGCGATTTGACACGGTCGCATCAGGCCGATAAATCGAAGTATCTGGATTTGTGGCAGAAGCTGGTTTCGTGGCGGCAGCGGAGCGGGTGTAGCTCAGTTGGTAGAGCGCGTGCTTGCCAAGCACGAGGTCGTCGGTTCGAAACCGATCACCCGCTCCATCGTGTCGGTTAGAATTTCACTCACATAACGATTCGCGAGCGAATTGGCGCGGCCGCCGGCGGCGCGAGCAGGCCTCCGGACGAATGGTCGTGTCAGTTTTCTGCGGAGAGCACGAAAGTCCAGGACTCGGCTTGAACTAGTGGCTGCTTGGGGTTAGATAGTGAACACTTGACCAAGCGGAGCTTTGAGGGAATTGAAGTGAACTCGCGCAGTAACCCCTCCCTTACTTTTCTCCGCACTTAACGAATGCCTTCGCTCAAGTTCTTTCGACAAGCGGGGCTGTTTGTCGTCCCCGGCTTTCTGGATCCGAAGTTCGTCGCTGACCTTTGCGCGGCGATGACGGTTGCGCCGGCTGAGAAGGGTCGTGTCGTAGAGTCAGACGGGCTCGAAGGCGTCGATGAAAAAATCCGGAAGGTCGAGTCGATCGTCCTTCCGCGGGAGATCCGCGCTGATTTAAAGAAGCGGCTGGCCGGACTTCTGCCGCAACTCGAGAAGCACTTCAAGATGCAACTTGGCGGTTGCGAATCGCCGGGCTTCCTGATTTACCGCCCAGGTGATTTCTACACGCCGCATAAAGACGGTGGCAGCCCGTCAGGAAAAAACCAGACCAGCCGGCAGCGCCGCGTTTCGGTAGTGATTTTTCTGAATCGCGAGTCGCCGGAGCCGGAGGAAGGAGCCTACGGCCAGGGGCGGCTAACATTTTACGGTCTCCTCAAAGATAAAGGACCCGATTGGGAGCGCTGCCCCTTACCTTTGAGTGCGGAACCTGGACTGCTGGTCGCCTTCCCCTCGCAAATGATCCACGGCGTGACCCCGGTTTCACACGGGCAGCGGTTGACCGTGGTGACATGGTTCTACGCGTCCGATCCCGAAACAAAATCCGAAACGGTTGAGCCACCGAAATAGCCCGCGCTCTGCTCGATGGCGATTCAGGCGGAATCGCGAGCGTATCGGTGCTAGATCATTTGCGGCAGTCATGTGCCGGAAGATTTATCGAGGAGAAATTCTAATGGTCGTCACGCTCGAGGCTCATGGTCATATCGCCGTCCTTACCATCAACCGCCCCGAGGCGCGCAACGCCGTCAACGGAGCCGTCGCGACCGGCATGGAAGCGCGACTCGACGAGTTCGAGGCGAACGCCGAGCTTTGGGTCGGCGTGGTGACCGGCGTGGGGTCGACCTTCAGTGCCGGTGCCGATCTGAAGGAGATCGCAGCAGGGCGGGGCGGCGATCTCGGGACCGCGCGCGGCGGCTTCGCGGGGCTGGTCACCCGCAAGCGGAGCAAGCCGCTGATCGCGGCAGTGAACGGGCCTGCGCTGGCGGGCGGATGCGAGATCGCGCTGGCCTGCGACATGATCGTGGCCGCCGAGAACGCGAGGTTCGGGCTGCCGGAGGTGAAGCGCTCGCTGCTCGCGGCCGCAGGTGGGCTCCCACGGCTGCCGCGCGCGATCGGGATGGCGAACGCGATGGAGATCATTCTGACTGGCGATCCGATGTCGGCGGAGCGCGCCTACGAGCTGGGCTTGATCAATCGAGTCACTCCGGAGGGTAAAGCGCTGGAGGCCGCGATGGAACTGGCGGCCCGCGTCGCCGCCAACGCGCCGCTCGCGGTCCAGGCCAGCCGCAATATCGCGGCGCGCGCATTCACCGACGACGACGCGACTCTTTGGCGCGACACCTTCTCCGAGTTCCAGCGAATCCTGCAGACCGAAGACGCCAAAGAAGGACCGATGGCATTCATCGAAAAGCGCGCCCCCCGCTGGAAAGCGCGCTAACGCGTCGCGCTCACCAGTGCGTGGTACTTGATCGCAAGCAGTGCGTCATTGCTCGAAGTCTGTGAGTTTTTCAAAAATGAAAATGAATTTGGCTTGGAGCGCCTGCTCGGAACGGAACCTGAACCACTGTCGTCTCAATGAGTCACCCAAAAAAAGGGGTCATCCTGAGCGAAGGCTGCCGGAGTCGAAGGACCGCTACGTAACAATTGTTTGA
>DATDGX010000039.1:0-14712 GCA_036521875.1 Binataceae bacterium (SeqCode)
GCGCCGCGCTCGCGTTCGCGAGCGCGGCGCTGAGGCCCGGCGGCGCGATGGTCGCCAAGGTCTTCATGGGCGCGCGGTTCAAGGAAACCGTGGCGCAGTTCGAGCTCCACTTCGCCGCCGTCGAAGTGGTTCGCACCCGCGCGAGTCGGCCGGGATCTTCGGAGCTGTACGTGGTTGCGCGAAAGTTCCGGGCGCGGGCTTGAGGTCGTAGCAAGCGCGGCAATTGGCATTCGGCGGTCCTTAGCATTCGGCGCCGCGTGCGCGTAAGTTTGATCGTAATGAAGCCCGTAGGCGGAATCGGTCTTTGCCTGCTGCTTCTGGCGGCATTCGTCGCCGCTTGCGCGGGGGAACATGCGCCCGCGATCCCGCCCGATCAGATCAAAGTCGAAGTCTCCAACGTCGGTTACGACCGCGACACCCAGGCTCATTTCGTGATGCTCGAAGATCGCGGAAAGCGGCGCGAGCTGCCGATCCTCATCGGCGACAACGAGGCGCAGGCGATCATGCTCGAGTTGCACGGCATCAAGCCCGAGCGCCCGCTGACCCACGACCTGCTGCGCTCGGTAATCGAACAAACCGGCAACAAGATCGATCGCGTGTTGATAGGCGAGCTTCGCGACGAGGTCTATTACGCGAAGATTTATTTGGACAAGGGGCGCTACGCGATTGACAGCCGCCCGAGCGATGCGATCGCGCTGGCGATGGGCGTCAACGCGCCTATCTACGTGTCCGACAAATTGTTCGAGTCCGCTCCCGCGCTCAGCAGCGCTCCCGGCTCGGCGTCGGCGCCCGAGCTCGCGCAGGGATGGGGTATAACGGTGCAGCCGCTCACGCCGGACCTCGCCGGCTACTTCGGCGTTTCAGGCGTGCGCGGCGTGCTGGTTGCGGAGGTCGACGCGGGCGCGAAGAAGGCAGGCCTGGAGCGCGGCGACATCATAGTCAAGGTCGGCACCCGCGACATCAAGGCGCTCGACGATTTCAGCCGGGGCGTCGCGGCGGTAAAGAACGGAGGCGGCGCCGCGGTCTTGACGCTGCGTCGCAACGGCGCCGACCAGACGGTGACGCTCCAGCCATCACGATAGTCGCGTCCGGCGAGCGGCTCCCTTCATCAGTCTTCCTCGCAACTACAGCGTGAGATGCCGGAGCGGAGAACAACCCCGACACTTTCTATTTCAGTGAAACTCGGAAGTCTCGCTGTGGCGGACGAGGACGCTGCCGATGAAGCGGCCGTCGATCTCGCGCTCGCCACCCAAGTCGGCGAACTCTTCTTCGAACAGGTTCAGGCACGAATTCACAAAGTCGCGGCTCTGCTGCCGAACGTCGTGGTCGAGATGATCGAGGCGCGTCGCGAGCGCGTCCTCAACCATTGCGCGGAACTCCTCGCTGAGCCGCGCGGAACGGCCGTTGCTCGGCGTCATCACCGCGATGCGCATCGCGGTAAGCTGCGTATCCTCGATCGGTTCCGGAACCAGGCGATGTTCGAGGGCATTGCGCGCCAGCGCGGTGAGCAGGATCTGGCTGAGGCGTATTTCCCGTGCCGCGATCTGGGCGCGGAAATTGGGTGCCGCGATGTCGATACCGAGCAGCGCGCGGAACAGTTCGGGTATCGCGCGTATTTGATCGAGCATCGCGTAGCACAGATGTAGATCGTTCATGGTGCGGAAATCGCGCATCTCGACCGCGCCAGTGCGATCGAGTCCCGCGTAGAAGCGCGGCTGGCGTGCAAGCACTCCGGCCAGTCCCTCGCGGTACGGCGAATCCAGGTACGCAATCTCGCGCGTCCGGTTAACGCTCAGCCCGAGCGCCGTCATGACGTCCTCCGCGCGCGTGCGCAGATCGATGGTGAGGCTCACGCCGAGGCGAAACAGCAGCTTCAGATGCGTATCGCGCAGATGCTCGATCGCGTTCTGCAAGTCGCCGGCCGCCAGATGCTCGAGACCCAGGTTCAGGTAGTCGTGCGTCATCTCGACCGCGACGCGCACCGCATCGAGATCGCCGAAGTCGACCGAGCGCGCTACCAGCACCTGGTTGCTGACCATCGCCATCTCGGATCTGACTTGGCGCTTGCCCTGCGCCGCGAAGCCCGCGGTGAGCGCCGCGTTGAACAGGGAGTTGTCGCCGGGAATCGCCGGTGCGACGTCCGCCGGGAGCGCTTCGCTGTCGTCGAGCAGCTCGGCGCGGCTCGGTGGCTCGTATCCGCCGCGCAGCGCGAGAAACTGCTGCGGATTCAAATATGCGAAGACGTCCTGCGCGTCGAAATAGTCGGGGAAGCCGCGGTCGTTGAGGCGCGCGCGCCGGAAGTTGTAGGCTTCCTCCTCCAACTCCGCTTCCACGCCCCAGAAGACTTCCTCCATCAAGCCGGAGAAATATTTGTAGTCGCGCTCGAAGACCTCTTCGAGAAAATCGTTGACGTACTGTGAAATCGAATCGCTGCGGACGAACTCGATCAAATAGTTTTCATCGAACTGCGTGAAGCGGTTCGACGGTGCGTCGGGCGAGGAGGCCGGGTCGTCGAGGCGATGCACCTTGATGTAGTGGCGGAGCAATAGCGAAACGACTTCGAGATCCAGGCTCATCAGGCCGTCGGCCATCCGGCGCCGGCCGCCCTCAGCGAGCACTTCGATCCACTCGCGCATCCGTCTGAAATTGGGGCGGTCCTTGTCCCAGCAATCGAGATCGAAGAGCGATTTCACCTGCTCTGGCAGCGCGAGGCTCAGCAAGTCGCCCGCGTCGGCGGAACCTATCTCCTTCAATGTGTAAAAGAGAGTTTCCGGCGAGAACGACTGGACCAGGCGCTCCGCCTCCGGCGCCGAGAGAATCAGGTCGCGCTTCTGACGCGCGGGCAGTCCGTAGAGAAATTCCAGCTTGTCCTGGAACGGGAGATTGAGAAATTCGGACTGTCCTCTGACTGCCACTGAAATCGCCTCGTCGGTTTCGCCCACTGCGCAAAATAGCGTCGGGTTGTGAATCGATCAACTAACCCGATCTTCCGGGTCTTATGCTACACTTGTCGGGTCGTTCGAGGGCCCCTGTTGAAGCCTATCGATCGAGTGATGCGGGTTCCCAAACGACCTATCGCGCTGACCGTCGCCGGCAGCGATCCCGGCGGCGGCGCCGGCATCCAGGCCGACCTCAAAACTTTTGCGGCGCTCAAAGTCTACGGCTACTCTGCGCTCACCGCGGTAATTGCGCAGAACAGTTCTACCGTCGCGCGAATTGCCGCAGTCGAGCCCGCGATGGTCGTCGCGCAAATCGAGATCGTCGCCGCCGAGCATCGTCCCGACGCGGTCAAGATTGGCGCGCTGGCCAACGAGGCGGTAGTCCGCGCGGTCGCGCGCTGCTTCACCGCGATGGCGCTGCCGGCGCCGGTGCTCGACCCGGTGCTGCTGTCGAGCAGCGGCACGCGGCTCCTCGACCGCAAGGGTGAGCGCGCGATGCGCACTCACTTGATCCCGCTCGCGCGCATCATCACCCCCAACCTGCCGGAGGCCGAGGCGCTGACCCATATGCGAATCGGTGACGGCGCTGCCATGCGTGAGGCGGCGCGCGAGTTGTACCTGATGGGGGCGCGCGCGGTCGTGATCAAGGGCGGTCATTTCAAAAACCGCAACGAGTCGATCGATCTCTTCTACGATGGCACGGATTTCGTCGAGCTGCGCGGCAAGCGGATCCCGGGCGGCGGTGCGCACGGCACCGGATGCGCATTCTCGGCGGCGATCGCGGCTTTCCTCGCGCGCGGCGAGCACCTGCCGAAAGCGGTGCGCGCCGCGAAACGCTACGTCAGCCTGGCGCTGGAAAGAAGCTTCCGCCTCGGCTCAGGGCGCGCGCTGCTTGATCACTTCGCACGGTCCTGACGGCGCTCCGAATTCATACTGCCCGATTGCCAGCGCTCCGCGAATGCGAGGCCGCGGCTGCTCGCGTCAGTTCGTTTTGCCAGTTGCTATATCGTGGTATACCAAGTTTTGAGGATGGCGATGGGCGCAAAGCATTCTGGCAACGGCCACGGCGGCTGGGATGCGGGCGCGATCAAGATCGAAATCGAGATCGATAAGATCGTCGCGCGCGTCGGCGCGCAACCCGGCGCGCTGATGCCGGTGCTGCACGCGGTGCAGGAGCACTTCGGATGCGTCCCGCCCGACGCCGTCCCGGCGATCGCGCGCGCGTTGAATCTTTCCCGCGCTGAGGTCCACGGCGTAGTCAGTTTCTATCACGATTTTCGCTCCGAGCCGGCCGGCCGCCATCTGATTCGCGTCTGCCGCGCCGAGTCGTGTCAGGCGATGGGCGCGGTCGAACTTGCCGCACACATTCAGCGTCGCCTCGGAATCGAATTCGGTCAGACCAGTGGCGATGGCGCATTCACGCTCGAACCGGTCTACTGCCTCGGCAACTGCGCCTGCTCGCCGGCAATCGTGGTCGGCGACGATCTCCATGGCCGCGTCACCCCTGCGCGCTTCGACGCGCTGCTCGCGCGATTGAGGGAATAGGGAATCGTGAGCGTATCCGTCTACGTTCCTCGCGACTCGAGCGCGATCTCGCTCGGCGCCGACGCGGTCGCGGATGCGATTCGAAGCGAAGCGGCTCGCCGCAGCATCGAGGTTCGCCTGGTGCGCAATGGATCGCGCGGGATGTTCTCGCACGAGCCGATGATCGAAGTTGCGCGGCCGGAAGGACGCGTTGCCTATGCACCGGTTGCAGCCGCCGACGTCGGATCGCTTTTCGACGCGGACTTTCTGAACGGCGGCGAGCATCGCCTGCGCCTCGGAATCGCCGATGAGATTCCGTGGCTCAAGTCGCAAACCCGGCTCACCTTTGAGCGCGCCGGCGTTACCGATCCGGTCTCGCTCGACGACTTTCGCGCGCATCGCGGGTTCCGCGGGCTCGAGCGCGCGGTCGCGATGCGTCCCGAAGAGATCGTCGCGGAGGTCACCAAGTCGGGGCTCCGCGGACGCGGCGGCGCCGGCTTTCCGACCGGCATCAAATGGAAGACTGCCGCCGATGCTCCTTCGCCAGAGAAGTACATTGTGTGCAACGCCGACGAGGGCGACTCGGGCACCTTCTCCGACCGGATGATCATGGAAGGCGATCCGTTCGTGCTGATCGAGGGGATGATCATAGCCGCGCTCGCCGTTGGCGCGACGCGCGGTTACATTTACCTGCGCTCGGAGTACCCGCACGCGCGCCGCGCGTTGGGCGAAGCGATCGCGGCCGCATATGCCGCCGGCTACCTCGGCGCGAACGTCGCGGGCTCCGGCCAATCGTTCGATTTGGAAATCCGTCTCGGCGCCGGCGCGTACATTTGCGGCGAGGAAACCGCGATGCTCGAAAGTATCGAGGGACGCCGCGGCATGGTGCGCTTCAAACCGCCGCTGCCCGCGATCGAGGGATTGTTCGGCAAGCCAACCGTAATCAACAACGTGATCTCGTTCGCCAGCGTGCCAATCATTTTGGAAAAGGGCGGCGAGTTCTACCGCGAAGCAGGCGCCGGAAATTCGCGCGGGACGCTGCCGTTCCAACTCGCCGGCAACGCGAAGCGTCCGGGACTGATCGAAAAACCGCTGGGGGCCAGCTTGCGGGAGATCATCTACGAATATGGCGGCGGCACCGCCACCGGCAAAGCGGTTCGCGCCGTTCAGGTTGGCGGTCCGCTGGGCGCGTACTTTCCGGCCGCGCTGCTCGACACCGCACTGGACTACGAATCGATGGCGGCGCACGGCGGGATCCTTGGCCACGGCGGAATCGTAGTCTTCGACGAGACGGTCGACATGGCGCGGATGGCGCGCTACGCGATGGAGTTCTGCGCGCTCGAATCGTGCGGCAAGTGCACTCCGTGCCGAATCGGCTCGATGCGCGGCACCGAGGTGATCGAAGACCTCGCGAATCGCCGCCGCCCGCGAGAAAACCTGGAGCTGCTGCGCGATCTTTGCGACACCATGCGATTCGGCTCGCTGTGCCAGCTCGGCGGCCTGACCCCGCTCCCGGTCTTGAGCGCGCTCAAGTTTTTCCCCGAGGATTTCGGGCTAAACGCGGCCGACGTCGAATTCATCGGGCCGGACCTCACAATTTCCACTTCAGAAACCCCGAGCTCAGGAGCGAGCAAAGCGGATGCGTTCCCGAATCGATAGTGACTTTGCCACTCCGCTTCGCCACGCGGCGAAATCCGTGACGCTCGCGATCGACGGCCGCACGGTGCGGGTCCCCGAGGGAACTTCGGTGATTCGCGCCGCGGCCGAGGCGGGAATCCACATCCCCAAGCTGTGCGCGACTGATTCTCTGGAGCCGTTCGGCTCCTGCCGCTTGTGCATGGTCGAAATTGAAGGGCAACGCGGCTATCCGGCGTCGTGTACCACTCCCGCGCGCGACGGGATGCGGGTGCGTACCGAGAATCCCGCGCTCGCGCGCCTGCGCCGCGGCGTGATGGAGCTCTATATCTCCGACCATCCGCTCGATTGTCTCACCTGTCCCGCCAACGGCAACTGCGAGTTGCAGGACATGGCCGGCGCGGTCGGCCTGCGCGAGGTGCGTTATCGCGACGGCGCGAATCATATTCACGCCGCGACAGACGCATCGAATCCATACTTCTCGTTCGATCCTTCCAAGTGCATCGTATGCTCGCGATGCGTTCGTGCCTGCGAGGAAATCCAGGGAACCTTCGCGCTCACGATCGACGGGCGCGGCTTCGGTTCGGTGATCTCGCCGGGACAGAACGGCCCCTTCTCCGCGTCCGAATGCGTTTCCTGCGGTGCGTGCGTGCAGGCCTGTCCGACCTCGACGCTGATGGAAAAGTCGGTCATTGAACTCGGCCAATCCGAACACAGTGTCGTCACCACCTGCGGATACTGCGGCGTCGGGTGCTCGTTCCGAGCCGAGATGAAAGGCGATTTTGTTTCGCGGATGGTGCCCAACCCCGACGGCCATGCCAATCACGGGCATTCATGCGTGAAGGGCCGCTTCGCGTGGGGCTACGTGTCGCATGCCGATCGCATCACGCGCCCGATGATCCGCAAATCAATCGACGCGCCCTGGCGCGAGGTCTCATGGAAGGAGGCGATCGATTACACCGCCTCCGAGTTCAAACGCATCCAGGCTGAAAACGGCCGCGGCGCGATTGGGGCGATCACGTCCTCGCGATGCACCAACGAGGAAACCTTCCTGGTGCAGAAGCTGGTGCGCGCCGCGTTCGGCAATAACAACGTCGACACCTGCGCGCGGGTCTGCCATTCGCCGACCGGCTACGGGCTCAAGACCGCGTTCGGCACTTCGGCGACCACCCAGGACTTCGACTCCGTGATGGACGCCGACGTGATCATGGTGATCGGCGCGAACGTCACCGAGGGACATCCGGTGTTCGCTGCGCAGATGAAGCGCCGGCTGCGTCAAGGCGCCCGGCTTATCGTGATCGATCCGCGTACCACCGAGATCGTGCGGATGCCGCATGTGCAGGCGGATTACCATCTGCAGCTTCGTCCCGGCACCAACGTCGCGGTCATAAACGCCATCGCGCACGTGGTCGTGAGTGAGGGTCTCTGTGACGAGGAGTTCGTCGCCGCGCGATGCGATGCGGGCGAATTCGAACGGTGGAGGCGGTTCGTCGCGGAGGATCGCAACTCGCCGGAATCGGCGGAGAAAATTTCCGGCGTCGCGGCGGAGAAGATTCGCGCAGCCGCGCGCCTCTATGCGACCGGCCGCAACTCCGCAATCTACTACGGGCTCGGCGTCACCGAGCACAGCCAGGGCAGCACGATGGTGCTCGGGATCGCGAATCTTGCGATGGCGACCGGAAACCTCGGACGATCCGGCGTCGGCGTGAATCCGCTGCGCGGCCAGAACAACGTGCAGGGCTCCTGCGACATGGGATCGTTCCCGCACGAGTTCAGCGGCTACCGCCATATTTCCGATCCGGTCGTCCGCGCCAGCTTCGACGCCGCCTGGAACGTGAAGGTCGATCCGGAGCCAGGCCTGCGCATCCCCAACATGTTCGATGCCGCGATCGACGGCAGCTTCAAGGGCCTCTACGTTCAAGGCGAAGACGTCGCTCAATCCGAACCGAACGGCAAGCACGTCGCGGCGGCGCTCGGCGCGATGGAATGCGTAGTGGTGCAGGATCTCTTTCTCAATGAGACCGCGAAGTACGCGCATGTCTTCCTGCCCGGCTCCTCGTTCCTGGAAAAGAACGGCACCTTCACCAACAGCGAGCGGCGAATCTCGATGGTGCGCAAGGTGATGGCGCCGCTCGCCGGCAAAGAAGATTGGGAGATCACTTGCGAGCTGGCAACCGCGCTCGGCTATCCGATGAAGTACTCCCATCCATCGGAAATAATGGACGAGATCGCGCGCCTGACTCCCACCTTCGCAGGCGTCAGCTACCCGACCCTCGAGCGGCTGGGCTCGGTGCAATGGCCCTGCAACGAGCGCGCGCCGGCGGGGACTCCGGTCATGCATATCGGCGAGTTTGTCCGCGGCAAGGGGAAGTTCACGATAACCGAATACGTCCCGACCGAGGAGCGCACCAACTCGCAGTTCCCGCTGATTCTCACCACCGGCCGCGTACTAACGCAGTACAACGTCGGCACGCAGACGCGGCGCACGCTCAACGAGACGATGCACGTGGAGGACCGCCTCGAGATTCATCCTCACGACGCCGAGCTGCGCGGAATTCGCGACGGCGACTGGGTCTCGGTGGTGGCGCGGCGCGGCGAGACTCGTTTGCGCGCGCTGATTACCGAGCGCGTGCAGCCGGGCGTGGTCTATACGACTTTCCATCATCCGGAGTCGCGCACCAACGACCTGATGAGCGAGCATTCGGACTGGGCCACCAATTGCCCCGAATTCAAAGTCACCGCGGTCCAGGTCGCGCCAAGTGCGGAGTCGCTGCACGCGCGCGCCGCGGCGGCCGGCGGGTAAGCCGTCGTGTGGCGGCTCTCAGAGCGGAAGGCGGTCATAGTAAATCGTGGAAATTAAGCGCCTCGTGATGATGGCGAACGATATCGGCGACTACTTCGCCGGCTATCCAAGTCATGATGAAGCCGTCGAAGGAATTGCGCTCCATCTGCGCAATTTCTGGGAGGCGCGGATGCGCCGCGACATCGTCGAATACGTCGTAGACGGCGGCGACGATCTGAAGCCGCTGGTGCGCGAAGCGGTCCTCACTATGACGGCCAAGCCTCCGGACACTTCAGAAGACGTTGGCGAGGGATGACAACCCGCAGCCAGACCGCCGACCAGGCAAGCGACGGTGCTCGCGATGAAATCCGCGAGCATCGTGCGCTCAAATGGCGCGATGGCGGGACCTCGACGCGCACCGAGAAACTCGCGGTCGAAGAGCCTCTCGAGATTCGGCTCGGCGGACGGCGCTTCACGCTCACCATGCGCACACCGGGCCACGACGAGGACCTTGCAGCCGGCTTCCTGTTTGCCGAAGGCTTTATCAACTCGGCATCGGAGCTTGGCGAAATACGCCGCGTAAAGGATCGGAAGGGCGCGCCCGAGCCGAACGCGATCGACATTATTCTCAACGTGCCCGCTGACGGTCTCCGTCAGCGTCTCAAGCGCAACTTCGTGATCAGCTCGAGCTGCGGCGTATGCGGCAAGACCAGCATCGACTCGATTCTGCGACGGCTCGAGCCACTGAAGCATCGGGCCACCGCGGTCAGTATCGCGGCCGCGACGCTCCTTAAGCTCGCGCCGCAGATGCGCGACGCGCAGACGGTGTTCGCCGCCACCGGTGGGATTCATGCCGCGGGACTCTTCGATTTGAACGGCACGCTCTCCACGCTTCGCGAGGATGTGGGCCGCCACAACGCGGTCGACAAGGTGGTGGGCAACGCGCTGATGAAGGAGATGATCCCGCTCGCCAACTTCGTGATGATGGTCAGCGGCAGGCTCAGCTTCGAAATCGTGCAGAAGGCGGCGGCCGCCGGAGTGCTGATCCTTGCGGCGGTCTCGGCGCCGTCGTCACTCGCAGTCGAGCTCGCTGCGGAGACGGAAACGACGCTGGTCGGCTTCCTGCGCGACGGCAGCTTCAATGTCTACACGCGCCCGGACCGAATCGCGTCATGACGGATACTCTGCGCGAGAAGGCATTCTCAGGGGAGAACCGCCCGAATTTTTCGTGCTGATTAGCGCGGAAGCGCCGACTGGCGCGCCTTCGCCCCTCCGCCTGAAAGCCTGTATGATCATGGCGGAGATGCCTGATGTACCTGCGTAAGCGCGCCCTCGAGCGCATCGCCAACGAAAAGGTGCTTTACCCGCGCCAGTTCGGCGGCGACATCTCCGTCTGCGTCATCTATCCGAACATCTATCGGCTCGGGATGGCGAACCTTGGCTTCCAGGCCATCTTTCACATCTTCGAATCTGACGCGCGCGTCGCCGCCGATCGCGCGTTCCTTCCCGACCCCGACGAGCGCGCGCAGATGCGTAACAGCGGCGAGCAATTGATCTCGTTCGAGCGCGGCCGCCCGCTCAGCGACTTCGACATCCTCGCATTTTCGATCTCATTCGAGACCGACTACCTGAACCTGCTTACGATTTTGCGCATGGCGGGAATTCCAGCGCGTCGCGCCGCGCGCGCGGGCCGCAGCTATCCGCTGATCATCGCGGGCGGCTCCGCGGTGTTCCTCAATCCCGAGCCGGTCGCCGACTTCGTCGACTTGTTCCTGATCGGCGAGGGCGAAGAGATGGTGCCGGAGTTCATCACGCGATTTGACGAGATCCGCGGCGCGCCCGAGGGCGACCAGGTTGACAAACTCGCGATCCTCGACGGCGCCTATCGCCCCGCCGACTACCTCCCCGTCTACGACGATCGCGGTTGCCTCGCCGACGTCAGCTACCGCGGATGCGGTGACGGCCGAGTCAAACGCCGTTTGATCGCTGATCTCGACCGCTTTCCGACCTCCTCGCTCATCCTCACCAGGGAATCCGTCTTCGGCGATATGTTCCTGGTCGAGGCGAGCCGCGGATGCCAGTGGGGATGCCGCTTCTGTGCGGCCGGCTTCATGTACCGCCCGATTCGCTATCGCTCTCCCGAGCATATCGTCGCCGAGGCCGAACGCGGACTCGCCGAGCGCGGCGTCATCGGCCTGGTCGGCGCCGAGATGGCGAGCGTCCCCGGCGTCGCCGCGGTCGCCGAGGCGGTCGCCGCGCGCGGCGGGCGCCTCTCGCCGTCGAGCCTCAAGGCGGATTGCATCTCGCCGCGTCTCGCCGCCGCGCTCGCGCAGGGCGGCAATCACAGCGTGACCATCGCGCCCGAGGCGGGCAGCGAGCGGATGCGCAAAGTCATCAACAAAAATCTGAGCGAGGACGAGATTTTGTCCGCGGCGCGCCTGATGGTGGGCGAGGGCGTCGAAAATTTGAAGCTTTATTTCATGATCGGATTGCCCGAGGAGCGCGACCACGACGTGCTCGAAATCGCCCGCCTCACCGGCCGCATTCTCGACGCCGCGCGCGCCGAGCGCCGCCGTATCGGGCGCGTCACCGTCTCGCTCAACCCGTTCGTGCCCAAGCCGTGGACGCCCTTCCAGTGGGACGCGATGGAGGACGCGCGCTCGACGCGGCGCAAAATCAAGCTGCTGCGCGCGCATCTCCAGCGCCTCGGCCCGGTCGAGCTAGACGCGGAGTCGCCGCGCGAGGCGTACTTCCAGACCCTGGTGTCGCGCGGCGATCGCCGGGTCGGACTGATCCTCGAGCGCCTCGACGCCGCCGGATGCGAGGGTGCGGGGCCAATCTGGCGCGAGCTGGTTGCGATCGGCCGCGAGGCGCGCGAGCGCATCGGCGGCGATCTTCCCGACCCCGATTTCTTCGTGACCCGCCACTACAGCGACGGCGAGTTGTTGCCGTGGGATTTTATCGATCATCATATTCACAAGTGGTTCCTGCTCTCGGAGCGGAAGAAGGCGCATTACGAGCATCAGACGCCGCCCTGTGACGTGACCCGATGCACGGTGTGCGGTGCGTGCTGAAAAAGACGCGGCTGAGAAAGAGTGAAACACGCGTGCCGGGAGACGCGCGCCGACAAGGACTCTGGCTACGAGAGACGGGGGCTGAGAAAAGACGGCAGGTGGAGGTGAGGCAGATGACTCAGCGGAATTTTGAGTCGGCTGGAAGCAGGGCGAGTCGCATCAGGCCGCCTCGTAGCAAGATGATTTCGGCGCTCGCGGGCGCCGCCGCAATAGTTGGATTGCTCGCGGGCGCGGGATTGCTCGCGAGCCCGCTCCTCGCGCAAGAAAAGGGCGTTCCCGAGACGTCGATCGTGCCCGCTCCCGGCCCCTCGTCGTCGCCCGGCGCAGAGGCTCCGCCGCCGGCCTCAGCGCCCAACGAGATGGCGCCGCCGGCATCGCCGGGCGAAGGCGCGCCGCCAGGCGAAGGCGCGCCGCCGCCGTCCGAGGCTGGCGGAGCCGTGCCACCGGCGCCGGGCGCGAAACCGAAGCCCAGACACATCGCGCATAAGGCGAGCGCGGCGAAGCTCAGTGCTTCCGACAAGGTAGTCGAGCCCACCGAGGCGCGGCTCAAGATTCTCAGCGACGACTGGGTCTTCACCGAACCGACCAAATGGAGCAAGCACATCGAGCGCGTTCACGCCAACATGTATGTGAACGTCACCGGGTCGACGCACTATTTCCTGCAAGTGAAATTGCGCAGCGGCGAGACCGGCTACCTCGACCCCGACGCCGTCGAGCTGGTGAAGCCGTCCGACAAGCTGTTCACGCTGACCCACGATGCGGACGTGATGGAGAAGCCGAACCGCTGGAGCCAGAAAGTCTCCGCGGTGCATCAGGGCCACGAAGTCCACGCTATCGGGATCGCGCTCAACTACGTGAAGATCAAGATGCGCAGCGGCCTCGAGGGATATATACCCCTGACCGCGCTCGAATAACCCGCGCCGCCGCCTCGCGCTGCCTGCGGTATGAAAAAGAGAAACGCGGTCGTCCTCGGGGAGAATCGGTAACAGAAAGCGCCGTCATCTTGAGATAGAGAAACGAGAAGACCCCATTTGCGAAACCTACACTGGGTTTTTTCGTCCGCATGCTGTAGGACTAAGATGCGCGCTTCGCGCTGTTAGAACTTTCCGGGCCCTGAGATCCTTCTCAGCCGATGCTGCGATGCCAAGCCGTCCGCATCGCGACACGGCAGCGCGATGGACAACTATCTCTGAGTAGTATCGAGGGCCGCTGCAGTCCGGAACCAATGCGTTTTCGCACTCTCGTAACATTCCGCCCCAGCAATTTCATAAGCAAGATCGTTAACACATTGCAGTCAATTGTAACTTCTGGTTGACAACCTCGTGCAGTAGCGATACATCTCGCAGTCTCTCGACTAGTCAAGCACATCGCCGCTCGCTGGAGTGTGACTGGTTGTGAAAGGAGCCGGCGATGCATTTCTGCTCGGCTACGCACACCTCACGCGTTTTCGATAGGCTCACCGGTCCGCTGCCCTTGGGTATGACTTGCCGGCCAGCTAGTTCCAGTTCCGTTGCTCGATTCGAAGTGCGAATTCAATCCTCAGTCGAGGAGGACCTTGGCGTGCAATCAGCATCGTATCTCTTTGGTTGCTTCTTCCGCAAAGCAGTCGAGCTCGGCAGAGCTACGCGGTTATCGCTGGCGCTTCTGTGCGCGTTGGGACTGATCTTGGCGGCTACGAGTGTCTCTTATGCCCAGGTGACTTATGTTTACGACTTTAACGGCAGACTAAACGCGGTTGTCGATGGATCCAATAACGTTGCCGCCTATCAATACGACGCCGTAGGCAACTTGTTGGGAATCTCGAGGGGCGTTGGTGTCGGCTTTAGTTTCGTGCCGATCCACGGTGCTTCGGGTAGCAAGGTAACTCTGTTCGGCTCCGGATTCAGTACCACAGCGAGCCAGGACACAGTCAAATTCAATGGCGTCATCGCGAGCATTACCGTCGCCGATCCGCTCAAGCTCATAGTTACCGTCCCCAGCGGTGCCTCCACGGGTTTCGTGTCTGTCACCACCCCAAGCGGTTCGTCCACCAGCGCGGTCCAATTCTCGGTTCCATGAGGGGTTTTCCATGAACCCAGATAAACTCCGGATTAGCTGCGCGTTAGCTATCAGCCTGGTGGTCGCTATACTGCTGGGGACTGGCGCAGAGGCGTTCGCCGCAGCGTGCAAACCCGATACATCGCTTTCAGGTTGCGTTGTCACGGGTGGCGTTACCCCCGCGTCGATTAATCCTGCTCCCGGCGAAAGCCTTACCGCGATGGGAGCCGGACTATTCGAATATTCCAAGACCGACCTCACTATTGCAGCGCCGATTCCAATCAACGTGACGCGCACGTATCGGTCCTACGACAAGGACGTAAATAACAACATCGTCTACGGCGCATTCGGTATCGGCACGACGCTCAACTACGACATCTACCTGTATTCGGCGACCGAAGTCGCCAACGGCCAGTTCAACTCGGCGAGCGTAGTAATGCCTGACGGCGCACAGATTGCCTGCGCCAACACCGACCCGGCGTGCACCACGAATTCGTGTCCGATCACGAGCAATACTGACTTCGTGTGTAACACCCAACCGGTGGGAATCTGGTTCAATTCCCATATCACGTACGACGCTACCGTGCCGAACGGTGGCGGATGGGATCTAACCCGCAAGGACGGAACGGTCTACAAGTTCGGCTATGGCGCCCCGTTGCAATCGATTAATGACCGCTACAACAACTCCCTGACAATGACCCGTGCCGGTACCGGCGGTACA
>DATDGX010000040.1:0-8105 GCA_036521875.1 Binataceae bacterium (SeqCode)
GTCATCGCCGCCGTCGCGCGCGCCTTCTTGAGTGCGTAGTAAAATTCGCCCATCTCCTCGGAACTGACCGGGCGGCCGCCGAGTACGAAGCCGGCGTCGCAGTAGTCGGCGAGCTTATCGGACAGGTCGGAGATCAGCGCGATGTTAGCTGCGATTTCCTGGTGATAATTCGACGAGTAGCACGACGATACAGTCACTGCCGCGACCGCGCACAGCATGACGCCCACGGCCGTGAAGAGAAGGGCGGGCCGGCCCGCGCCAACCCGCCCGATGCTCCCTGACAAGTGCGACCGCCCGATGCTCAGCCGAGATGCCGCTTGAAGAACGCGATCGTCTTCGCCCACGCCTCCTTGGCGTGCGCGGGATGATGCGACGGACGATCGTCGCACATGAAGCCGTGGTCCGCGTCGGGGTAGAGCACCACCTCGGCGGTCTTGCCCGCGCTCTTGAGCGTGTCGCGAAACTTGTCAACTTCGTCAATTGGGATGAACGCGTCTTTGCCGCCAAAGAACGCCAGCACCGGAGCGCGCAGCCCTTCTGCGTACTCGATAGGCGCCTTCACTCCCGGCTGCCGCGACGACACCATCCCGCCGCCGTAAAATGGCGCGGTGGCTTTCACTTCGGGGATCCGGCACGCGGCCAGGAACGCGACGCGTCCGCCCATGCAGAATCCGGTCGTGCCGACTGCGCCGGACTTCGCCTCCTTGAGCGTCTTCAGATACGCGATCGCGGCGCCCATGTCCTTGACCACCTGCTCGTCGTTGATCGAGCCCATCAGGCGGAACGCCCCGGGCAGATCGCTATACGGGACGACATTGTTGGGCGTGCGGAAATACAGATTCGGCGCGATCGCGACGAAGCCTTCCGATGCGAACTGGTTGGTGATTCGCTTGATCTGATCGTTGAGGCCGAACGCCTCCATCACGACCGCTATCGCAGGATACGGCCCGCCCGATGCGGGGCGCGCGAGATGCGCCGGCATTTTCTCGTTGCCGGTCTGGACGGTTACTTCGCTCGAGACAACTTCCATGATCGAAACCTCCTACGCGGATGACACACTCCCTTTGCTAGCCTTCTCGCATACAACGCCGCCGCGCTCAACCGTGCGCTCGCTGATGCCGCCGCTCGCGCGATGCTACCGTCTATGTGCCCCGGGTTCTTTGTGGTTCAATTCGTCGGCGCACTTCGATGATTCCGCTTCGTGACAGCGCCGCACCGCGCCGCCTGACGCCGATGAACGCGGCGCTGATCGCCGCCAACCTCGCGGTATTCGTTTACGAGTACTCGCTGGGCCGCCAGGTCCTCGCGTTCATCGCGCGCTATGCGATGGTGCCGGCGCAGGTCAGCGCGTCCCTCCCGCTCCTGGAGCGCGCGGGGCAGCTCGGTCCTGAGGCCGCCGGTCTATGGCCGCCGCTCACGATTTTCACCGCGATGTTCCTCCACGGCGGATTGCTGCACATCGCGGGCAACATGCTGTATCTGTTGGTGTTCGGCGCGGCGGTCGAAAATCGCCTCGGCCCGTTGCGATACCTCTGCTTTTACTTCGCGTGCGGAATCGCCTCCGCGCTTGCGACCATCTGGATCGACCCGGCCTCTCAAATCCCGGTAATCGGCGCGTCCGGCGCGATCGCCGGCGTGCTCGGCGCCTACTTCGTACTTTTCCCGCGCGGCCGCATTCTCACCGTTCTTCCGATTTTCATTTTCATCCAGTTCATCGAGTTCCCGGCCGTGGTTTATCTTTTACTCTGGTTCGCGGTGCAACTCTTCTACGGATTGATGGAGGGCGCGCCCGGCACGATCGTCGGCGGAGTCGCATGGTGGGCGCACGTAGGCGGATTTCTGTTCGGCATGGCGCTCGGCCCGCTACTGGCAAGGTCCCAGCCGCGCCGCGCGATCGAAAGGAGCGGCAGAATCATTCGCAGGTGAAGAGCAAACCCGCAGCTACTCCAACGTCGTGGCGTAAGTTGTGGACGGACTTGTGAACGAATGATCGGCGTCGTCGCGACCGAGGACTTGAGCGGGGCGCCCGCATGCTGCGATACTCGATTCAAGTTTGGATAAGGACGCGTGGTCGGAGGTGGCGGGCAAGTGGCGGACGGCGGCGACGACATACTGAGGCGCGTTCCCCCGCAAAATCTCGAAGCCGAACAGTCGGTCCTCGGCGCGATCCTGCTCGAGAACACCTCGCTCGATCAGACGCTGGAAATTATCGGCGCCGAAGATTTCTATCGCGAGGCGCATCGCCAGATCTTCCAGGCCATGATCGGCCTGTGGGAGCGCAACGAGCCGGTCGACGCCATCACTCTTACCAACGCGCTGCGCGGCAAGGGCGCGCTCGAGGCGGTTGGCGGCCCCTCCTACATCGCGGAGCTCGCGGCCTCCGTGCCGACCGCCGGCAACATCGCGCATTACGCGCGCATCGTCCACGAGAAGGCGGTGCTGCGCAGCCTCGCCTCGATCTCAACCGACATCGCGAGCTCCGCCTACGACGCGCCCAACAACGTTGACGAGTTCGTCGACCAGGCCGAGCACCGCATCTTTGAAATCTCCGAGAAGCGCGTCAAACCTTCGTTCCACCGGATGAAGGAATTGACTGTCGCTTCGATCAAGCTGGTCGAGCGCCTGTTCGAACGCAAGGAGCTGGTCACCGGCGTGCCGACCGGGTTTGTCGATCTCGATCGAATCACGGCGGGCTTCCAGCCTTCCGACCTGATCATCATCGCGGCGCGCCCGGGCGTAGGCAAAACCGCGCTCGCGCTCAACATCGCGACCCACGCCGCTCTGTATGCCGACCCGCCGGTCGGCGTCGCGTTCTTCTCGCTGGAAATGTCGAAGGAGCAACTGGTGCTCCGGATGCTCTGTTCCGAGGCTCGCGTCGACAGCGCGAAAGTCCGCACCGGTTACATCCGCAAAGACGACTTCCCCAAGCTCATCGAAGCCGCGGACCGGCTCAGCGGGTCCAACATTTTTATCGACGACTCCTCCGACACGTCGCCACTGGTGCTCAAGGCGAAATGCCGGCGGCTGAAACGCGATCGCTCGACCAACCTCGGGCTGGTGGTCGTCGATTACATGCAGTTGATGCGCGCGGCGCGGCCCGGCGAATCGCGCGAGAAGGAGATCGCGGAGATCTCGCGTTCGCTGAAAGCGCTCGCCAAGGAGTTGAACCTGCCGGTGATTGGATGCTCGCAACTCAATCGCCAGGTCGAAACGCGCCCCGACCGCCGCCCGCTGCTCGCCGACCTCCGCGAGTCAGGCGCGCTCGAGCAGGACGCTGACGTGATCGCGTTCATCTATCGCGACGAAGTCTACAAAGGAAAGGAAAGCAAGGAGCCTGGCGTCGCCGAAATTATTATCGCGAAGCAGCGCAACGGCCCCACTGACACCGCGAAGCTCACCTACCTGAGCCAGTACACGCGATTCGAAAATTACTCGCCCGAGTCCGGGATGTTCGAAGACGCTGAAGGATAGTTAGCGCGGCGGTTCCGAATCGTCGTCAGTCGGCGGGCGCGCTGCCGTCTCTTCCGACGTCGTCGCGGACTCTGCCGGCGCCGGCTGCGGAGACTCGGCTTCCGCGCGCTCGGCCGGCTCCGCAAATTCCTGGATGGCCGACGCAGTGACGTCCTCGGGATGCGTCTCGACGCCTTCGACCGGCGGCGTCTCGGCTTCCTCGACTGCGCGCTCAATCTCGCGAAACTCCTTCAGGTCGGGCAGGCTCTCCAGGTCTTTGAGTCCGAACACTTCCAGGAACTCGTCGGTGGTCGAGTAAATGATCGGGCGGCCGGGCGCCTCCTTGCGGCCTTCAATCTTGATGAGCCTGCGCTCGAGCAGCGTCTCGAGCACGCCGCCGGTATCGACGCCGCGCAGGTGCTCGATCTCGGGGCGCGTGATCGGCTGGCGATAGGCGATGATCGCCGCCGTTTCGAGCAGTGGGCGGCTAAGCCGCGGCGGCCGCGCGGCGAGCAGTTTGCGGACGTACTCCGCGTGTTCTTTGCGCGTGCGCAACTGGAATCCACCCGCGACTTCTTCGATCACGATACCGCGATGATGCGCGCCGTATTCCGCGGCCATCTCGGCGAGCGCTTTCTGAACCACGCCGCGCGGAACGTCCAGCACGGTCGCCAGGCGCGCGGCCGGGGTCGGCTCGCCGGCCGCTAACAGCAGGCCCTCGAGAATCGCTTTCAGCCGTTCGTCGTCCACTGAATCTCCGCTCAGCCCGGCGGCGGCTCCGCCGCGTTGTTCTCGCCGCGATCGAGCCAGATCGCGCCGAAGCGTACTTCCTGATACGCGCGCACTTCGCGCCGGCGAATCAGCTCGAGCAGCGCCATGAAGGTTGCGATGACCATCGAGCGATCGGTCAGGTCTTCGAACAGCGACGCGAACTCGACCCGCGAGCCGCGCGCGATCGCGTTCAAAATCCGCGGGATACACTCGGCGACCGGAATGTCGCGAATCTCGATTCCGCGCGGCGTCTGATCCGCGATGCGTTTCAGCACCGCTCCCATCGCCTCGACCAGGTCGAATATCGATACGCGGAGCGGCGTCCCGCCGTCCGCTTCCGGAGCGGGCTCGCCCGGCGCGCTGAAGACGTCGCGCCCCAAAATCGGCCGCGCGCCGAGCTTCTCCGCGGCCTCGCGGTAGCGCTGGTACTCGAGCAGGCGCTCGACGAGATCGCGCTTGAGCTCTTCGGCCTCGTCGCCGTCCGCGAGCTCCGGATGCGGCAGAATCGAGAACGACTTGATCAGCAGCAGCGTCGCCGCCATCACCAGGTACTCGCCCGCGACGTCGAGGTTGAGCCGGTCGAGCAGCTCGAGGTAGGCGAGATACTGTTCGGTGACGGCGCTTGCGGTGACGTCGTGCGCGTCGAGTTCCGCGCGCTTCAGCAGATGCAGCAGCAGGTCGAGCGGCCCTTCATAAATCGCGAGCTTGAAGCGCAGGCCCGCATCGTATTCGATTCTCGGTTGCGCCGGCTCGTCGCTCACAGCAGGATCCCCGCGATCGCGTTGATGATCGGTGTGATCACTCTCTCAACCGAATCTGTATACAGGAGCACGAGCAGGATCAGAAACCCGAACGGCTCCAGGCGCGCGAACGCGCGCGCCGCCGGCAGCGGCAGCAACCCGGCCACCACGCGCCCGCCGTCCAGTGGCAGCAGCGGCAACAGGTTGAACACCGCGAGGACCACATTGATGACGACCGACGCCTGCAGCATCAGCACCGCGGGGATCGCGACCGACTGCCCCCAGCTCGAGGGTATGAAGCGCATCATGAGATGCATCGCGAGCGCGCTCAGCACCGCGAGCAGCAGGTTGGTCAGCGGCCCCGCCGCGGCGACCTCCATCATCCCGGTCCGCCCGTTGCGGAGCCGCCCGAAATTCACCGGCACCGGCTTCGCGTAGCCAAACACCGGCATACCCATAAACAGAAGCAAGCCAGGCAGGATGATGGTTCCGAAAAGATCGATATGCGAAAGCGGATTCAAGGTCAGGCGCCCCGCGCGCAGCGCGGTGTCGTCGCCAAGTCTCAGCGCGATTACCCCGTGCATCACTTCGTGCAACATGATCGCGAAGATGACGGGCAGCGCCCAAATCGAAACCTGGCGCAAGAAGTCGTTGGTGTTCCCCAAATGTTTCTCGTCAGCCTGCGCTCATGCCTCGACGTGCGTGGCGCGCCTGGCGCGCGGATGAAACGTGCGATGCACTTTGCGGAGCCGGCTTTTCGAGAGATGCGTGTAAATCTGCGTGGTCGAGATGTCGCTGTGGCCGAGCATCTCCTGCACCGCGCGCAAGTCCGCGCCTCCTTCGAGCAGATGCGTCGCGAAGCAATGACGCAGCGTATGCGGGCTTACCCAGGAAAGCCTGCGGTCCCCGGCCGCCCATCCTTTGAGCGCCTTGAAAAATCCCTGCCGCGTCATCGCGCGCCCCAACCGCGACACGAACACCGCCGCCGAGCGCCGCGCCGGCGAGCGCCGCGCGGGCGACTTGCGACGCGGCTCGTTCGCCGCCTCGTTCTCTTCTTTTCTTCGCGCGTCGAGGTACGTTTTCAGAGCGCGCAATGCCGCTCCGCCCACCGGCACCATCCGCTCTTTGTTGCCCTTGCCGATCACGATCACGACTTGCGCGGGTACGTTCACCTGATGCTGCTGCAGTCCGACCAGCTCCGACACGCGCAGGCCGCACGAGTACGCGAGCTCGAGCATCGCGCGGTCGCGCAAGCCGCGCGTCGTCGAGGTGTCGATCGTTTCGAGCAGAATTTCCAGGTCGTGGCGCGAGAGCGTGCGTGGGAGTTTGCGCGGATGCGGTCTGAGCTTTACCGCAGGCGCGGGGTCGCGCTCGATTATGTCGCGGTCGACCAGCTCGCGCGCGAGGCCGCGGAGGCTCGCGAGATGCCGGCGCTGAGTGGCAACCGCCAACCCCCGCTCGGCGAGCTTTTCCAGGTACGCGGTCAGCGCGGCGGCATCGAAGCCGGCGGGTGCCAACGCCTGCGCGCGGCACCAGTCCTGAAAGTCGCGCAGGTCGCGCCCGTACGCTTCCAGCGAATGCCGGCTCAGCCCGCGCTCGACCGCCTGACGCGCCAGATGGCGGTCGACAATCTCGTCCCAGTCCGCCCCGCTCAAGTCGCACCTTGCGCCGGATTTTCGGCAAGCTCGTCGACCAGCACGCCGCGCAGTTCGCGCATCCGCTCGAGGTCGGTGAGTTTGTTGCCCTCGCGATCGCTCACGTAGAAAACGTCCAGCGCCTGGTCGGCGTTGGTTGAAATGCGCGCGAAATGAATCAGCAGGCCCATCTTGTAGAGCGTATGCGTGATCGCGAACAGCAGCCCGACGCGATCCTGCGTGAAAACGTCGATCACCGAGAATTGTTCGGAGCTGCGATTGTCGACCGTCACCTCGGTCGCGACGCGGCGGATGAACTTGCGCCCCGCGTTCTGCACCTGGTGCGCCGACGCGACCAGCTCCGCGATATCCTGGGCGCCGGTAATCACGCGTTCGAGGTCACGCTCCACCCGCAGCCAGCGCTCTTCCTCCATCGCCATCAGGCCCGAGCCCTGCAGATGCGAGACGCGGAACACGTCCATCGCGACGCCGTTGGCGCGGGTGGTGATGCGCGCGGACAGGATGTTGAGATTGTTCGCGGTGAGCGCGCCCGCGATCATCGAGAACAGTCCCGGCTGGTCGCGCGTCACCACGATGAACTCGCTGAACTCGAGCTCCGGGTAATGGCGATGGCGGCAGACCATCGGGCGTTCGCCGAGCCCGCGCATCATCTCGAAATGAAGCGGGATGTCGCCCTCGGGAACCGTGAAGAAGTAGCGGTCCGGCATCTCGGCCACGAACGCTTCGACCTCGGCGTCCGGCGCGCCCGTGCCCATAGCTCCGCCCGCACCGGCGGCCGCGGCGGTAAGCTGTTCGCGCACCGCCGCTTTGACGATTGCGAGCCGGCGCGCGGGATCGACCGCCTCGTGATCGCCCTGCTCGAGCACCTTGAGCGCGCGCATATAAAGGTCGCTCAACAGCATGTCGCGCCAGTTGTTGTAAACGTTGGGCGCCACCGCGCGCATGTCGGCGTAGGTCAGCAGGTAAAGCGCCTTGAGCCGGTCAATCGAGCCCGCCTGCCGCGCGAATTCGTCGACCGTCTGCTGGTCGTCGAGGTCGCCCTTCTGCGCGACTTGCGACATCGCGAGATGATTGCGCACCAGGAACACGACCAGATCGATTTCCTCCGGGTCGAGTCCGAGGCGGTGCGAGACGTCGGCGGTCAGCGTGGCGCCGCGCTCGTGATGGTCGTGGCCGTGGCCCTTGCCGATGTCGTGCAGCAGCAGCGCCAGGAACACCAGCGGTAGCGCGTTCAGTTCGCGCGCAACTTCGGTGAGCAGCGGGGTGGTGTCCTTGAACTCGCCGGCGCGCAGCCGTTCGAGCTCGCGCACCGCAACCAGCGAATGCCGGTCGACGGTATAGATGTGGTAGAGGTCGTGCAGCACGCGCGCGTAGAGATTGCCGAACTCGGGAATCACTGCGCCCAGCACGCCCGCGCGATGCATCGCCTCCAACGTCTCGGCCACGCGCTGGCGCCCCGACATGATTCCCATCAGCGCCATCCCGGTCC
>DATDGX010000041.1:0-8933 GCA_036521875.1 Binataceae bacterium (SeqCode)
GCAGCTTCGCGAATTTCTCGATCCGTTGCCGGTCGAGCGGCTATGGGGCGTCGGGCGAGTGACGCTGGCTCGGATGCACGAGCATGGAATCACCACGGTCGGCGAGCTGGCGCGGCGCGACGTCTCCGCGCTCCGAGGCGCATTCGGCTCGATGGGGCCGCATCTCCATGCGCTCGCCAGCGGCGTCGATGAGCGTCCCGTGATTGCCGACTGGCAGCGCAAGTCATACGGCGAGGAGAACACCTTTGGTCACGATCTTGCGCTCGACTCCGAGCAACTGCGCAGTACGCTGTTCGCGCACGCCGACGCCCTCGCGCGCCGGCTGCGCACGGACAAGGTGCGCGCGCGCACGATCATCCTCAAGCTCAAGCTCGCCCGGCCGCTCGGCCAAGGGCGCTATCCGATTCTGACGCGCAGCTTCTCGATCGAAAACCCGACCGACGATGGCCCCGAAATCATGCGCGTCGCCACGCATCTGCTCTCGCGGGTGCGCGAGAGCGACAAGATTCGCCTCGCCGGTCTCCACGTGCACAACCTCATGCGCGCCGACCTGGGCCAGCTTGGACTATTCGATGCTCCGCCTGCCCCCGACCTCAAGCGCGACCGCTTGAACATGGCGCTCGATCGGGTCATGAAGCGCTTCGGCGATGACGCTATAACGCGCGGCCTTGCGCACGCCGAGCGCGCCGCACCCACCCGTCGAATCAAGTAAACCGGGAGTCAAGTCCGTGCAGGTTTGACTCGCCGTCCGGATCGGAATGCGATTCTTTGATGCGGTTGTTGCGGGCGCTGTGCGCGGGTGCGCTGGTCATCTATATGCTGGCGCTCTGGCGCCTGGCCTATCTCGAGGTGGGCGGCCCGCCGCACATCGACTTCCAGTTGAAAGGCGGAATTCCGGCAACCTTCTACACCCCGCCCGGGGAAAATCCCATCGACGGGATCGATCCGCTGCCGCCCAGCGAGCGCCCTCCGGCGGTCCTGCTGATTCATGGATTTTCGTTCGACCGCGCGATGATGAGTACGCTC
Organism: Binataceae bacterium (SeqCode); assembly: GCA_036521875.1. Classification (GTDB taxonomy): domain Bacteria; phylum Desulfobacterota; class Binatia; order Binatales; family Binataceae; genus DATDGX01. The sequence goes on from DATDGX010000041.1 coordinate 1,027, forward strand.
GCGCGCCGGATCGCGAACGCGGGCTATGGGGTGCTCGCAATCGACGTCCGCGGCCACGGCGACAACCGCAATCCATTCGCCTCCAACCGCGCGATCGGCGCGGGATTGGATGGCGACGTCCGCGCCGCGATCGATTTTTTGCGCGTCACTCCGGGCGTCGACGGATCGCGAATCGTGGTAATCGGCCATTCGATGGGAGCGGGAGCCGCGCTCGATTACGCGACCAGTGACCCGGATCTCAAGGGCGCAGTAATGATCTCGGGCGGGCTGCAACTGGCCGGCAGCGTGCGGCCACACAACGCGTTATTTATCTTCGCCGCGCGCGACCCCGATCAAATCAAGCTCTCGTCAGATCGGATCGCGGCCAAACTCGCCGGCGTGGACGCGCTCGAGCCCGGCAAAGTCTACGGCAATTTCGCGGCTGGCGATGCGGTCCGCGCGATCGAGATCGCGAACACCGATCACCTCTCGATCATTTTCTCGCCGGCCGCTGCGCAAACCATCATCGAATGGCTTGACGGCGTGTTCGCAACCAGGCGCAGCGCTCCGCTGACTCTGGATGAACCCCGAATTCGTATCGGCGCGGTGGCGATCGCCACGTTTCTGTTCCTGCTGATCGGCCTGGGCCGAATCACCGGCAGTCTCGCGCCGCAATGGCGTCGCGACACGGACGGCGGATGGCTCGGTCTCGGCGGACTCGCGCTCGCGACGGTGATGCCGTTGGTGGCGACCCATCCGCCGGCCTTCTTCGTGTCGCTGGCGGTGGGCGACGTGGTGATTTCCTGGCTCGGCCTGGCCGGCGGCGTGATGCTGGTGTTCGCGCTGCGCAACCGCCTCGGCTGGGAACGCGCCGGCGAGCACCTCGGCATGACCCTGCTCGCGGCACTGGCCGCGTTCGCGGCGATCTATGCGATGCTGGTGCCGCTCGGCGCCGTGTTTCATCGCGTGACGCCGACGCCGGAGCGCCTGTTCGCGACCCTGCTATGCTCGGTGGTGCTGCTGCCATTCTTCCTCGCCTTCGAGATGATCGTGCGGAGCGGCAGCCTGGCTGCCTCGACCATGCGCGGCGTGGTGGGCCGCGCGATGATTCTCATTCTGTTGGCGATCGGCGTGGAGATTCACCTGCTGCCGTTCGTGATGATCCTGGTACTGCCGAGCCTCGCGCTGGTGTTTATCTTCTTCGAAATTTTCGCCGCGGCGGCATACTCCGGCTCGGGCAATCTTCTGGCAATAGCGCTGGTCGAATCGGCGTGGCTAGGCTGGTTCACCGCAGCGATCATGCCGATCACGTTCATGTTCTAGCAGCGGGCAGGGGCTGACCCCTGCACCCACCAGCACACAAGAGCTGGCTCCGGTGTCGCCGCGAGCAGCGCGTGTCATTGGTGCATCGCCATGCGAGCGGCCTGGCAGCGAGGCAACGGCAAGGCGATCGGCGGCGCGTGGATTACCATCGCTGAGTATTCAAACCATAAGTACGTAGCGATCCTTCGACTCCGGCAGCCTTCGCTCAGGATGACGGCCGTCTTTTGCCGATTCAATGCGACGACAGTGGTTTCCCAGCGGTCGCGACCCGGGCAGCATTTTCGTTTTCACTTTTACTCTTTTGAAAAACTCACAGACTCTCAGGGTGACGCAGCTTTTCTCCGTCGGCGACAACGGAGCCGGCTTGTTGCGTTGAGGTGAGTGCAGGGGTCACCCCTGCTCAGCCCCTGCGGTTTGACCGCTATTCGTGGTGGCGGATAATGATTGATCCGGTCAGGCTTGCAGTTAAGGTACAGTTCCTGGAGGGCCTCTTTCATGGCGGCGCAGACGCTGTTCGAAAAAATCTGGAACCATCACGTGGTGCTCGAACGGCCCGGCGAGCCCGCGCTGCTCTTTATCGACCTCCACCTGGTTCACGAAGTCACCTCGCCGCAGGCGTTCGAGAGTCTCCGCAACGCGGGCCGCAGAGTGCGCGCGGTGGAGCGGACGTTCGCGACCCTCGATCACAACGTTCCCACCACCGATCGCTCCAAACCGATTACCGATCCCGACTCGGCGCTCCAGATCGACATCATGCGCCGCAACTGCCGCGACTTCGGGATTCGGCTCTTCGACCTGGGCTCGCGCGAGCAGGGAATCGTCCACGTGATCGGCCCCGAGCTGGGCCTCACGCAGCCCGGGATGACGATCGTGTGCGGCGACAGTCACACCTCGACCCATGGCGCGTTCGGCGCGCTCGCATTCGGGGTCGGCACCAGCGAGGTCGAGCACGTGCTGGCGACGCAGTGCCTGTGGCAGGCGAAGCCCAAGACGCTGGAGATTCGGATCGACGGCAAGCGCGCGGCGGGAGTGGGCGCCAAGGACCTAATCCTCGGCGTCATCGGGCGTATCAAGACCGACGGCGCGACCGGATACGTGGTCGAATATCGCGGCGATGCGATTGCGGCGCTCTCGATGGAACAGCGGATGACGGTCTGCAACATGTCGATTGAAGCGGGCGCGCGCGCCGGCATGATCGCGGCGGACCAGACCACTATCGATTACCTGCGCGGCCGGCCGTACGTGCCATCGGGTGCGGAGTTCGAGCGGATGGTAAAAGTGTGGCTCGAGTTCACGAGCGACGACGGCGCCCGCTTCGATCGCAGCGTGAAATTCGATGCTGCTGCGTTCGCGCCGCAGGTGACGTGGGGAACTAATCCGGCGATGGTCGCGGAGGTCACCGGCAAGGTGCCCGACCCGGCGGCGATCGGCGACAAGAACGAACGCGAAGCGGTCGAACGCGCGCTCGAGTACATGGCGCTCCGGCCCGGCACCGCGATCGAGGACATCAGGGTCGACCGCGTCTTCATCGGCTCGTGCACCAACTCGCGCCTGAGCGATCTGCGCGCCGCCGCTGATATCGTGAAGGGCAAGAAGGTCGCGGCCCAGGTGCATGCGATGGTGGTGCCGGGATCGCAACAGGTGAAACTGGAAGCCGAGCAGCTTGGACTCGATCTGATCTTCGTCGAGGCGGGCTTCGAGTGGCGCGAGTCGGGATGCTCGATGTGCCTGGGCATGAATCCCGACATCCTGAGCCCCGGCGAGCGATGCGCCAGCACTTCGAACCGCAACTTCGAGGGGCGCCAGGGCAAGGGCGGCCGCACCCATCTGGTGAGCCCGGTGATGGCGGCGGCGGCCGCGATCGCGGGCCACTTCGTCGACGTGCGCGAGTGGGCGAACAGTTAACGGCGACGCGTTCAGCGAGAGCCAGGCATTAAGAGGAGCGAGAGCGATGCGGGCGTTCAAGAATTTCACCGGGCTGGTCGCTCCTTTGGACCGGCCCAACGTCGATACCGATCAGATCATTCCCAAGCAGTTCCTCAAAGCGGTGGTGCGCGGCGGGCTCAAGCGCGGGCTGTTCTTCGATTGGCGCCGGCGTCCCGACGGCTCGGACGATCCCGATTTCGCGCTCAACCGCGCGCGCTACAAGGATGCGTCGATACTGGTCGCGCGGGCGAACTTCGGATGCGGCAGCTCGCGCGAGCATGCGGTGTGGGCGCTCGACGACTTCGGCTTCAAGGCGGTGATCGCGCCGTCGTTCGCCGATATTTTTTTCAACAACTGTTTCAAGAACGGAATGCTGCCGGTCCGGCTCAAGGAAGATGAGGTCGAGCATATCGTGCGCGCCGCCGGCGATTACGAGGCGTACCGGCTGACGATCGATCTGCAAAAGCAGACCGTCGCCGACGATTTTGGATGGACCGCGCATTTCGAGATCGATCCGTTCGTCAAGAATTGCCTGCTCGAAGGACTCGACGATATCGCGCTGACGCTGGCGCACGAGCAGAAAATCGCCGCGCACGAAGCGAAGCATCCGGCTCCATTTAAGATTTCCTGACTACGATGACGGCGCGATGAAACCGCGCACGCTGACAATCGCCGCGGCGCTGGCGCTCGCGCCTTTTACGGGATGCTATTACGCGTCGATTCCCTCGACTCCCACGCCGCAAGAAGTTTGCACCAAGGAGAGCTACGGGATCTTTCCGCTGACCAGCCATAGCAACACGACCTGCGAGAACGTTGTCCCGCCGACCGGCGCAGCTCCCACGCCGGCCGGCGCAGCTCCCGCGCCGCCGCAATAGGAGAGACCGCGCCGCGAGCAGAGAAGTCGACGCGAAGTAATCGCGCGTGACGCGTATTAGAATGAGCGCGTGACGTCGCATCCGACCTTTACCGCCGCGCCCGCGCACGACCGGATGCGCCTGGACGTGTTTATCTCGGCGCATCTCGCGCCGGAGTACTCCCGCTCGCAAGTCGCGCGCATGATCAAGGCCGGCCTGGTCACGGTCAACGGCGCGGCCGCGCGCGCCGCGAGCGCGGTGCGGGCCGGGGACCGAATCGATATCGCCCCGCCGCCGGCGCCGGCCGCGCCGCAATCTTCCGGCGCAACGCCGGAAATCGAAGTGATTTTCGCCGACGATGAAATGATCGTCGTCAACAAGCCCGCCGGCATGACGGTGCATCCGTCGCCCGGCCATCCCGATGCGACGCTGGTCGATGCGATGCTCGCGCGGTTCCCGGAACTGGCCGCGATGGCGGAGCCGGACGGCGTCCTGCGCCCCGGCATCGTGCATCGGCTCGACAAGGAAACTTCGGGCGTGATGGTGGTGGCGCGGACGCCGTTTGCGCGCACCGCGCTCGCGCGCGAGTTCAAGGACCGCGTGGTGCGCAAGACCTATCTAGCGATTGCGCGCGGCGTGATCGCGCGCGACCGGGTGACAATCTCGCGCTCGATCGGACGGCATCCGACCGAGCGCAAGCGGATGTCAGTCGCATCGCATACGCCACGCGCCGCGGTCAGCCACCTGAGGGTGCTGAACCGCTTCGCGCCCGCGGCGCGCGGCGACTCTGGCGCAACGCTGGTCCGCGTCGTGCCCGAGACCGGCCGCACGCATCAGATTCGCGTCCATCTCGGCTCGATCGGGCATCCCTGTCTGGGCGATTCGCTTTACGGCGGCGGCGCGGCGGCGAGCGAGCGCGCCACGGCGGCCGGAAGCGGATCGTTCGCACGCCACGCGCTGCACGCGCTGGCGCTGGCGATCGAGCATCCGCGGAGCCGCGCGCCGCTGGAGTTCGTGGCGCCGGTGCCCGCGGACTTTGCGGCGTTTCTGGCGGCGCGCGGCGTCGCCTGCGACGCCGCGGCGGTGCGGCGCTGGATCGACGCGTAGCGTCGAAACAGCGGCGGTGGCTGCGCGTGGCATCGAAGCCGATGCCACGGCGAACCGGCGCTGTCCCGACGCTACGTGTCGGGACAGCGCTGCAGCGCGCGCCGTCGGCGCGCGCGCTATTTCAGGTTCGAGGCGACGAACTCCCAGTTGACCAGGTTCCAGAACGCGTCGACGTACTTGGGCCGCTCGTTGCGATAGTCGATATAGTAGGCGTGCTCCCAGACGTCGCAGGTGAACAGCGGCTTCGCATTTTCGGTGAGCGGATTGTCCGCGTCGAGCTTGGGCTCGACCGCCAGGGAGCCGTCCGCCTTCTGCACCAGCCAGGCCCATCCGCTGCCGAACAGGGAATCCGCCGCGTCGGTGAATTTCTTCTGGAACTGCGCGAAGTCGCCGAACCCGCGTTTGATTTCTTGCGCGATACGTCCAGAGGGCTTGCCGCCGCCCTTCGGCTTCATGCAATTCCAGTAGAAGCTGTGGTTGAAGTGCTGCGCCGCGTTATTGAAGATCGGGCCGGGACCGGCGGTCTTGATAATTTCCTCCACCGGCAATTCGGCGAAGCGAGAGCCGGCGGTTAACTCGTTGAGCTTCTTGACGTATGCCGCATGATGCTTGCCGTGATGGAACTCGAGAGTTTCCTGGGAGATGTAGGGTGCGAGGGCATTTTTGGGATAAGGCAGTTCGGGCAGTTTGAAAGCCATTGGTGCGTCACTCCGTTCTTACTTTGATTTTTTGTTTTGCTTATTTCGGTCTGATTGGGTTTGCTGGCTCAGCGAGCTAGCGCTGCAATTATTTCCGATCGCGAGAAGTGGATCGGACAAAATTACTCGCGGGGGCGCGAATTGTCGCGCGACTAGCGATGCGCTCGCTTGCCACACGAGAGGCGAGCAATCACCGTGCCGCGAGTGGTTACCAATTGTTCGCGCCAAGAATGATCACTCTCATACTCGTTCCTTCGTAGGTGGAGAAAAAAACCGGACCCCAAGCACCGTCAAAGGACTGGAAGATTCCACAATCAACGTGTCGCAAAAATACACCCCGTTGACTTGCCGGGCAGCCTCGGTTAGCGTCTTAATCTAGCTTCCGCATCTAGGACGCTGAGACGGGCCGGGTTGAGGGGCCCCGTCGCCAGGCGGTCCGTAAGTTCCGAACTCAGGGCGTTTTGTTTCGAATCCCCGGCCGCCTGGACACTGGCAAAGCGAAAGAACTATCGCGCGCGCGGCGCGGATACCCCTCCCACCATCGTCTGTAACCTGCAGCATCGGCACTCAAGCCCGGGCGGCAGCATTCCAAAGTGAGATTCAAGGTTGCGGGGAAGGCACATGAACAAGGGCAGAGCGCCACGGAACGACCGTAACGACTCGAGAGGCAACGAAGCCAGGGGCAACGACGCGATCGGCAACGAGCGGCGTAACGACGCGCGGAACGAAATGCGCGAAGTTCGCGACGACGTGCTTCGCGAGGAGGGCGTGCGCGACGCGGTCGTCGGGGCTGACGGGGTCAACGGGGTTCCCGCGGTGCAGGCGCTGCGGCAGGCGAATCCCAACCAGGGCACGCCGCCGGCGGTTATCGAGGACGGAATCCTCAACCTCAAGGCTCTCAAGCGCGCCAAAATAACCGAGCTCGCCCACTTCGCGCGCGACTTCAACGTCGACGGCGCCACCAACATGCGCAAGCAGGAGATGATCTTCGCGATCCTGCAGGCGCAGTCGACGCGCAACGGATCGATTCTCGGTGAAGGGGTGCTCGAGATTCTGCCCGACGGCTTCGGCTTCCTGCGCGCGCCCGACTACAACTACCTGCCCGGGCCCGACGACATCTATATATCGCCGAGCCAGATCCGCAAATTCAACCTGCGCACCGGCGACGTGGTGTCGGGACTGATTCGGCCGCCCAAGGAAGCGGAGCGCTACTTCGCGCTGCTCAAGGTCGAATCGATCAACTACGAAGAGCCCGAGAAGGCGCGCGACAAAATACTTTTTGACAACCTGACGCCGCTCTATCCCGAAGAGCGGATCAAGCTCGAGTACGACCACGAGGACTTCACCACTCGGGTCATCGACCTGGTGGCGCCGATCGGAAAGGGCCAGCGCGGGCTTATCGTGGCGGCGCCGTTCACCGGTAAGACCATGATGCTGCAGGCGATCGCGAAGGCGATCGCGCATAACCATCCCGAGATCGTGCTGATCGTGCTGCTGGTCGACGAGCGGCCCGAGGAAGTCACCGACATGCTGCGCTCAGTGCAGGGCGAGGTGGTGAGCTCGACCTTCGACGAGCCGGCCACGCGCCACGTGCAGGTGGCCGAAATGGTCATCGAGAAGGCGCGGCGGCTGGTCGAGCACGGGCGCGACGTGGTGATCCTGCTCGATTCGATAACCCGCCTCGCGCGCGCCTACAACACGGTGGTGCCGCCGTCGGGCAAGATCCTGTCGGGCGGCGTCGACTCCAACGCGCTGCACAAGCCGAAGAAGTTTTTCGGCGCGGCGCGCAATACCGAGGACGGCGGCAGCCTCACGATCATCGCGACCGCGCTGGTCGATACCGGCAGCCGGATGGACGAGGTAATTTTCGAGGAGTTCAAGGGCACCGGCAATCAGCAAATCTCGCTGGACCGGCGCTTGATGGAAAAGCGCATCTTCCCGACGATCGACATCCTGCGCTCGACCACCCGCAAGGAGGAGCTGCTGCTGCCGCGCTCGACGCTGAACCGGGTGTTCATCC
>DATDGX010000042.1:0-42291 GCA_036521875.1 Binataceae bacterium (SeqCode)
GCACCTTTTCCATATGCTCGGAATGTAACCTGAACCACGGTCGTTCCAATGAGCTAAAAAAAGGCCGTCATCCTGGGCGCAGGCTGCCGGAGTCCCTTCGGCAGCCCACGCCAGAATGACCTCGCTTCTTTTTCCGAGTCACCGGGACGACACCGGTTTCTCCCCCTCTCGTTCCGCCAGGAGGCCGCGCGACTCCCCGGAGGGCAGTCGGCCGTTTTCGGAACGTCTTGACCTGCAGCCCGGCCAAAAGAGCATAGCGCCAACAGCAGTGCCGATATTGCGACTAGACGGGTAGTCATACTCCGCGCTCGCCTCATCTTAAGTCTGATTTCCTCACAATTTCGAGGACCGTTCGTCGAGGCTAGTCGAAAATGATCCGGATTTTTTAGCCCGACGTTCTCACCCGGGCCTCGACCTGCCAGAGAAAAAATCTCAGAATCTCCGCCATATGGAGGCTAATGGCAGGCTTGAATCTAGCTGATATATAGCATATGAATTGGCTAACAGACCTATATATCATATATTTACTGGGAATAGAGCAGTGCTAACTATGGCGAAGGCCTCACTTTCAAAATCCGGACTTCCGAGCGAGGTGGCAACCGCCGTTCGGCAACTCGGCGAATACCTCAAGATCGCTCGCAGGCGCCGCCATGAAACCCAGGCCCGCTTCGCGAAACGCCTTCTGGTTGCGACCTCAACCTTGCAGCGGATGGAGGCGGGTGACCCCGGGATCAGCATTGGCACTTGGGCGACAGCGCTCTGGGCGCTTGGAATGTTGCCGCAATTTCGCCGGCTGGTTCATCCGGACGACGACACGCTGGGGAAAGCGCTGGAGATTCGCCGCCTTCCGAAGTCAGTGAGAGTAGCGAAGCGCGAGGTGCAGGATGACTTCTAGCACCTACGTTTGGGTATACCTACCGGATCAAACCGAACCGGTGGTCGCCGGACGGCTTGAGTACGACGACAATCCTGTAGGAGCGATTTACTCGTTCCTCTATGGCGCCAGCTACCTGAATCGGCGAGCGGCGCTCCCATTGGATCCGGAGCGCCTGCCGCTGGAACGAGGACTGACATTCGACTCGTCCGACCTGCACGGAACCCTGGGCGTCATTCGAGATGCCTCGCCTGATGACTGGGGCCGGCGCGTAATCGAAAGGCGTCTTGGAGTCACCGAGGCATCGGAACTCACGTATCTGATCGAGGCAGGCGACGATCGCGCGGGCGCCCTGGGCTTCTCCGAGAGTTTTGACTTGGCGCCCAATCGCGAGCCACCGCCCGGGAGAACCGACCTCGACATACTGCTGTCCGCAGCCGCCGCGATTGAGGAGGGACAGCCAGTCGATCCGGCGGTTGTCATGCTGCTGAAGCACGGCTCGAGCCTCGGCGGTGCAAGGCCCAAGGCGACCATTCACATGGACGGCGAACTGTGGCTCGCGAAGTTTCCCTCAACCAAGGATCGGCTGGAAGTCGCGGCCATCGAATACGCGACCCTCAAGCTCGCGGCTCAGTGCGGGATCGAAACGCCCGAAATCAGATTGATCGATGTCAGTGGCCGCAAGGTGATGCTCTCACGGCGCTTCGATCGTACTGCCACCGCCAAGGGTCTCTGCCGTAGGCATTTCATGAGCGGGCTCACGCTGCTGGGGCTGCACGAAGGCGAAGCCTCACGGGGCAGCTACCCGGCCCTCGCCGACAGCATTCGGAAGCTGGTGAGGGACTTTAAGCGCGATGGCGCGGAGCTGTTCAGGCGCATGATTTTCAACATGCTCGTCAGTAACGACGACGACCATCTGCGAAACCACGCCGTCATTCATGATGAACCCGGTTGGAGACTGTCCCCCGCATACGATCTCGTTCCCCATCCGCAGAGTTCCCACACTCGCCGCCAAGGGATCGGCGTCAGTTCTCAGAGTCGAGAAGCAACCCTGAAAAACGCGCTCTCCGAAGCGGCGCGTTTTGGCCTCACGATGCCGCGCGCCACACAAATCGCCGCGAGAGTACGTGACTACGTAGAGAGCTGGGAGACCGCGTTCCGCCACAGTGGTGTTCCTGCCAGAGACATCAAGGTTCTCCGTACCGCCTTCCTGCCGGAAAGCGTAGTCACCGGCTTCGCCGAAATTGGCAGGCGCAGGAATCGACGAGCATCGTCCAGAACGACGAAAATCCGGTAGCGTGTGCCGGCCCACGAAGCGAGGTCACCGACCCTGAGCGTGTGTGAATTCTTCGAAACTGCCGAACAAAAGTTCTCCGAGCGGGAACAGAGAGAAGCCGCGGCTCTCATCTGGCCTTGGTGAGTGCTACATCATGATGCGGCCGCGCGCGGATGTTTCTGCGATTGGCTCAGCGCGCGTGCGGTCCTATGCTGGTCATGACGGGGCAGGGGTATTTATATGAAGAAGCTAAGTCGGGTTTCATTCGCGGCGCTGACTGGCAGCGCGGCAGATCCTGTTGTCCGAAGGTCCCTGCCCGGCGACAGCGGAAGCGACTCCGCCCCCCGGTCCAGATGCTGGCACCTGGTAGCACTGGTGGCGTTACTTTTCGCCTTTGCGGCGCCTGCGCTCGCGCATGACATGAGCGAGATGGGCGGGATGGGTCCGATGGGAGAGATGAGTAGCGGAGCGGGGGCGTCGCAGCAGGACATGTCGAACATGAGTCCTGGCGACATGGACGCTATGTCGCACAACGGACACGACGCACATATGGGTGGGATGAAAAATATGTCGCTGCACATGACGTGGAGCGACCCGCGGCCCGCGACCGCGGCCGACAAGCAGCGCGCGCAGGAGATCGTCGCGACGCTGCAGACCGCGCTCGCCAAGTACAAGGACTACCATGTCGCCGAGGCCGATGGCTTCAAGCCGTTCCATCCGGAACTGAAGCAGCAGACGGTGGTTCATTTCACGAGCAACGGGCGCGCGATCAAGGCCTTGTTCACGTTCGACGCGGCCGCGCCGACCTCGCTGCTATATAAGCGCACGCCCGGCGGCGGCTACGAGTTGATCGGCGCGATGTACACCGCGCCCAAGCGCGCGACTGAGGACCAGTTGAATAAGCGCGTGCCGCTGAGCATCGCCCGCTGGCATCGGCACGTCAACCTTTGTTTTCCAGCCAACGCCGCCGCAATGAAGGTGGCCGACTGGACCAAGTTTGGCCCCAACGGATCGATCGCGACCGAAGCGGCGTGCGACGCGGCCGGCGGGAGCTTCCTCCCGCACCTGTACGGCTGGATGGTGCACGTGTATCCGTGGGAAACGAATTCCCAGGAAGTCTGGGCGCATTAGCGGCGCGTCGGCGAGCGGGAGGGGCGCGGCGCGAACTTGATCAACAGAACGATCCGCACCTGACCTACGGAACGGCTTGTCGGACCTACAAAGAAAATTCGCTCGAGCTACGGAATGGTCCGGCTGAGCTGAACGAAGCGGTCGCGGCGCAGCCGATAGAGCACGTGCGGCAGGCCGGCGTGCACAATGTCGCGCTCGTAGAGAAAGCCGGTGTGTTGCATCACCCGCCGCGATGCAAGATTGGTCGGCAGCGTGAACGCGACCACGTCGGCGAGCGCGAGGGGACCGAACCCGGCGTCGAGCACCGCCTGCGCCATCTCGGTTGCGCGGCGGCGTCCCCAGAACTCCGCGATGACCGCGTAGCCGAGCTCGACCTCCGCGGCGCCCTCGATAGTCACGCGATGAAGTCCGCAGTAGCCGGCGAAGCGGCCGCTGGCGCGCTCGCGGAACGCCCACCAGCCAAAGCCGTGGCGATCCCAGTGCTCGACGGCGGCGCGGATGAACGCGCGGGTAAACTCCTCGGCGGCGGGACGGCCGTCGGCAGCGAGAGTCGCCATCACGCGCGCGTCGGAGTGCAGCATCCGCACGCCGTCGAAGTCGGCGTCGGAGAGCGGGCGGCCACTGAGCCGCCGCGCCTCGATGCTGGTGACAGTCGTGGTCGTGGTCATCTATATAGGGCAAGCTCGCAACGTCGATGAGGTGGCAACCAGGCGGGTGACAAAAACAATCGCGACGGCGCTCCGCTCCAGCCCATGGACGAGCAGTGTAGCGCGCGCGGCGCTTCACATCACGTCGCAACGCTGCTATGTAAATCCGGCGTGAAGGCTAGCGTATCGAGAGCAGTAGCTTAAGCCAATCTTATTTGTAATAATTCAAATATAAGCAATTCTTCATCAAAGCAGCGCGGTCATCGGACCCGTTGTCAACCTGGTCGCTCCCAGAGGTCACGATAAATGGCACGCAAAAAAATCGCATTCATCGGCGCCGGCAACGTCGGCGCGACCTGCGCGCATCTATGCTTCCTGCGCGCCCTCGGCGACATCGTCCTCTACGACATCATCGACGGCCTCCCGCAGGGCAAGGCGCTCGACATGCTGGAGTCGGCGCCAGTGCTCGGCATCGACGCGCGCGTCATCGGCACGCTCGACATGAAGGACATCGAGGGCGCCGACTGCTGCGTGGTCACCTCGGGCTCGCCGCGCAAGCCGGGGATGAGCCGCGACGACCTGCTGAAGATCAATGCCAAGGTGATGACCGACGTCGGCACGGCGATCAAACGTCACGCGCCCAACGCGTTTGTCATCGCGGTCACCAATCCGCTCGACGCGATGGTGACGCAGCTCAAGCGTGTGACCGGCTTCCCGAAAAATCGCATCGTGGGGCAGGCCGGTGTGCTCGACTCGGCGCGCTATCGAACCTTCCTCGCCGCGGAGCTGAATGTCTCGGTCGACAGCGTCAATGCGATGGTGCTCGGCGGTCACGGCGACGACATGGTGCCGGTGCGCAGCTATACGACCGTCGGGGGAGTGCCCATCGCGCGCTTCATCGGCGACAAGCGCCTCGGCGAGATCGAGACGCGCACTCGCAACGGCGGCGGCGAGATCGTCAACCTGATGAAGACCTCGTCGTACTATGCGGCCGGCGCCGCGGTCTACCGGATGGTCGAGGCGTACATGCTCGATCGCAAGGAAGTTCTTCCCTGCGCCGCGTACCTCGAAGGCGAGTATAAGGTGACGGGCCTCTACGCCGGAGTGCCGGTGGTGATTGGCGCGGGTGGCGTCGAGCGCGTGATCGAGATCGAACTCACTGCGGCCGAACAGGCCGCGTTTCAGAGTTCGGTCGCGCACGTGCGCGAGTTGGTTGACGCGATGGACAAGGTGCTCGCCGCGGGCGCCAATTAATCCGCGAGCAGGGTGTCGCGATGGCCGATCCGGCAGCAAGCACGGCGCCGCAGATGCGGACCGCGATGACCGCGGAGGAGCGGCACTGGCTGCGGCGCCGACTCCATTCGCTTTCCGGGATCATCCCGATCGGCGGCTTCCTATTGTTTCATCTGTTCGAGAATGCGTACGTGCTGCGCGGCGGCGCCGTGCGGTGGAAGGAAACCGAGTTCACGCGCACGCTGCCGTTTCAGGTCGCGATCGAAGCGCTGTTCCTGTGGATTCCGATCTCATAGCACGCAATCTACGGGCTCGTGATCACGGCGACCGCGCAGCCCAACAGTTATCCCTACGAGCGCAACTCGCCCGCCTCGGCGAGCTTCATCGCTGCAGTCAGTCCCGCAAGTCCGCCGCCGACGATGATATGATGACCGGGCATCCGCTTCTCCTAGGCCGGCGCGCGAAACGCGATCGGGATGCTGAGGGTTGACCGCGCCGTTGATTCCGCCCTGCGCGCACACCGAGTGCGAGCGTTTGACCGGTACGATCGAAAATAAGTCGAACCAAGGGCGAGGGCGACTCGCCGTGGATCCATTTCGCCGACACGATTTACGGCGGTGACTTTCTCGCGCATCAGCCTCCCGTCAAGGGGATGTGCGACGCGGCGCCCGAAATCATCTACCTGTTCGATCGGATGGGCGTGATGTTCAACCGCACGCCGGAGGGACTGCTCGACTTCCGCCGCTTCGGCGGAACCCGGCACCATCGCACGGCGTTCGCGGGCGCGACCACAGGCCAGCAACTGCTCTACGCGCTGGACGAGCAGGTGCGCCGCCACGAGGTCGCGGGGCAGGTGCGCAAGTTCGAAGGCTGGGACCAGCCACTACGCCGGAGGCGAGGAGCCGGCTCCGCTGTCGCCGGCAAAGAAGAGTCGCGTCTGGACTCCGCCTTTAGTTCTAACAGCGCGAGCGCGCATCTCGCCAAACAGGAAGCCTGAAACCTCGATGAGGTTTCAGTACCTGGATCCTTCATTTGGGTTTTCCCGGGTGCGTTGGACTTGATGGACGCCGCCACCGGCGGTTTTCCGCACCTGCCGGGGCGACGACCGCTAACTGACTTTCTCGAACAGCACGAATCCGTGTGCCGGGATCACCGCGTTCATCTGGCCGCTGTTCACCTGCAACGTGGCGCCGCCGTTGCCCACGTTGTCACCTCCATAGATCGCGGCGTCGCTATTGAAGATCTCCTGCCATCCGCCGGCCGGCAGCCGCCAGGAGTCGGTGCCGATCAAATACCCATGATCAAAAGGCGAGTCATCCAGGCTCGCTAGGATCAGCAGCTGCTGGCCCGGAAAGCTGCGGGTGAACGCGATCACGCGGTTGTCGTTGTGCCGGTAGATCACATCGAGTGCGCGTGACCGCGCCGCCGGTTTGGCCGCCATCAGCCGGATCAGGTCCTGATAGAAGCGGAACAGGAACCGCCCGTCACCGGTCCGCTCGCCAGCCAGATCTTCCTTATTCAAGTAGAAATCGTAGTACCGGAAATACTTCGCGGCGCCGATCTCTTCGCCCATCAAGAACATTGGCGTTCCGGCCGACAGCGCCGCCAGACCGAAAGCGAAGCGGCTACGCCCCTCGGCATACTTCCGCGTGACGCCGATCAGCGGCGCTTGATTCACTGCCGTCGCGATGGTGCGTTCGGTGTTGATCTCGTTGCCGGCCTCGTCGTGGTTTTCGTGATACGCGATCTTGTCGTATTGCGTCGCCAGCAGCGCTCCAGCGAAGTAGTCCATGTTGAGTGGGCCGGCCACACCGTAGCCAGCAATCTTGAGCAACTTCGCGTAGTTGTCCCCGTAGTTCCCGTCGCCAATCAGATGGTGATAGAAATCCGCGTACCAAACCGCGTCAAATCCCACACCTCCCTGGTTCGCGGATTGCGTCATAGCGCTCCAGCCAGTGTGGTCCTCGGCGATGAGGAACGTCCCCGGATTCACCATCTTCACCGTCCGGGCCAGTTCCCGCAGAAACTTGATTCCATACAAATTCGCGCTGCCGATGGACGCGCCATTCGCGTTCAGGCTGTTGTCCTGGTGAATGGCGTCAGTCAGGTCCACGCGCAGTCCGTCGATGTGAAAGTCGTCGAGGAGAGCCGCCGCGCTACTGGTGAACATCTGGCGCACATTCTCCTCGCTGAAACGAGGGGTGTATCCGGTCGATCCGTTGTTCAGGTATCCACCGTTGAGATTCCCCGGGTAGTCGGTCGGCTGCCCCTGGTACCAGTACCAAAGGTTATTCTGCGGCGCGACGTTCGGGTTCGAATCGTATCCCCATTCCGATCGTTCGTTGTCCGTCGTCGCGAAGTGGTTGTACACCACATCCAGAATGACGGCGATGCCCCGCTGGTGGCACGCGCGCACGAAATGCTTCAGTTGATTTCCGCCGCCCGCGCTCGTCTGCAGACAGAAGAACAGCGAAGTCCCATAGCCCCATTGCAGATCGCCATCGAATTCCAACACCGGCAACAACTCCACTGCGTTCACGCCAAGGTCCGTCATCTGGTCCACAAACGCCATCGCATCAGCGAAGGTTCCGGCCGATGTCGAAGGAAATCCGAGAGAACCCACGTGCAGCTCGTAGATGATCAGATCTGCGATGTTTTGCGGAGGCGTTAGTCCGGCGGTGTATTCGCTCGCCCAGAAGTCTTCCTCCGGAATCAGCGTCTGCTTCTCGATCCCGGTATCGTTAAAGTCCCGGGTCAATTGATCTGGATCGGAAACCACCGAACAACTAACGATCCCGTCCAGATCCAGATACGAACCTTGATAGTGCGCGCCGCCTGGATTGGTTCCGCCACGGCCCACCTGGTTGCGGGAGAAAATGTCGACCTTGTAGGTTGGCGTGCCCTGTTCATTGGTGATTCGGTACATGTATAGGCGATTCAGATAGTCGTCGAAGTTGGCGAGGGCGGGCGTCCTTGCGATGTCGCTCTCCCAAACGCCGTCCTTCGATAGCAGCGGCACAACTGTAGCCGCCGGATCGAGACCTACGCCGTCATCAGCGATGTAGCCCGTGGGAGTGCCGCTCGTGACCTCGAATGGAGCGAAAACTACTTCGACGTTCCTGGCGTGCGGCGCCCACACTGCGAACCGAATACTCGGGCTCGTCAAAGATGCCGGCAGAAAATATTTCTGCGCCCCCAACCTGCGCCCCGTCGCGAACCAGTAGTCTTGCCGGGTTTCACCCGCCGCGAGTGCGAAGCTTCGATACCGCTGGTCTGAATTTTCATCCGGCACCTCGGTCACCACCACCCAGGTGTTCGGCGCGCCCACAATATCGGCCACCACGCCCCATTGGAAAATGGTTCCGATCTGGCTTGCGTCGAACGACACGCTGGCGGTGAAAGCGTCGCAGCCAGTCTCATCTTGCGATGCCGCCATCGCTGCTTCCGTCCATTGATTGGAAGATTGCCCGGTGACATTCCAGCTTCCGGACAGCCGAACATTGCCGAATAAGTGGCGCTTTATGCCGCTATGGAACGTGAAATTTACTACGATTTGCGCCATTTGTGACCCGGAATTTCCGGTTGAGTCTCCGATCTCAACAATCCATATTACCTTCGAGCTCGCACGGTGCGTCAAATTATCTTGAGAGGAACGACGGCAATGCCCGAACGCACCACCATCCTGCGAAGCAAGCACCGGAAAGCCCCGACGGTGGCGAAGACGCTCTGCCGAGGTCATTCTGTGTGCGCAGCGTTTCGAAAATTTCAGATACGGAGCGGCTCGCTAACTCTCTGCACGGGTCATAACAGAGATAAATGAACATCCACGAATTTCAGGCCAAACAAATTCTCCGCCGCTTCGGCGCGCCGGTTCCCAAGGGCGAGCCAGCCTCGACACCCGAGGAAGCTGCCGCGGCGTTTCGCCTGATCGGCCAATCGAGCGCAGTCGCGAAAGTGCAGATCCATGCCGGTGGACGCGGCAAGGCCGGCGGCGTGAAGGTCATCTCGAGCGCGGACGAGGCGCGCGACTTCGCGGCCAGGTTGCTGGGCAAGCCGCTGGTGACGCATCAGACGGGGCCGCAGGGGCGCGTCGTGCGCCGCATCTACATCGAAGAGGCCGGCGAGATCGCGCGCGAGCTCTACCTCGGCATGGTCGTCGACCGCAAAGCCGCGAGTATCGCGATTATCGCGAGCACCGAGGGCGGCATGGAGATCGAAGAGGTCGCGGCGAAGACGCCCGAACGAATCGTCACCGTGCCGGTTCATCCTCTAATCGGCCTCTCGCCATTCATCGGCAACCAGGTCGCAGCCGCGCTCGGCCTCAAGGACATGCTGCCGCGCCAGTTAACAGCTCTGCTGGTCTCGCTCTACCGCGCGTTTAACGAGACAGACGCTTCACTGCTCGAAATCAATCCCCTGGTGGTGACCAAGGACGCGAAGCTCGTCTGCCTCGATGCGAAGATGGCGTTCGACGACAACGCGCTGTTCCGCCATCCGGATATTCGCGAGCTGCGCGATCCCAACGAGGAAGATCCTGCCGAGACCGAGGCCGCGAAGTTCGACCTCAACTACGTTCATCTCAACGGCAACATCGGATGCATGGTCAACGGCGCGGGACTCGCGATGGCGACCATGGACATCGTGAAGTACTACGGCGCGGAGCCGGCAAATTTTCTCGACGTCGGCGGCGGCGCCAACACCGAGAAGGTCGCGGCCGCATTCCGGATCCTGCTCGGAGACCCGCGCGTCAAGGCCGTGCTCATCAATATTTTCGGCGGCATCATGCGCTGCGACGTGCTCGCCCAGGGCGTCGTTGAAGCGGCCCAGCAGGTCAAACTCAACGTGCCGCTGGTAGTCAGGATGGAAGGCACCAATGTCGTCGAGGGAAAGAAGATTCTCGCCGAGTCGGGAATCAAAGTGATCACCGCCACCGACATGGCCGACGCGGCGCGCCGCGTCACCCAGGCGATCGGAGTCTCGCGATGAGCATTCTCGTCGACAAGAACAGCCGCGTTCTCACCCAGGGAATAACCGGCGCCACCGGCCAGTTGCATACTCGTGCGTGCCGCGAATACGGAACCCAGATGGTCGCGGGCGTGGTGCCCGGCAAGGGCGGCACCTACTTCGAGGGCATCCCTATTTTCGACACCGTCGAGCAGGCGCGCAAAGCGACCGGCGCCAACGTGAGCGTCAGCTACGTGCCGCCACCATTCGCCGCCGACGGTATCCTCGAAGCGGCGACCGCCGGCATCGAGCTCGTCATTGGCATCACCGAGGGAATTCCGGTCCTCGACATGGTGAAGGTGAAGCACTACATCGCCTCGACCAAAACACGCCTGGTCGGACCCAATTGTCCGGGCGTGATAACCCCGGGCGAAGCGAAGATTGGAATCATGCCGGGATACATCCACAGGCCCGGCGACGTCGGCGTGGTATCGCGCTCGGGAACCCTCACCTACGAGGCGGTGTATCAGCTCACCCAGCTCGGCATCGGGCAATCGACCTGCATCGGAATCGGCGGCGATCCGATTGTCGGGATGACGCACGTCGATGTCCTCAAGCTGTTCAACGAAGACCCGAAAACCCGCGCAGTAATAATGATCGGCGAAATCGGCGGCACCGCCGAGGAAGAGGCCGCGGAATATATAAAGCAACACTTTAAGAAACCGGTGGTGGCATTTATCGCCGGACAGACCGCGCCGAAGGGGCGCCGGATGGGCCACGCGGGCGCGATCATCTCGGGCGGCCGCGGCACCGCGGCGGACAAAATCGCGGCACTGAAGGCGGCGGGAATCACTGTCGCGATGAGCCCGGCTGATCTGGGCTCGACCATGAAATCGGTGCTGGACAAGCAGGCGAGGGCGTAAGCTCGAACGACGGCGAAATCAAAAGCGATACATCATCTATATGGAACGTACTCTCGCAATCATAAAACCCGACGCGGTCAAGCGCGGGCTCAGCGGTGACATCCTCAAACGCATCGAGGCGGCGGGCCTCTCGTTACGCGCGATGCGCCTGATGCATCTGACGCGCGCGCAGGCGCAGCAATTTTACGACGTCCACAAGGCGCGGCCGTTTTACGCGTCGCTGTGCGAATATATGTCGTCGGGACCGGTGGTGGTCACGGTGCTGCAAGGCGATCGCGCGATCGCGCGATGGCGCGAGTTGATGGGCGCGACCGATCCGAAGAAGGCCGACGTGGGAACTATCCGCAGGGACTTCGGCGTCGATGTCGAGCAGAATGCCACGCACGGCTCCGACGCTGCAGAGACCGCCGCGCGCGAGATTGCGTTCTTCTTCAGCGGCTCGGAAATCCTGCCATAGTCAGGGCCAGCCCCTGGACCCATAAGGCGGAACCGGCTCCGATGTCGCGAGCGAGACGAGCTGGCGGGATCGCGATGCGCGCCTCCCCGGAGCTCAACATTCCCGCGCGATTTTGGCGCGTCCACTACAACGGCGCCTGCTATCCGGGGAAACCAGGACTGCATGGACTAGCGCGCGGCGCGAACTGCCAGCATTTCGCGTACGAGTTGCTCCGCCATTTCGATCGCGAGGTGCCCAACCTGCGCTCGAGCGAATTGTGGGCGGATACCCGTCACTCCAAAGTCGCAACCCGGCTGCGCCCGTTGGACTTGCTCCTCTTCAACCGCACCCGGCGCGCGCGGGGCGCGCACGTCGCGGTTTATCTGGGCGGCGGGAAGGCAGTCCACTTGTGCAAAGCGATTGGACGGCCAGTGATTTGGAATCTGAAGGAGTTCGGCGAGCTAGATTCTTATCGCGTTTTTGTCGGTGGAAAGCGCTTCGCTGTTGTTCGCGCGCAGGGGACATGATGCGAACTGGGCAGAGATTCATCCTTCTCTTTCGTCTACAATAAATGGCCGTGAATCCCGCTCCCGAAAACGGCGTCGTTCCGAATCCGGCCGCGGCACGGCGCGATATCCGCGACTTGCTGCTCGACGACCTGGAGGAGGCGGTCGTAGCCGCTGGCGAGCGCGCTTTCCGCGCGCGGCAAATCGCCCATTGGCTGTATGCGCGCGGCGCTGAGTCATTCGACTCGATGCGCGATATTCCCGTGGCGCTTCGCGGCTGGTTGGACGATCACTTCACGATCGATCGTCCCGCGGCGGCGCACGTTTCCCGTTCCGCCGACGCGACGCGCAAGCTGCTGGTCCGCCTCGGCGACGGCGAAGAAATCGAGACCGTGATCATCCCGACCGAAAAGCGCGTCACGCTATGCCTCTCCTCCCAAGCCGGATGCGCGATGGGGTGTAGTTTTTGCGCCACCGCGCTCATGGGATTGCATCGCAATCTCACCACACCGGAAATTCTCGGCCAGATTCTCGCGGCGCGTCGCGAGCTGTCGCCGGGCGAGGAGCTGACCAACTACGTTTTCATGGGGATGGGTGAGCCGCTGGCAAATTATTCGCGCCTGCTGCGCGCGCTTACTATTATGACCGCGCCGTGGGGCATGGCGATTTCGCCGCGGCGAATCACGGTCTCGACGGTCGGTATCGTTCCGATGATGGAACGGCTGCTCGGCGACCTCTCGGTGAATCTTGCGGTCTCGCTGCACGCGACCACCGATGAATTGCGCGACCGGCTCGCGCCGATCAACCGCCGCTACCCGCTCGCGACGCTGCTCGAGGCGTGCCGGCGGCTCCCGCTCAAGCGCCGCAACCGGATCACCTTCGAGTACGTGATGCTCGCGGGCGTGAACGACTCCGACGCGGACGCACGCCGGCTGGTGAAGCTGCTCGCGCCCTTGCGCGCCAAGGTGAATCTGATCTTCTTCAATCCCTTCGCCGGATCGCGCCTTACAGCCACTCCGCGCGCCGCGGTCGAGGACTTTCAAGCGATCCTCAAGCGGGGTAACTTGACCGCTACTATCCGCGAGAGCCGGGGCCTCGACATCGCGGCCGCGTGCGGCCAGCTGTATGCCGAGCAGCATCGAGCGGCCTAGCACAGGTTCGGCGCGGCGCGGGGGATTGCGACTACGAAATTTGATTTACTTGATGTGGCGCGGCTCGCGCGGCGCAGCTTGCGAAACCCAAGAGCAGATGGATGGCGCGTAAAGTACTCGGCGTAATCGGCGGCAGCGGCTTCTACCAAATGAACGGCCTGGAAAAGGTCGAGCAGGTGGAGCTGCGCACGCCGTTCGGCGCGCCCTCGGATTCGTTCTACCGCGGCCGGCTCGGCGACACCGAGGTCGTGTTTCTCTCGCGTCACGGCCGCGGGCATCGCCTGTTGCCAAGCGAGATAAATTTTCGCGCGAACGTGTTCGGGATGAAGGAGCTGGGCGTCGAGTTCCTGGTCTCAGTCAGCGCCGCGGGCAGCCTGAAGGAAGAGATCCGTCCCGGCGATCTGATAGTCCCCGACCAGTTCATCGATCGCACTTTCAAGCGGCCCGCGACTTTTTTCGGCGGCGGAATTGTCGTTCACGTCTCGCTCGCCGACCCGACCTGTCACGATCTCGTGCACGACCTTGCGGAAGCGACCCGTTCCGCCGGCGGCAACGTCCACGAAGGGGGAGTGTATCTTTGCATCGAGGGGCCCCAGTTCTCGACGCGCGCCGAGTCGCGGCTTTATCGCAGTTGGGATGCCGACGTGATCTCGATGACCGCGATGCAGGAGGCGCGGCTCGCCCGTGAGGCGGAGCTCTGCTATGCGGTGCTGACCCTGGTCACCGACTACGATTGCTGGCATCAGAGCGTTGCCGCGGTTGATATCAGCGAAATTCTGCGCGTCATGAAGCTCAACGTGGATATCGCGCAAAGAGCGCTCGCGAACCTGGTAGTCGAACTCTCCGCACGCGAGCGCACCTGCCAATGCGCCCACGCGCTCAAGAACACGATCATCACGGAGCGCTCGATGATAGCGCCGAAACTGATCGCCGACCTGCATCCGCTGATCGGAAAATATGTCTAGGCCGCGCGAGACTCTCGGCGCGCCGCTCGCGCGCACGCTGACGACGCTGTCCAGGCAGGAGATGAGTAGCGGAAAATGAGTAGCGGGCTATGAGTATCGTCGTGGTCGGTTCGGTCGCATACGACACCGTCGAAACCGCAAATGGCGGCGTGACCGAGGCACTGGGTGGCTCGGCATCATACTTCGCTATCGCGGCGCGATTTTTTACGCCGGTCAGCATCGTCGCGGTGGTTGGCACCGACTTCCGGCCCGAGGATCTCCAGCTTCTCGCCGATCGCGGCATCGACGTCCGCGGCCTCGAGCAACGCGAGGGCAAGACCTTTCGCTGGCACGCGCGCTACCACGAAGACATGAACCGCCGCGACACGGTAAGCGTCGATCTCAACGTGTTCGAAAAGTTCGCGCCCACCTTGCTGCCCGACCAGTGCCGCTGCGACTACCTGTTCCTGGGCAATATCAAGCCCGAGCTGCAGGCGCGCGTGCTGGAGCAGGTGACCAGTCCCAAAATCGTCGGCGGCGACACCATGAACATCTGGATCGAGAACGCGCGCGACGAGCTGATCAATTACTTTCCGCGGCTCGACCTGCTGACGATCAACGACGAGGAGGCGCGCCAGCTTTCCGGAGAGCACAACCTGGTCAAGGCGGGGCGCGCGATCCTCAAGATGGGACCGAAGACGGTGCTGGTGAAGCGCGGCGAGTATGGCGTGCTGCAGTTCAGCAAAGAGGGGATGTTCGCGGTGCCCGCGTATCCGCTGGAGGAGGTGGTCGATCCTACCGGCGCCGGCGACACCTTCGCGGGCGGCGTGATGGGGTTTCTCGCGCGTCACAGCCGGCTCACCGAATCGGCGCTGCGCACCGCGGTTGTGTACGGGACGGTGCTCGCGTCGTTCGCGGTGGAAAAGTTCGCGCTCCAGCGGCTCGCCGATCTCACCTTCGAGGAAGTGGATTCGCGCTACCGCGCTTTCATCGAGCTCACCGACTCGCATTATTCACGATGGATCTCTCAGTAGTTATTCCGCTGTTCAACGAGCGGGATAACCTGGCCCCGCTGCACGACGAGCTGACCCGCGCGATGCAGGCGATGGGCCGCTCCTACGAGCTGCTATTCGTCGACGACGGTTCGACCGACGGCGGGCTCGAGGTGCTGCGGCGGCTCAAGGAGTCGGACTCGCACGTGCGCGTCATCCGGCTCGCGCGCAATTCGGGGCAGACCGCTGCGCTCGCGTGCGGGCTGCGCAACGCGGCGGGCGAAATTGTCGTCGCTATCGACGGCGACGGCGAGAATGATCCCGCCGACATCCCGCGCCTGGTGGCGAAGCTCGAGGAAGGCTACGACCTCGCGAGCGGATGGCGCACCGAGCGCTGGAAGAGCGCGGCACTGACGCGGCGGGTCCCGTCGCTGGCGGCGAACTCGCTAATCTCGCGCATCACTGGCGTCCGCCTGCACGACTACGGATGCACGCTCAAAGCGTATCGCCGCGACCTCGCGCAGCATCTGAATCTCTACGGCGAGATGCATCGCTTCGTTCCCGCGATCGCGTCCGAGCAGGGCGCGCGCATCGCGGAGGTCGAAGTGAATTTTCGTCCGCGCCGCGCGGGCACATCGAAGTACGGGCCCGGACGAATCTTGCGCACCTTCCTGGATCTGGTCACGGTTAGATTTCTCTCCGGCTACTCGACGCGTCCGATTCAGGTGTTCGGCGCTATTGGCGTGGTGCTGGGCGGGCTCGGGGCGGCGTGGACTGCGATACTGGTGTTCGAGAAGATCGTTCTCGGCCATGACCTCGGAAATCGGCCTGCACTTCTGCTCGCCGTGTTGCTGGTAGTAGTGGGCGTTCAGTTCGTGAGTATCGGCTTGCTCGGCGAGATGCTCGCGCGGACCTACCACGAATCCCAGGACAAGCCAATCTACGTAATCAAAGAGGAATTGTAGAGGCTATTCGAAAATGAATATCGCAGTGGTGGGCACTGGATACGTCGGGCTGGTCAGCGGCACTTGCTATTCCGAAAGCGGCAACGAAGTGATCTGCGTCGATATCGATCGCGAGCGAATTGCGATGCTCAACGAGGGCAAGGTTCCGATCTACGAGCCCGGACTCGAAGAGCTGGTGCGGCGCAATACCAAGGAGGGGCGGCTGCACTTCACGATCGACGTCGCGGACGCGGTGGCGCAATCGATGGTCTCCTATATCGCGGTGGGCACGCCGATGGGCGCGGCGGGCGCCGCGGACCTGTCGGGAGTCTTCAAGGCTGCCGAGGACATCGCGAAGTCCGTCACTGGTTACCACATCATCGCGGTCAAGAGCACGGTCCCGGTCGGCACCAACGATCGCGTGCGCGAGATCGTGGGGCGCGTCGCGAAGCATAAGGTCGACGTGTGCTCGGTTCCAGAATTTTTGAAAGAAGGATCCGCGATCGAGGACTTTATGCGGCCCGACCGCGTGATCATCGGAAGCCTCAGCGAGCGCGCGACCGCGATACTGCAGGAGGTCCACGCGCCATTCGTGCGCACCGATAATCCGATCCTGGTGATGGATCCAAGGTCGGCGGAGCTGACCAAGTACGCGTCGAATGCGATGCTCGCGCTCCGGATTTCGTTCATCAACGAAATGGCGAATCTATGCGATGCGGTCGGCGCGGACATCAACTCGGTCCGCCGCGGCCTTGGCTCTGATCGCCGCATCGGCTCGCAGTTTCTGTTCCCCGGCGTCGGTTACGGCGGCTCCTGTTTCCCAAAGGATGTGCAGGCGTTGATTCATACCGCATCCGAGCTGAAGCTCGACTCCGCGCTGCTCCGCGCGGCCGAAGCGGTAAACATCCGGCAGAAGCGGCTCTTGCCGATCCGCGTGAAAAAACACTTCGGCAATGATCTGACCGGGCGCACGTTCGCCATCTGGGGGCTCGCGTTCAAGCCGCGCACCGATGACATGCGCGAGGCGCCGTCGCTGGTAGTGATCGAGGAACTGCTCGCGGCGGGCGCCAAAGTGCAAGTGCACGATCCTGAGGCGCTCGACAACGCGCGCAAGACGCTCGGCAATCGCGTGACCTATCACAAGACCAACTACGAAGCGCTCAAGGACGCCGACGGCCTGCTGATCCTCACCGAATGGAACGAGTTCCGCCATCCGAACTTCCAGCGCATCAAGGCCGCGCTCAAACAGCCGGTGATATTCGATGGCCGTAACCTGTATGATCCTGATCTGATGAAGGCGTTGGACTTCAACTATTACTCGATCGGGCGGCGCACGGTTTAGACACGAGTCGTTCATGAGAATTCTGGTAACTGGCGGAGCCGGTTTTATCGGCTCGAATACCGTGGACGCTCTGATCCGTGCGGAAGCCGGCGAGGTGTCGGTGCTCGACGACCTTTCCGCAGGCAAACGAATCCAGGTGAATCCCAAGGCGCCATTCCATCAGGCCGATCTTCGCGACGCCGACGCGGTGTCTCGAGTCGTCGCGAGCGTAAAGCCCGAGGTCATCTATCATCTCGCCGCCCAGATGGACGTGCGCCGCTCGGTCGCCGATCCGGCCTTCGATGCGCAGGTGAATGTGGTCGGCTTTCTGCACCTGATGGAAGCGGGGCGCCGCAACGGTCTCCGCCGCGTGATTTTCTCATCGACTGGCGGCGCGATTTACGGCGAGCAGGACGTTTTCCCTTGCGACGAGGATCATCCTCGCCGTCCGGTGAGTCCCTACGGAGTCGCCAAGCTCGCGACCGAAGCGTACCTGCTCTTCTATCGAGTCCAGTACGGGATCGACTACCTGGCGCTCCGCTATGCCAATGTTTATGGGCCGCGCCAGGACCCGCATGGTGAGGCGGGCGTGGTGGCGATTTTCTGCGGGCGCATTCTTGACGCTCAGCCGGCTACGATTTTCGGCGACGGCAAGCAGACTCGCGACTATGTTTTCGTTGGCGACGTGGTGCGCGCGAACGTCGCGGCGATTGACGCGAAAGCCTCGGGTCTCGCCATCAACATCGGTACCGGGATCGAAACCGACGTCAACACGCTCTATCGCGAGCTGGCCGACGCCGCTGGCGAGGCGCGACCGCCCCGCTATGAGCCGGTGCGTCCCGGCGAGCAGAGCCGATCGGTCATCTCGCCCGCTCGCGCGCGCGAGGCGCTCGGATGGCGTCCGCAGGTCGCGCTCGCCGACGGACTCGCGGAGACATTTCGCTATTTCAGGGAGTCGCGTCGCGGCTGAAATGACCGACCCCGCCTCGATCCGCAACTTCTCGATCATCGCGCATATCGATCACGGGAAGTCCACGCTCGCTGACCGGCTTCTCGAACGTACCGGCGCGCTCAGCAAGCGCGAGTCGCGGGAGCAGTTCCTCGACTCGATGGACCTCGAGCGCGAGCGCGGCATCACCATCAAGGCGCGATCGGTGCGCCTCAGCTATCTCGCCAAGGACGGCCACGACTACGTCCTCAATCTCATCGACACTCCCGGCCACGTCGACTTTGCCTACGAAGTCTCGCGCAGCCTCTCCGCGTGCGAGGGCGCCTTGCTGGTCGTCGATGCGAGCCAGGGTGTCGAGGCGCAGACGCTCGCCAACGTTTATCTCGCGCTCGATCATGGCCTCGAGATCGTCCCGGTGATCAACAAGATCGATTTACCCAGCGCCGATATCGATCGCACCCGCCATCAAATCGAAAACATGATCGGCCTCGATGCTTCCGACGCGACTCTCACCAGCGCCAAGGAGGGCATTGGCATCGACGAGGTGCTCGAGGCGATCGTCACCCGCATTCCCGCGCCCGCGCCGCTCGCCGACTCTAGCCTCCGCGCGCTCATCTTCGACAGTTGGTACGACAGTTACGAGGGCGTCATCGGCCTGGTGCGCGTGTTCAGCGGCGAGCTCAGGCCTGGACTCAAGGTGCTGCTGATGGGCACCGCGAAGACCGGCGAGGTGATGCGCCTCGGCCACTTCACGCCGCACGAGCACGCGACTGACGTGCTCGGTCCCGGCGAGGTCGGCTTCGTCGTCGCCAATATCAAGACCGTCGCGGACATGCGCGTGGGCGACACTATCACCGACGCCGATCATCCCGCCGCGACTCCGCTCCCCGGCTTCAAGGAGCTCAAGCCGATGGTCTTCGCGGGTCTCTATCCGACCGAGGCGAATCAGTACGGCGCCCTCCGCGATGCGATCGAGAAGCTCACTCTCAACGACGCGAGCCTGGTCTGCGAGCCGGAGTCGTCGCAGGCGCTCGGCTTCGGTTTCCGCGCCGGCTTCCTCGGCCTGCTGCATATGGAGATCGTGCAGGAGCGGCTCGAGCGCGAGTTCGGCGTCAGTCTCATCGTCACCTCGCCGACCGTCGCCTACCGCGTGCGCGCCATCAATGGCACCGTGCTCACTGTCGACAATCCCGCGTTCCTCCCCGACGAAAGTGCGGTCGAGGCGATCGAGGAGCCTTTCATCCTCACCTCCATTCACGTGCCCGAGGAATATCTCGGCGCCGTGATGAAGCTCTGCGAGGAGCGCCGCGGCACCCAGCGCGACCTCCGCTTCCCCGGCGAGAAGCGCGTGATTTTGCACTACGAGCTGCCGCTCGCGGAAATCGTCTTCGACTTTTACGATCGTCTCAAGTCCATCAGCCGCGGCTACGCCTCGCTCGACTATGAGTTTCTGGACTTCCGGCCCGGCGCTCTGGTTAAATTGGATGTTCGAATTAACGGCGACGTCGTCGACGCGCTTTCGATGATCGTGCATCGCGACAAGGCCTATGAACGGGGCCGCGCGTTGTGCGAAAAGATGCGTCAGTTGATACCGCGCCAGATGTTCGACGTGGCGATCCAGGCCGCCATCGGCGCACGCATCATCGCGCGCGAGTCGGTCAAGGCGCTACGCAAGAACGTGACCGCCAAGTGCTACGGCGGTGATATTACGCGCAAGCGCAAGCTGCTCGAGAAACAGAAAGAGGGCAAGAAGCGGATGAAGCAGGTTGGCAAGGTCGAAATTCCGCAGGAGGCCTTTCTGGCCCTGCTCAAGGTTGGAGAGTAAGCACCTTCGTGGGAAATCCAGCACGACCGCTTCCGAAGCCATCGCCGAACGCAGGGGCAGCCCCTCCCGCCGGCGCGCCGCCGCGCAAGTCCACCACCCGCGAGTACGCCGAGGCGATGATCGTCGCGCTCGTGCTCGCGATGTTCATCCGCACCTTCTTCATCCAGGCCTACAAAATCCCCTCGGGCTCGATGGAGCCGACCCTGCTGGTCGGCGACCATATCCTGGTCAACAAAATCATCTACGGCCTTCGCATGCCGGACACGATTCTTGGCCTGCCGATATCCAATCCGCTCTTCGGCAGTTACCTGTTTCACGTTGAGCCGGTGCATCGCGGCGACGTCGTCGTATTCGTGTTTCCGCCCGATCGCACCAAGGATTTCATCAAGCGCGTGGTCGGCGTCGCCGGCGACACCATCCAGGTCAAAGACGGCCAGGTAATTCTCAACGGCCTCAAAATGCCCGACCCGCACGCGCACTTCGAAATGTCGGCGAATGAGCGCTCCGCGGTTTCGCCGCGCGACAACTTTGGTCCGGTGACGGTTCCCGCCGGCAAGCTCTTCATGATGGGCGACAATCGCGATCGCAGCTACGACAGCCGCTTCTGGGGCTTCGTCGATCTCAATGACGTCGAGGGGCGCGCGATGATGATCTATTGGTCGTGGGACAGCGACGGCCTGGGCTTTCTACCGATCAGATGGGGCAGGTTCGGAGAAGTCGTGCACTGACGCGGGGGGGGTGGAACGTGGCTGACGAAGCGGTGACAAAGATTGGCGCGATCCTCGAGGAACTCGGCGCGCGCTTCGACCTCGTGATCGAAGCGGTCTCCGGTTTCGGCGGGCGCCTCGACGCATTGCGCGACGAAATCTTCGGACAGTTCGCCGAGGTCGGCGGCCAAATTCGCTTTCTCTCCGAGCAAATCGCCGAGAACCGCAAGGGCATCACCGTGCTCCGCTCCGATCTGAGTGCCGAGATGATCCGCCTCGGCGAGGCGATCGGCAAAACCCGCGTCGAGTTACGCGACCAGTTCGCCGCCGTGGCGGCCGAACGCGCTTCCAGCGACGGGACCGGGACGCGCGAGGTGATAACCCGCGGGCTCACCGACGCGCGCGAGGAGCTGAGCCGCGAAATGTCGGAGACCACCAAGACCCTCAAGCGCGAGATCGCCTCCTCCGCGGAGCTCGCTGCCAAGCGGCTCGGCGTCGAGCTCAAGCAGACCAGCAAGTCGCTCGCCAACCTCGCGCGGAAGTTCGATCGCTTCGACGATCGAATCACGGTGCAGACACGCGACCAGGATCAGCGCCTGCGCAAGGTCGAACGCAAAGGCCGCGGCTGAAAGCAGGTTCGCGCGCGCGCTTCATCCGCCGCATTGTTCGCGACCTGTGGACGCGAAAGCGGCGCGCGCCTTGACCCGCGCGCCAGGCGCCGGTACAAAAGTAGTAGACCTTTAACTCGCTCCTGAGAGGGCGGGAAGGGACGACGATGGAAGTGTATATCACGATACCCGGCTGCATCCGCGGCCGGGATTTTTTTTGGCGCGCTGCGGTGACCTGGTGACCGACGCCGGCAAGACTTCGGCTACGAAACCAGAGGTCGCGCTCGACGCGGCCGCCGTGTCGCGCTCGGTCAAGCGCATCGCGCACGAGATCGCGGAGCGCAACGGCGGCACCGCCAATCTCGTCCTGGTCGGGATCGTGCGCCGCGGCGCCAACCTCGCGGAGCGGCTCGCCGCCGAGTTCAGCCGCAACGGCGACGGCCAGGTCCCCGTCGGCACCCTCGATATTTCCTCGTACCGCGACGACGGCAAGGGTGCCCCCGGCGACCCGCGGCTGTTGGCGCGCGACATCCGCTTTCCACTCGACGGTAAACGCGTGGTGCTGGTCGACGACGTGCTCTACACCGGGCGCACGGTCCGCGCCGCCCTCGATGCGCTCTCCGATCTCGGCCGTGCCGAGTCGATTCAGCTCGCGGTGCTGGTCGATCGCGGCGAGCGCGAGATTCCGATTCGCGCCGATTACGTGGGCAAGAACGTCCATGCGCCCAAGGGCCAGCGCGTCTACGTCCGCCTTGCCGAGGTGGACGGCGTCGACGCGGTCGTGATCGGAGACGGCAAATCGTAATGCCGCGGCTGGCGAAAATTGACCTGGTCTCGATCGAGGATCTCGCGATTCCCGAACTGGAGCGGATTTTTTCGCTCGCCGACGGCTTCGCGCAGAACCTCGAGCGCGGCGAACCGCTCAACGTGGCGAGCGGCCTGGTGATGGCGACCCTTTTCTACGAACCGTCGACGCGCACCCGCCTCAGTTTCGAGAGCGCGATGCATCGCCTCGGCGGCGCGGTGATCAGCTCCGCCGACATGCAGGCGAGTTCGGCGGCCAAGGGCGAGAGCCTCGCCGACACGGTGCGGGTGGTCAGCGGATACGCCGACCTGATCGTTATTCGGCATCCGCGCGACGGCGCCGCGCGCGTCGCGGCTGACTACTCTCCGTGCGCGATCATCAACGCGGGCGACGGCAGCCGCGAGCATCCGACGCAGACGCTTTGCGACCTGTACATCTTGCGCAAGAAAAAGGGCCAACTGAAGGGTCTGACGGTCGCTCTGTGCGGCGATCTCAAATTCGGACGCACCGTTCATTCCTTGATTTATGCGCTCGCGCGCTTCGGCGCGAATATCCTCGCGGTCCCCACCGGCGGGATGGACGTGCCCGGCTATGTCCTCGAACGGCTCGCCGCGGAGCGCAATTACAGTTTCTCGACCGTCACGATGGGCGAGCTCAAGTCGCTGGCCGGCGGCCTCGATGCGCTCTACCTGACGCCCAACGCGCCGCATCAGATGGCGCTGTTCACCGGCGACGTTCCGATTCCGGTCGCCGAGCCGCCGGTTGCCCTCGACGCTTTTTACGTGACCCGCCTGCAGAAGGAGCGGATGTCCAGCAAGGATGCCGCGCCGGAAAGCTACGTTCGTTTCGACGCGCGCGCGCTCAAGACCAGCCGCACTCACGAAGCGGTCGTGATGCATCCCTTGCCGCGCACTAGCGAGCTCGCCTACGAACTCGACGCGGACCCCCGCGCGGTTTACTTCGAGCAGGCGGCCGCCGGCGTGCCGGTGCGGATGGCGTTGATCGCGTGGATGATGGAAAACACCGCCGCGCCGCGCATCCGCGCCCCTCGTGCTGAAGAGCCGATCAGATTCAAAGCCGAGCCGACTCCGCCGCGATGCGCCAATCCGAATTGCATCACCCGCTTCGAGGGCGCGCACCTGGCGCCGCGCTTCATGCTCGCGCGCAGCGTCGACCGCACCATACTGCCGCTCCGATGCGACTTCTGTGAGCGCGAGCTCCGAATCGAATTCGTCGGACACGCGCGCTCGCATCGCTACTATCGCTACGACGAAACTCTCTACGGCTATGTCCGCAACTGGATCGACGAGGGCTCGCTGGCCGTGTTCGAGAGCGTGAAGCAGGCGGAGGAGGGCGGTTACGAGCCCTACAAGCGCGGCCCGCAGCGCGAGATCATGAACGCGGGGGAGATCGCGCGCGCGGTCGACTCGCTCGCCGGCCAGATTATTTCCGACCTTCCCGATCTCAGCGGAGTCGCGGTGGTCGGCGTGGTGAGCCGCGGTGCGATGCTCGCGATGCGCCTGCGCGACCTGATCGAAACCCGCACCGCAATCCGGCCGGCATGCGCCGCCGTCGACGTGTTCAGCCCCGCCGACGCCGTGCGGCCGCTCGACGGCGCCGAGGAGTTCAACGCCGAAGGCCGCACCATCATCCTGGTCGATGACGTGATCAACAGCGGATGGACCGTGCAACGCGCGATGGCGACGTTGTGGCAGCATGGACGGCCGGCGGCGGTGAAGCTCGCGGTGCTGATCGATCGCGGGCATCGCGTACTTCCGATTCGCCCCAACTACGTCGGCAAAAATATTCCGACCTCGCGCACCGAACGCGTGCAGGTCCGCCTCGGAGCTCCTGAAGCCAACGGCAAGCACAGGCTCAGCGACAAGGTGACGATTTACTCGATGGTTGAGGCGCTCAAGGAGCCGGAGAGCGCGAATTGAATCCGCCCTCGAATTCGCTTCTCATCCGGGCCGGCCGAGTGATCGATCCCGCAAGCGGCGTCGACGGTCCTTTCGACGTGCTGGTGATGGCGGGCGAGATTGAAGCGGTCGAAGCGGCCGGAACCCTCACGGCTCCCGAGGGCGTGCCGGAAATCGATGCGAGCGGATGGTGGGTGATGCCCGGCCTCGTCGATCCGCACGTTCATCTGCGCGACCCGGGCTTTCCGGAAAAGGAAACCATCGCGAGCGGACTTCGCGCGGCGGCGGCCGGCGGATTTACTACCGTCGCGGCGATGGCGAATACCAAGCCGGTCAACGACAGCGTCGAAGTCACGCGCTACATGCTCGCTCGCGCCAAAGAGGCGCACTCGAGCCGGCTGGTGCCGGTGTCGGCCGTCACGCGCGGACTCGGCGGCGTCGAACTGATCGATTTCGCAGCGATGGCCGAGGCGGGCGCGCGGCTCTTTTCGGACGACGGTGTTCCGATTGACGACCAGATGGTTCTGTCGCGAGCGTTCGACGCGGCCGCGCGGCTCGGCTACGCGATTTCGCTGCACGAAGAGGATCGCGCCCTCTCGCGCGACGGCGCGCTCAACGCGGGCGAAGTATCCAAGCGGCTCGGCGTCACCGGCTATCCCGATTCGGCCGAGTCGCGCCGCGTGCGCCGCGACCTTGCGCTCGCAATTGGCGCGGGCGCCGCGGTTCACGTTGCCCACGTCTCGACCGCCGAGTCGATCGAACTGGTCCGCGCGGCGCGGCGCAACGGCGCCAGGGTCACTTGCGAGGTCACTCCGCATCATTTCACGCTGGACGACACCGCGGCGCTGCGCTGGGGACCGTCCGCGAAGATGAATCCTCCGCTCCGATCTCGCGAAGACGTGGGGGCCATCTGCGCCGCGATCGCGGATGGGACTATCGACATGATCGCGACCGATCATGCTCCGCACGACCCCGCCTCCAAGCGGATGGATGTTCTCGCGCCGTGCTTCGGCCCGGATAACGACGCCCGGCACTTGTCCCCTGAGCTTGCTGAGCAATTTGCGCACGCGGCCAACGGAATCGTCGGTCTCGAGACTGCGCTCGGTCTCGCGCTCGGCCTGGTGGATCAAGGATTGCTCGCTCCGGCGCGGTTGGTCGAGATGATGTCGCTCAATTCCGCGGCGCTGCTGCGTATCGAGGCCGGCACGTTGGCCACAGGAGCGCCCGCGGACGTTACCATCGTGGATCCGGATTTGAACTGGACGGTCGAACCCGAGCGCTTTCTTTCCCGGAGCCGTAACACTCCGTTCACGGGGCGACGGCTGAAGGGCAGGGCGATCATAACCATCGTCGCGGGCGAGATCGTCTACGACGGTCGCAAAACGGATCTGAAAAAATCAGGACAGTCGTGAGCGGCGCACGCGAAGCAATCCTGGCGTTGGCTGACGGACGAATTTTTCGCGGCCGCTCGTTCGGCGCGGTCGGCGAGGCGGTCGGCGAAGTCGTGTTCAATACCGCGATGACCGGATACCAGGAAGTCCTCACCGACCCGTCGTACAAAGGCCAGCTCGTGTGCATGACCTACCCGGAAATCGGCAACGTCGGGATCAATCGCGAAGACGCCGAGTCGCGCCGCGTCTACGTCGAGGGTTTCATCGTCCGCGAGTACTGGGCGCGGCCTTCCAACTGGCGCTCCGAGATGGCGTTGGGCGAATACCTTGCCGAGGCCGGCGTGGTCGGAATCGAGGGAATCGACACGCGCGCGCTGGTCCGCCACATCCGCACCCACGGCGCGCAGGAGGCGGTTATTTCCAGCGCCGACCTCGACCCTGACTCGCTGCGCACGAAGGCGAAGGCGTCACCGGGCCTCATCGGCCGCGACCTGGTGCGGGAAGTGAGTTGCGCGGCGCCGTACGACTGGGACCTGGGCGATTGGGAGCTGGGACGCGGCTATCGGCGTGCGGGCGCCGATCAACGCCGTGACGCACCGCTGGTCGTCGCGCTCGACTACGGAATCAAGCTCAATATCTTGCGCCGCCTCGTCGCGACCGGCTTCCGCGTCCGTGTCCTGCCTGCGACCGCCAGCGCCGAGGACATTCTCGCGCTCAATCCTGACGGCGTTTTTCTTTCCAACGGTCCCGGCGATCCCGCGGCGCTTCCCTACGCGACCGCGGCAGTCGCCGGTGTGCTCGGCAAGAAACCGATCTTCGGTATCTGTCTCGGTCATCAGATTTTGGGCTTGGCGCTCGGCGGGACGACCTACAAGCTCGATTTCGGCCATCATGGCGCGAACCATCCGGTGATGGATCTGCGCACGCGGCGCGTCGAAATCACTTCCCAGAATCACGGCTTCGCGGTCGATTCGGAATCGCTCCAGGGACGCGCCAAGCTCTCGCATTTGAATTTGAACGATAAGACGGTCGAAGGCCTGCGCGGCGTCGGGGTGCCATTCTTCTCCGTGCAATATCATCCCGAGGCCTCGCCCGGACCGCACGACGCTGGTTACCTGTTCGCGCGCTTCAAGCGGCTGGTCGCGGCGTTTCCGCGCCACGGCGCCGATTCGCTCGATCGGATTGCTGCCGAAGAGGAACACTGAAGTGCCGCTGCGCAAGGATCTGAAATCGGTGCTGGTCGTTGGCTCCGGACCGATCGTCATCGGGCAGGCATGCGAGTTCGACTACTCGGGCACCCAGGCGATCAAAGCGCTGCGCGAAGAGGGGCTCAAGATCATCCTGGTCAACTCGAATCCGGCGACCATCATGACCGACCCGGAACTCGCCGACCGTACTTACATCGAACCGATGACCGCGGCGGTGGTCGAGAAGATAATCGCCCGCGAGCGCCCGGATGCGATGCTGCCGACGGTCGGCGGCCAGACCGCCCTCAACCTCGCGCTCGAGCTCGCCGAATCGGGCGCGCTCGAGCGCTACGGATGCGAGCTTATCGGCGCGAAGCTCCCGGCGATTAAAAAGGCCGAGGATCGCGACCTGTTCAAACAGGCGATGCTCGCGATCGGCCTCGAAGTGCCGCGCTCGGAAATCGCGCATTCGCTCGCCGACGCGGAACGCGCGCGCCAGAAGCTCGGCTTGCCGGTGATCATTCGCCCCTCGCGCACGCTCGGCGGCACCGGCGGCTCGATCGCGCGCACCGCCGACGACTTCCGCGCCAAAATGGCGTGGGGGCTCGAGATGTCGCCCAATCACGAAGTGTTGATCGAGCAGTCGGTCGAAGGATGGAAAGAATTCGAGCTCGAGGTGATGCGCGACACCGCCGACAACGTCGTCATCATCTGCTCGATCGAAAACCTCGACCCTATGGGCGTGCATACCGGCGATTCGATCACGGTGGCGCCGGCGCAGACGCTGACCGACAAGGAATACCAGTTGATGCGCGACGCCGCGCAACGCATCATCCGCGAAATCGGCGTCGATACCGGCGGCTCGAATATCCAGTTCGCGGTCGAGCCCACCACCGGCCGGATGGTCGTTATCGAGATGAACCCGCGCGTGTCGCGCAGCTCAGCGCTGGCCTCCAAGGCGACCGGATTTCCGATCGCGAAAATCGCGGCGCGGCTTGCGGTCGGCTATCGCCTCGACGAAATTCCCAACGACATCACCAAAATGACGCCGGCCTGCTTCGAGCCGACTATCGACTACGTGGTGACCAAGATTCCGCGCTTCACCTTCGAGAAATTCCGCGGCGCGCAGGACGAGCTCGGCCCGCAGATGAAATCGGTGGGCGAGGTGATGGCGATTGGGCGCACTTTCAAGGAGTCGCTGCAAAAGGCGCTGCGCTCGCTGGAAATCGGCTCCTACGGGCTCGAGAGCCGGCTGACGGAAGCGAACCGCGCTGAAGCGATTGCCGAGATTCGCGCCCAGGTCGCGACTCCGAGCAGTCATCGGCTGTATCATCTCGCCGACGCGCTGCGGCTCGGCCTCGAACCCGGAGAACTCTACAATCTCAGCAAGATCGATCCATGGTTCATCGACGCGATCGCGGACCTGGTGCGCGTCGAGACGCGCGTCGCCAGAGAGCCTCTATCGGCGGATTTTTTTCGCGAGTTCAAGCCGATGGGTTTTTCCGATCGCCGCATCGCCGACCTGCGCGGGCGCGACGAAGACGAAGCCGGCGTCGGCCAAGCGCGGATAGCCGCGGGCGTGAAGCCGGTCTACAAATCTGTCGACACTTGCGGCGCTGAATTCGAGGCCTTCACCCCTTACCTCTACTCGACGTACGAGGGCGAGGACGAAGCCGCGCCGACCAATCGCCGCAAAATCATGATTCTCGGCGGAGGGCCGAACCGGATCGGACAGGGAATCGAGTTTGACTACTGCTGCGTGCACGCGAGCATGGCGCTCAAGCAGGCGGGCTTCGAAACCATCATGGTGAATTGCAATCCCGAGACGGTCTCGACCGACTACGATATTTCCGACCGCCTGTACTTCGAACCGCTCACCTTCGAAGACGTGCTCGCGATCGTCGAGCGCGAAAAACCGTTCGGCGTGATTGTGCAGTTCGGAGGGCAGACTCCGCTCAAGCTCGCGCTGCCGCTCGAGAAGGCCGGCGTCCCGATTCTCGGCACCAGTCCCGATGCGATCGATCGCGCCGAAGATCGCGAGCGCTTCAACGTACTGGTCGAGAAGCTCGGCCTCAAACAGCCCCGAGGTGTGCTCGCGCGCGGAATGGATCAGGCGATCGCGGGCGCTGCCGAGGTCGGCTACCCGGTGCTGATCAGGCCGTCGTATGTCCTCGGGGGACGTGCGATGGAGGTTATCCTCGACGAGCAGGGGCTGCGCCGTTACGTTTCGTTGGCTCTGCAAGCCTCGGAGCGGCATCCGCTGCTGATCGATCGCTACCTGCAGGGCGCTATCGAGGTCGATGTCGACGCGATCTCTGACGGCGAAACGGTGGTCATCGGCGGTATCATGGAGCACGTCGAGCACGCCGGAATCCATTCCGGCGACAGTGCGTGCGCGCTGCCGCCGCGGAGCCTCAGCGCCGCGATGCAACGGGAATTGTCGGCGCAAACCAAAATGCTCGCGCGCGAACTCAAAGTAGTGGGGCTGATCAACGTCCAGTTCGCAATCTTCGGCGGCGAAGTCTTCATCCTGGAAGTAAATCCGCGCGCGTCGCGCACCATCCCTTTCGTCAGCAAGGCGATAGGTGTCGCGCTGGCGAAACTGGCGGCGCTGGTGATGGCGGGATCGAAACTTGGTGAGTTGGGATTCACCACCGAAAAAATTCCCGCGCATGTGGCGGTCAAGGAATCGGTCTTCCCGTTCGTGCGCTTCCCGGGAGTCGATACGATTCTCGGCCCGGAGATGAAGTCGACCGGTGAAGTGATGGGAATCGACACGACCTTCGCGATGGCTTTCGCGAAGGCGGAACTCGCCGCGTCATCCGACCTGCCGAACGCGGGATGCGTGTTTATCAGTGTGCGCGACGAGGACAAGCCGCAGCTCGAGCCGATCGCGCGCGGACTGGTGGAGATGGGGTTCGAGCTGATCGCGACGCGCGGCACCGCGCGCCACATCGAGCGGCTCGGCATCCGCTGCGCGACCGTGAACAAGGTGCTCGAAGGCAGCCCGCATATCGTCGACGCGATGAAGGAGGGGACGATCGCGATGGTGATAAACACGCCGGACGCAACCGGGACGGCGGACTCGTACTCGATTCGCCGCACCGCGCTCGAGCAGCGGCTCCCGTACTCTACGACGATGGCGGGGGCGCAGGCCGCGGTCGAGGGAATCCTCGCACTCAAGAGCGGACCGCTCGAGGTGCGCGCGCTGCAGGACTACCATCGCGGCTAGCCGCGTGTGCCGCTGAGCAGCTCGACCGATGACCAGGGTCGCGTCACCTTCATCTTCAATGCTCGCGGCGCTGCGCGCCGACACGGCCGTCGCCACGATGACTGGAATCGGACCGAAGCGCGCGGCAGCGCTCGCGGAGCGCGGCATCGAAACCGCGGCCGACCTCGTTTTCCACCTTCCCGCGCGCTACCAGGACTGGCGCATCCGGACCGCGATGCCGGCGCTGAAACCCGGGATGAGCGTCGTCGTCGAGGGCGACTTGTCGGCGATCACCGAGCGACCGATGCCGGGCGCGCGATGGCGTCGGCTCGCGACCGGATGGCTGTCGGCGAAACAAAAGCGAATCCGACTCGTCTGGTTCAACTTACCGTCGTATATGCGCGGCTATATCCCCGGCGGCGAGCGCGTCCTCGCATGCGGCCGCGTGTCGCTAGCGCCCGGCGGCGGCCTCGAGATCGTGCATCCTGAGATCCACGCGCTAGCGGCGGGCGACCCGCGGCCGATTCGTCCCGTCTACCGGCTGCCGGCGATCGTCGGCCAGCGCTTGTTTGTCAACCTGGTCGCCCTCGCTCTTGAGCAACTTGGCCCCGCAATTCACGGCGCGCTGCCCGACGATTTGCGCCAACCCGATCTTAGCGGACGCGCTCCGATTCAAAGTGATCTGACTAAAGATGATCGCGGCCCGGACGTGCTGCCGATTCACGACGCGCTCTCGTATCTGCACAATCCGCCTGCCAACGCCGATCTCGACGCGCTCAAGTCGGCGACGTCGTCGGCGCATCGAGCGCTCGCGTTCGACGAGCTGTTCGCGTTCGAGCTGGCGCTGGCGATCGAGCGCAAGCGGGCGGCGCGGCGGGCTGGAATCGCGCTTGGCGGCGCCGGCAAGCTCACCGAACGTCTGCTTATGGACGCGCCGTTCAAGCTCACCGGCGCTCAGCTCCGCGCGATCGACGAAGTAGGCACCGATCTCGCCGGGCACAGCCAGATGAATCGGATGCTGATGGGCGACGTCGGCAGCGGCAAGACAATCGTTGCATTCTGGGCGGCGATTCGCGCGATCGAGTGCGGACATCAGGCCGTGATGATGGCACCAACGGAACTCCTCGCCGAGCAGCATCAGCGAAGCTTCACGCGACTGTGCGGCCGCCTCGGGATTCCGAGCGCGCTGCTCACTGGAAAAGTGACAGGACCGCCGCGCGCGCAATTGCTGCGCGGACTTGCGTTGGGCGCGATCGGGATGGTCTTCGGCACCCAGGCACTGATCCAGGAAGCGGTGCGAGTGCGGAGCCTCGGACTCGGAATCATCGACGAGCAACATCGCTTCGGCGTCTTCGACCGCGCGCGCCTCAAGGCGCTCGGTCCGCAGGCGAACGTTCTGATGATGACGGCGACGCCGATTCCGCGGAGCCTCGCGATGAGCCTGTTCGCGAATCTCGACGTTTCCTTTCTCGACGAGATGCCGCCGGGCAGAACACCGATCGCGACGGAAATTGTTTCGGAAGACGACCTCGAGTGCGTTCACGAAGTGGTCCGCCAGGAACTCGCCGCCGGGCGCCGCGCGTATTATATCCTGCCGCTGATTGAGAGCGATGAGACCGAGGACGAGGAAGACCTGCGCTCGGTGATCGCGATGGCGGAACGGCTCAGCGCAGGTGCTCTCAAGGGCTTCAAGGTCGGACTGCTGCACGGCCGCATGCGCTCGGCCGAGAAGGATCGCGTGATGCGCGAGTTTCGCGATGGCGCGATCGATGCGCTGGTTTCGACCACCGTCGTCGAAGTTGGAATCGACGTGCCCGAGGCGACGGTGATGGTGGTCATCGCGGCGGAGCGTTACGGCCTCGCGCAACTACATCAACTGCGTGGCCGGGTAGGGCGCGGCGAGTGGGCATCGCGATGCTGTCTGGTCGCGTCGCGCGGCGCGGACGCGCAGGCGCTCGAGCGGCTGGACATCATGGCCGCGAGCACGAGCGGCGCGGCGGTCGCGGAAATGGATCTACGTCTGCGCGGACCTGGCGACCTGCTGGGCGCTCGCCAGACTGGTGCGCTGCCGCTCAGGTTTGTGCACTTCGTGCGCGACCATCAGACGGTCGAGCGAGCGCGCGCGATGGCAGAGCGATGGCTGCAGCGCGATCCCGGACTCGACAGTCCGGCCTCGGCGGGCGCGCGCATCGCGCTCAGACGAATGCTTTCGCTGGGGTTCAGTCTTGGTGACGTCGCGTAAAAGCCGTTCGCCCGAAAAGCACGAAGGCTCGTCCGTCGACATCGAGCGGCGCCGTGAAGTCTCCGCCGGCGGAATCATCTGGCGGCGCGATCTTGAAGGAAAACTTCAAGTTGTGCTGATCAGGCCCGCCGGTTCCGAGGACCGCTGGACGCTGCCGAAGGGACATCTCGAGAAAGACGAACAAGTGATGGACGCTGCGATGCGCGAGGTTCGAGAGGAGACCGGCCTCGAGGTCGCGAGCGCCGAACCGCTCGGCGTCCTCTCTTACGTTTTCTCCTGGCGCGAGCCCGACGGCGGACCGCTGGTGCGAATCTACAAGCGGGTGCATTACTTCCTGATGGAGCATGCGGGCGGCGACGTGTCTGCCCATGACGCCGAGACGGCTGAAGTCGTCTGGCTACCGATCGATGACGCGATTCGCCGTGCGAGCTACAAAAACGAGCGCGAGTTGCTGGAGAAGGCTCGCGCGAAACTAGCCGGCTCCGCGGCTGTCGATGCCAAACGCCGGTAGCGGGGTTCGCGATCTACGGCTGCAATGTCGCCGGGATCGGCGCGCCACCGACGGTGCTCTGCTTCCACACTTCGGGAAGAAACTCCTGCGAGCGAATCGCGCCATCGCCAATCATCGCGAACACCACGTTCGAGCGCTGCTCGACCCGGCGTGCCGTCGAGCCGGGCAGCACTTTGTCGAGGATGCCGGAATAGAGGCGACTGAATGTATCGGCGGAGTTCTGGTCGCGAAACGCGATCATCCAGAGCACGGTCACCGAGTTGCCCCTGGCCAGCGCGACGATTCGATCGCCGCTCCATTTGCGAGCGGCCTGCACATAAGGCGTCGACTCACCCATGGTGCGCTCCAGCATAATTTTGATGATCAACTCGCCGTAAGTGTCCTCGTCCTCTTTGGTCCAGTCGTGGAGGGTCCGCGCGTAGCCTGCGAGCTTCACGATTTTCGGCGGAGTGGACGTATCGAAGTAGAGCTCGGGATGCAGAATCTGCTGAGTTGATTGTGGTGGTTTGGTGAACAGCGCGTTCACCCCAGGCCATCCCTTGCGATGAAATGCATCGGCGACAAAGCAGGCGCCGTCGAAGTACTGAAAGAGCATCAGCTCGGTCATAGCGTGCGGCATTCCCTCAGTGCGCGCCATGAATACTGGCGCGACCTCCTGAAGATGGGAAAGTAGGTAATCCATCGAGGCTTCGTCCAGACGTCCAAACACCACGCCGAAGCCGGACAGAGTCGCGTCACCCTCGACTACCGCCTTGAACGCCAGCTCGCGATCGTCGTTGCCTTTGTTGTGCTGCTGGGTCGTTCCGATCTGGTAGTTCTGATCCTGCAGAGCATGAGTGAACTCGTGCGCGAGCACGCCGGCGGTCTCCAATTTCTCGTACATCTCGACCGCGTTGCGCAGCCGCTCGGGCACCACGACCGAGAGTGGGCGATCGACGATGACCAGGTCCTTGCGGCGCGGGTCGTAAAAGCCCGCCAGCTCCAGCGCGGTCATCGCCATCCTGTCCTTGTCGATTTTAAAATCGGCGGGGTAGAGACCAATCATCTTGTTCTCTTCCACCGAGGTCTCGAGCTCTCGCTCGCTGAGCTGGTGAGCGAATTCGGCCTTGAATCTCGTCTCTACCTGGTCGACGGAGAGGTACGAGATTGGGACCTTGCTGGTGAACTTGAGTCCACGCATCGCTTGCACGCGATCGCGCACGCGCGCGGTGTCGTCAGAGCTGAGGACCGTGGTCTGTGCACTCGCGATCGCAAAGCTCGCGAGGAGTATCAGCGCGCCGATCGCCGACGCGCAGAACCTTAGCGCGGATTCCCCTTTCATAAGTCCCCGGTATTTCCTATGAGGCAGTGCGCCCAATTCTATGGTGACTGCGCATCGGCGGATTCGAGGACGCCGCCCGCCCGATGAGAATCGATTCGGCTCGCGTTCCAAATAGCAGGCGCCAGCGAATTGAAATATTGTGCGCCCTCACCGATCAGCACCAGCACGGCCTTGCCGCGATAGTCGATGCGATGTTCGGTTACGCCGTCCAGCAGACGGTCGAGGAGAGTCGCGTAGACCGCCGCGAAATGGCTCGCGGTCGGCTGGTCCTCGAACGCCAGCATCCAGATGACGGTGAGCCCGCGGCCTTCCTGCAGGATGACCATGTGGTCGCCCGACCATAGCCGCGCCAGGTCGACGTCGTACGATTCGTCGCCGAGGTTACGCTCGAGAATCGTGCGCAGCAGCAGCTCGCCATAGGTATCATCGTCCGCTTTGGTCCATCGCGACATGACGGTCTGATAGCCGTCGATCGAAATTTTGAGCGGCGGGGTAGGGCGATCGAAGTAGAGTGCAGGATGGATGATCTGATGACTGGATTGCGGCGGGTTGCGATACAGCGCGTCGACCGCGGCCCATCCGCCGCGCCGGTACGCCTCGGCGACGAAGCGCACGCCGTCGGAGTACTGAAACAGCAGCGGCGCGCTGAGTCCTTCTGGCGTGTCTCCGGATTCCGCAGCGAACTCCTGCGGCAGGTCCCGCAGATGATCGGTTAGCGTGTCGGCCGTGGCGTCGCTCATCGAGCCCATCGCATACGCGAAGCCCGCCAGCGTCGCGTCGCCCTCGGCCACGCACTTGAGCGCGAGCGCTTTGTCGTCGTCGTCCTTGACTTTGTCGAGGCTCTGCTCGAGAGCGAAGTTCTGATCCTGAAGCGCGTGCGTCAGTTCGTGCGCGAGCAGCATCTCGCCGACCACGTCGCGCTGGACCAGGAACTCGGTCGCGCCGTTCCAGAATCCCGGATTCGATCCGCCTTCGACCAGCACCATCTGCTTCTGATGCGGATCATAGAAGCCCGCGACCTGGCTCCTTAGCAGCTTGAGCGTCGCAGCCTTGAGATCGATTCCGACCGGGTAGAGTCCGAGCAGCGCGCCGGCAGCACCATCGACCTGGAACTCTGTGTCGGTAGTGTCGCGCGCCATGTCCGCGATCAGCAGCTTCTCGACCTCGGCAGGAGTCTTGACCACGAGCGGGACCTTTCTCTTGAAGCTCAATTGGCGCAGTCGCTGGATGCCGGCTTCGATCTTCGCGGCGTTCTGCTGATTGACCTGGCTGCCGCTCAGCAGCTCGTACGCGCAAGCCGACAACAGAAAAACGCTCGCGGCCAGCGGCCAGAGGCGCCGCCACGCCGCCCCCGGTGATGCGGCCGCCCGGTCTTTCATTCACTCACGATCACAATTGGAAGCCCGAAGCGAGCGCTCGAAGTGGCGCGCTCCTGCGCCGCGGCACGCGTGGTAAACGCACCCATCCGCACACGGTAGTATCGGCGTTGACCAGCTTCAAGCCGCTCCACGCGAACGTCGGGATAGTAGCTGGCGAGGCGGGTGCGAAGCTGATCCGCGTTGCCGGAGCGCGAAAACGACCCGATCTGAACGTAGTAGCGCATCGGACTGCCCGCGGGCCGCGAGCCCGGCGGCGCGCTCAGCACATCCATCCGGACGCGCGCCGTGCCCGGGCCGATCATGCCGAGCACCAGCGCCGCCTTGTGCGACAGATCGATCTTGCGGCCTTTCGCATACGGCCCGCGGTCGTTGATCGTCACCTCTACCGAACGGTTGGTATCCAGATTGGTGACCATCACGCGGGTCCCCAGCACAAACAACTCCGACGCCGCGGTCAGGTCCTCTTGATCGTAAATCTTGCCACTGGCAGTGGGACGGCCGTTGAAGCCCGGCCCGTACCATGACGCGATTCCGAGGATTGAGCCCGTGCCAGGAGTGGCGATCGGCGGCGGGGCAGGGCGCTCGGAGGGGGCCGGCGCGGGTGCGCGATACGTTGCGCACGCGGAGAACAGGAACCCAGTAACGGCCGCGATCGCGGCGCGCCGCACCAGCGAGCGGAGATTTACTCCGCCCGCGTGTCCGCCAATCTGCCCACCAGCCTGACCCACTTCCACAACCCCGCGCCCGATTATAGGAGACGCATCAGTTGTGAAGAAGCACCCCCGGCCGCTGTTGCGCGTCTGTTGAACGTTCACTGCAGGCGCGCTTCGAGCCTCCACGCCGCCGTGGTAGCATCGCGATGACCCGCGTCTCGCAAGGAGGGCGATTGGACTGATGTTGCGAACGAGGCCGGAGCTGGAGGAGATCGAGGCGCAGACGCTCGCGCCCTATGCGATGCTGTCGCGGGCGAGCCGCGGCCGCCGCTTCCCCGAGCCGGAGCATCCTATCCGCACGGTCTTCCAGCGCGATCGCGACCGCATCATTCATTCCGCCGCTTTCCGCCGCCTCGAATACAAGACCCAGGTGTTCGTGAATCACGAGGGCGATTATTATCGCACCCGGCTCACCCACACGCTGGAGGCAGCGCAGATAACCCGCACCGTCGCGCGCGCCCTCGGGCTCAACGAAGAGCTGGCGGAGGCCGTCGCGCTCGCGCACGACCTTGGCCACACTCCCTTCGGACACGCCGGCGAGCAGGTTCTGAACAAGCTGATGGAACCCTACGGGGGCTTCGACCACAACGCGCAGAGCCTCCGCACGGTGGATTGGATCGAAATCCGCTATCCGGGTTTTCGTGGTCTCAACCTGAGCTTCGAAGT
This sequence comes from Binataceae bacterium (SeqCode), assembly GCA_036521875.1. Taxonomy (GTDB): domain Bacteria; phylum Desulfobacterota; class Binatia; order Binatales; family Binataceae; genus DATDGX01. The sequence goes on from DATDGX010000042.1 coordinate 36,757, forward strand.
CCGCGAGGGAATCATCAAGCACTCGAATTTCCGCGCGCGTCCCGCCGCACAGGAGTTCGACGTCTCGACGTTTCCGTGTCTCGAGGCGCAGACCGTCGACCTCGCCGATGAAATCGCCTACCTCGCGCACGACGTCGACGATGGGCTGACGGCCGCGATGCTCTCGGTCGAGGATTTGAACCCGTCATCGCTTTATCGCGACGCGGCCAGCGCGGCGCTCACGGCGAATCCCACCGCCGACGCGCGAGTCACGCGCTACCAGACCGTGATCCGGATGATCGACGCGATGTCGACCGATCTGATGAAGCAAATCGACGAGGAGTTGCAGCGCTCGAAAATCGGGAGCCTTAACGACGTGCGGCGGGCGGGCAGGGCGCTGGTCGGCTTCAGTCCCCCGATGGGCGCGCAGGTCGAGGCGCTCAAGCAGATCATGCGCGACCGCCTTTATCGTCATTATCGCGTGAGCCGGATGACCGGCAAAGCGGGCAGGGTGCTCGCAGGCCTGTTCGAGGCGTACATGACCGACCCGCGCCAGATGCCGGAGCATGTCCTGAGCCGGGGGCAGCGTGACGGCGAGGCAGTCCCGCGAATCGTCGCCGACTACATTGCCGGGATGACGGATCGTTTCGCGCTCGACGAATATCGCAAACTGTTCGACCCCGACGAACGTGTCTGAAGGTACGCGGGCGGGCCCCAAACTCCGCGAACGGCGCTCGCTGGTGATCCGTCGCGAGGACCATATCGGCGGTCCGCTCGGCGTCGTGTTTCTCGAACCCCCCGAAGGCAGAGACGACGAGATCGTCAAGCGGCTGCGCGACTACCTCGGCGCCAAAGTAAAGATCATCAAGGCGCAGGTGTCGCGCGATCAGATCGAAGTCGAAGTGGAATCGCGCGGTTGGCGCGAAGAAGCCGGGCAGTTAGTCGCCACGGCACGCGATCTCGAAGCGAAGGGCGTGCGGCGCAATGCGGCGTCGATGTATCGCGAGGCGCTCTAGATGGATCCGCTCAACGCGGAGGCGCTCGCCGGCTTGGGGTTTGCTCTGAGCGAGCGGGGCAGCCTGCTTGAGGCGCTGAGCGCCCTGCAACGCGCGCGTGAGCTCGGCGGCGACAGCGTCGAGGTCCTGCTCGCGATCGGGAAGTACGCGGCGCGGCTGGGGCGCAGCGTGCCGGCGATCGCAGCGTATGACGGCGTGCTGCGACTCGAGCCGCGTAATTTCAACGCGCGCAGAGCACTGCGCTCGATGGGCCGCGACCAGCCCAGCCCCGGCACAGGCGCCCCCGGCGCTTCCGCCCACACCAAGCGCAAATAACGCCGCCTGAAACGCCGCTAAAGTGCGCAAACCATCACGCCGCCAACTGGTCCGATGGTTTTGCTTCGAGACCAACCAAGTGGCGATTTTGTTGGAGTTGACAGTCACGCCTTGAAGTGCTAGATTTCACGGCATGAACCGGACCGCGAAGCTTATTGGCCTCTTTTTGGTGTACTTCGTTGCTTTCTTGATCATTGTGTATGTTCTGAAGCATTTCGTCAGGCCGTAACTCCGATGCTGAATCTTGAACAATTCGAACAACAGTTCCCGACCGACGAAGCGTGCAAGGCGTACATCGTGCAGAAGCGTTGGCCTGATGGCGTGCGCTGCCCTCGCTGCAATCGGAAGGAAAAGGTTTACGCACTCAAGGCAGCGTTCCGCTGGACTTGCTGCAATACGGATTGTGGCGGGCGCGCGGGCTATCGATTCAGCGTGACTACCGCGACGATCTTTCAGGACACCAAAGTGTCGCTGCGTCTCTGGTTCAAGATCGGCTATCTGATGCTAACTGCGAAGAAAGGAATTAGCTCACTGCAAGTCCGGCGCGTGATCTTCGGCGAGGATTCAGGAACCGACTGGCGAACCGCGTGGTACATCTGTCACCGCTGGCGCTGCGCCATGCAGGGCGATGCGTTCCCGCTGACTGGCGAAGTCGAGGCGGACGAAACCTACATCGGCGGTAAAGACGCCAATCGCCATTGGGGCAAAAAGAGCGCTCAAGTCCGCGCTCGCGCTGGCCAGCAAAAGCTTGGCGAGGCGATCGGATTCGGCAAAGTCGGCGTGATTGGTGCCATCGCCCGCAAGGGCAGCGTGGTCGCTCGCGTGATCGGTAATCAGGACGCGACTACCATTTCGGGCTTCATGCGCGAAGTGGTCAGCGATAAAGTGTCGCTGGTCGCGACCGATGAAAACCCCGCGTACAACTATGTTCGGCGCGGAATGCCGCATCAAACCGTCCAGCATGGACGCGGCGAATACGTGCGCGGGAACGTTCACACAAACAATATCGAATCATTCTGGTCGTTGCTGAAACGAGGCGTAGTCGGCACATATCACAAGGTCAGCAAGGATTATCTGCCGCTGTATCTGAATGAGTTTTCGTTCCGCTACAACAACCGACACGAGGCGGATATGTTCGGTCTGATGATTACGACGTGCAGTAAGTAGACGTATCGAAGTCGCCGCGCTAAAGTTTCAGCGTGGCCAAATCGAAAAAGAAAAAGCCCATCAGCGAGAAGCAGCGCGAGAGCGACGAAAAGCTACGCGAACAACTGCGCCACTTCGATCTAAAGAAATTTGATAAGGCACTGGAGAAGGCGGTCACAGCCAAAAAAGAAGCGGCCAGTCTCGCCAAAGACTAGCCGCTGATATTTTCACGAAGGGTATTCGTGCGCTCTGAAATTCAGAATAGCGCAGGTGTACCTGTGTTGCAAGAACCAGTTTGCCACAATGAACGAACAACAGACGCGCTTGCTTCAGATTGCCTCCGACGTACTCCAATGGAATCTCGATATGCTGGCCTATTTCCGCCAAGTCGGAGAGGTGGAGAACATGCCTGACATATCGGACGCTGACAAAGAGCAGCTTAGAGAAACAGCTATTAAGCTCGGGGAATTGTTTACAAAAGTCGGAGAACTAAGCGATTCGCAACCCACCGCGAATGATCTGATTGAGCAATTAATTGCAAGCCATGATCGCATGCGGGAGGAACTGACTAAAGCAAATCAAAAGCTTGCCGCTATATTGGCCAACCGCAAGACTTGAACGGCGCGAGAACATATCTGAAGATCGCTATTCCAAGGGCTCGCCCAAATCGCCTCCGCTAATTTCTACGTCGATATACGCTTCGATGTGCGCGTCGCCTTCACTCGGCGCAGGTTCCGAAACTAACGGAGTCGCCCGAATTTTCACTTGAACAATCAAGTTGTCGTTCTCTAACAGGACGAGACATGGTTGAGGCAGCATGCGCGAATCTATATCGTCTGGAAGTTGATTCGCGTTTGGAACGGTAAGGGCGTCTAACAGCGCGGTCAATCGATTATCCAAGTCCAGACCGCTCTCATCGGACCGAAAAATTCCTCCTTGACGGCGTTCGCGCCAAAAGAGGCGTATATCAAGTTCGCAAACTAAGCTGATGCGGGATGCCCGGATAACTGTGGGCAAGAAATAAAGATCCTTACCCGTTGGAGTTGTGCGCTTGATGATTGCCCAATCCGGATCCTGTGGCCAGTGCCTACCATCTGGGCCCGTGATTTGCTGACCTCGAAACGGGAGATAGTGAAACCCATGTCCAGCAATAAACGCCAACCGCCCAGGACCCCCAATCCACTTACGCACTAATTGCTTGTGCAGGACTTCACGAATGTCTTGCTTTTCACGCTTCCGTCGTTCCGAATCCTTTGACTGATCTGAATGTAGCGAACCCTTAAATTGCAGGCTGAACTTCATTTCATCGACTAGCGAACTCAAATCTTCCCAGCGATCGAGAACACCTATCATCGCGCGCCTCGCTGAGCCGCAGGCACGCGATGATTCGCGTTCGAATTATCGCACTTGCTATTTACCGAATTATACAGCATTTCCGCTTGACTGTCCATTGCAACAAAATCGCCAACCAAGTTGACATAATATTTCTTATGCGAACCTACGACAAGGATACGACCAAATGGTGCCGCCCGACCGATAGGACTCGATGACCGCAAGAAGGTCGTCGGGAGGCCGCTTCCAGCCTCGCGCATCGCCCTCTTTGCACGGGACATACCGCCTCGCCGGAGGCGCAAGCGCAGCGACTCGAAATGCGCTGGAACATTGACGCAGCGCCCCGTATCATTGGACGGATTTCAGGACGAATCATGGGACGGATTATGCGGAAGCTTGAGATTGATCGGGGTCATGTTCGGTTCATTCGTGAGGCGATTCTGTGCGCTGCAATCGCGATCGGCGTCGCGGCTCGCGCGCCGCGGGCCGCGGCCGCTTCGCCGGAAGCAGCCGCGCCTCCCAACGCGGTCGTCCTGCCGACCGACCCGGCACATGATGCCGCGCTCAAGACGTATATGCAGCGCCGCTTTCGAATCCCGAGTCCCGACGAAATCAGGCTTGGCCCGATGGTCCAATCGCCCTTCCCCGGCATGTTCGCCCGCCCGGTGACGGTTACCAACGACAAGGGCATGAGCACGACCGTGGTCTTGTTCATCGACAAGGATGAGACCAAGGCGCTGATCGTCGATCCGTCAAAGCAGATGCTCGACCTCACCAAGGATCCGTGGGGCCGGATGAATCTGAACGCGCTGCATCTTGATGACCGCCCGACCTTGGGACCGGCGAATGCACCGGTCACGGTAATTGAGTTCGCTGACTTCGAATGCCCCTTCTGCGCGCACGCATTCACGCTCGTCGAGACGCTGGCGAACTCGACCTACAAGGGCCAGGTCCGCGTGATTTACAAAAACTATCCACTCAACGTTCATCCGTGGGCGGCCAAAGCCGCGGCGGCCGCGGAATGCGCGCGGCTGCAGAACCCCGACGCGTTCTGGGAGTTCGCGCGCCACTTCTATACCAAACAGGGCAGCATCAGCGCGGCCAATCTGCAGCAGCATATCGACGACCTCGCCGCGAGTCTCAAGCTCGATGACAAGACGCTCAACGCATGCATCGCGGGCACCAACGCAGCCGATCGCATCAAGCAGGACGTTGCCGATGCGGCCATGGTGCACGTCTCTTCGACGCCGACGTTCTTCGTCAACGGGATTCCAGTTATTGGCCTGCCCGACGACAAGACCCTGGATTTCGTGGTGTCTTCTGAACTGCCGGCGGCGGCGCACGCCTCGCGCTAGTGCGCACGCACCGCGCAATTCAAGTCAGATCGATTTAGTGCGACGCCGGCGTTGAGACCGGCGCGGGCGCGGTAACGACAGGCATCGTCGCGCCGCTCGCAGGCTTGGGTGGCTCCTCCGGCGCACCCAGCATCGCGAGCGATTCGATCACGTCCTGGCGCTGTGGCGCAAATGGATGCGCTCCGAGGAAGCGACGGTAGGTCTCGATAGCGCCGCTGCGATCGCCGCGCTTCGCGAGCATCCGCGCCACGCCCAGTTCCGCGCTCACCTGCTCCGGCCCCGGCACGCTGGCTGCCTGGGCGTACGCGCTGGCGGCCTTGGAGTAGTCGCCCATGCGCTCGTAGACAACCGCCAGGTCGGTGCGTGCCAGATTCATGAACAGCGGGTCATGC
>DATDGX010000043.1:0-9909 GCA_036521875.1 Binataceae bacterium (SeqCode)
GTTCCTTATGCGAAATCCACTTACGGCGAACCAGATCCTGATCAAAAGCCTTAATTCAGGCAGCTATCTCAGCTGCGGCAATGATGACTTCTTTTTTTCTGGTAAAGCTTCCTCTGGCTACGGCTTCAGAAGCAGCGACGGGAACCCAAATTAGGCCAGCACCCGGGTCAGAGTAGAGAGGTGTGATCAACCAGTGGCGGGTGGGGTTAGCATTGCGCCGCGGATGCGATCGCTTAGTTCCATTACCCGGAGGCCGTCGTCGGCGGTGACGGCGGGGGCAGTTCGCGCGCGGACCGCGTCGACGAATGACTTGACCTCGTCGGCGAGCGGGTCGCCCTCGCCGAGATCGATTTGCTCGGCCGAGATGCTCGGGTATTGCGAGCCGGGCGGCGGCGGGTTCTTGCGATACATCTGGATGCGGCGCGCCTCGTAATCGACCGAGATATACGCGTCGGGCTGGAAGAAGCGGATTTTGCGCTCACGGCGTGCAGCGGCGCGGCTCGCGGTCAGGTTCGCGATGAGGCCGCTTTGAAAGTGGATGCGCGCGTTCGCGACGTCGATGCGATCGGTGAGAATCGCGACCCCGACCGCCTCCAGCGATGCGACCTCGGACGGCGCGACCGAGAGAATCACGTCGAGGTCGTGCACCATCAGATCGAGCACCACGTCGACGTCGGTTCCGCGCTCGGTGAATGGCGCGAGCCGATGGCATTCGACGAAGCGCGGCGCCTTCACGATCGAATGAAGATGAACGACGGCGGGGTTGAAGCGCTCGAGATGCCCGATTTGGAGGATGCGGCCGGTCCGCTTCGCAAGTGTGGCGAGTTCGCGCGCCTCGGCGACGGTGGCGGCCATCGGCTTTTCCAGCAGCACGTCGATTCCTGCCGCAAGCATCGCGGATGTTATCTGGTGATGGGTCACGCCGGGAGCGGCGACGGTCACGAGGTCGACCTTCCCGGGGAGCATCCGATAGTCGGTGAGCGCATCCGCTCCCGTTTCGGCGGCGAGCGCCGCAGCGCGCGCTCCGTCGATGTCGACGATGCAGGCGAGCTTGAGGCCGGGGGTCGCGGCGTACTTGCGCGCGTGCAGCGTGCCCAGGCGGCCGGCGCCGATCACTCCGGCACGAAGCTCAGGCATGGCCCCACACTGAAATGTTTTTCGCGCGCGCGAGCTCGAGCGTTTTCGCCCGCTCCAGAATCAAACAGACATTGGCTTCGACCGCGACCATCGCGGCGCCGATCTCGGCGAGCAGTTCAATAGTCGCGGGACCTATTGCCGGACGATCGAAGCGCAGGTCCTGGCCCGGCTTCGCGCTCTTGACGATCACAAGGCCCGAGCCTACCAGCGCCGCGGCGCGCCGCATCGCGGCATCAGTTCCCTCGACAGCCTCGACTGCGGCGACCACGCCGTCGCGAACCGCGACGGTCTGCCCGATGTCGAACTGTCCGAGATGTCTCGCGACCGCGAATGCGAGTGCGAGATCCTTGTGCTGCTGAGCCGATGGCTCGGGTCCGGCGGCGAGTCCCGGACGGGCGAGGACATCTTCGAGCATCGGCACCGGATCGATCATGCGGATGCCGTCGGACTCGAGTTCGCCGGCGATACCGCGCAGCACCGCGTCATCGCTCATCCGGCCAATTCTGGCGAGCATCGCGATCGCGCGCGCGTCGGGTGCGAACGAGTCCTTGAGGCGCGCGCGCGAGATGCCACCCGCCATCGCGGCTTCGGTGACGCCGGCGCGGCGGAAGCTATCGATTATTTTTTCGAGCTGGCCGACTTTGACCCAGGTGATTTCGGCTACACGCGACGCGAGTGCCGGGTCGGTTTCATTCAGGTGCGCTATCGCGACGACCGTGATGCCGCGGCGCCGCGCGTTGTCGGCGACTTCGAGCGGAAAGACTCCGTTGCCCGCGATGAGCCCGAGTTTAGCCACGCTCGCGGCCGACGACTCCGCGCTTTGAATTGGCGATGAATTCGACGACCTGGCGAACCTCGGCGGAGTCGGACTGCTCGGCGAGCACCTGCTTGATCGCGTCCTCGCGGGTGAGCTTCGAGTAGAAAAGGGTGCGATATGCGTTCTTCAGCTCGCGCACGGTTTCGGGCGGGAAGTTGCGCCGCTTGAGCAATTCCTCGTGGACGCCGATCAGGCGCGCGCGATCGCCGCTGACCACCGCGTAGGGCGGCACGTCCTGCGCGACCTTGGAGCCCGCCGCGAGCATCGCATGCGTGCCGATGCGGCAATTCTGATGCACTCCCACCACGCCCATCGCGCGCACCCATTCCTCGAGCACGCAATGGCCGGCGATCTGCGTGGAGTTCGCGAGGATGCAGTGATCGCCGATGATCGAGTCGTGCGCGACGTGCACGTAGTTCATCAGCAGGACGTCGCTGCCGATCCTGGTGACCATCCCGCCGCCTTCGGTGCCGCGCTGGATGGAAGTGAACTCGCGAATCTTATTGTCGTCGCCGATTTCCAGGGTGGACGGCTCACCGTGATACTTGAGGTCCTGGGTTACCTCGCCGATGGAGGCGAACTGGAAAATCTGATTGCGCTCGCCGATCGTCGTGTTGCTGGCGATGACAGTGTAAGGGCCGATGGTGGTCGCGGCGCCGATCTTGACCTTGGGGCCGATGACCGCACCGGGACCGACCTCGACCGAGGTATCGAGCTCGGCGCGGCGATCGATGACCGCCGACGGATGAATGCGGCCGCCTATGGTACTCGCTCCTCCACTTCCATCGCGGACAGTTCCGCTTCGGCCGCCAGCTCGTCGTCGACGCGCGCCTCGCCCTGCATCCGCCACAACGGGCGATGGTACTTCAGAATTTTCACTTCCATGCGGAGCTGATCGCCCGGCACCACGCGGCGGCGGAAGCGCACCTTGTCGAGGCCGGTAAGCACGAACAGGGGGCGCTGCTCGGCGCCTCTTTGGTTAAGGGCGAGAATCGCGCCGGACTGCGCCAGCGCCTCCACGATCAGCACCCCGGGCATCACGGGAAACTCAGGAAAATGACCGCTGAAGAACGGCTCGTTGAAGGTGACGTTCTTGATGGTGAGCACGCGCGAGGCCTCAAGCTCGAGGACGCGGTCGACGAGCAGAAACGGGTAGCGATGCGGCAGGGACCGCAGGACTCTACCGAGTTCGTCCGCCTTAAAGCCGCCGCCGGTCACGAGTTACTACTTGGAGATGGTCGATTTCTTGGCCGCGGCAGAGCCGAATTCGCTGGCCTGCGAGGCTCCCGCCGAAGCTTCGGCCGGCATCGTGGTGCCGCGCTGCGACGACGCCATTGGCGCCTCGCCTTCCCCACCGCCGAGCGTGCCGATCTTTACGTGCATCGCGTTGTAATTGCGGATGACCGAATCGGTGATATCGATGGAAGAGGAGCCCCAGAGGATCGATCCCTTCTCCAGCACCATCGTGTAGCCGCCGCTTTCGCCGATGGTGCGGATCACCTGGGCGAGGTCGTGGACGATCTTGCCGGTAACCTCGCTGTCGCGGGCCTGGAGCTCGTCCTTGGAGTCCTTGTAGTCGCGCTCGAAGTTCTTGACCTTGGTCATGTAGTCGTCCTGGAGTTTCTGGCGCTGATCAGAATTCATCAGCATGCCCTTTTTCTCCAGTTGGTCCTTGAGGGATTCGACTTCGTTCTGCTGCCTCTGCAGCTTGGACTCGAGCGATTCGACGCGGCCCTGGAAGTCAATCTTGGCCCGCTTGCCGGCGTCGCACTCGTTGAGCGCGCGCTGCACGTCGACATAGGCCAGCCTCAGCTCGGCGTGCGCCGGCATGGCGGCGGTGAGGAGAACCAGTACCGCACCGATGATCAACGGTCGCCTCATACTGCGTCAAAAGCCTCCTGGTGGCTTCAGGCTCGGGCCGCCTCCGCACAAACATATCAATCGTACGGAGTTATCGAAAAGTGCCCGCTGAACCGCCGAGCGTAGCACCTTCGATTGTACTAAAACCACCTTTGGCATTAAACGGCCGGTTGGCGCTAGAGCGGCGCGCCAGTCGCGAACTCGAAAACGGTATGCAGATCGGCGGGACGCGGGTTGATGGGCCGCGCGATGTCGACCGCGAGCGGGCCGAACGGCGACTTCCAGCGGACCCCGATTCCATAAGAGGCCTGCAGCGTGGTGGGATCGATCGAGTCGCTAATTCTGTAGGCGTTGCCCGCGTCGGAGAAAACGACGCCGCGCACCCCAAGTCCTGACAGAATCGGGAAGGAGACCTCGTTGCTCAGCAGCAGCTCCTTGCTGCCGCCCACCGTCTGCACGCTGATCGGAAGTCCATTCTGGGCGTACAGCGTGACTTGCGGTCCCAACGAATAGAGCTGGTAGCCGCGCACGTCGCCCGGACCGCCCACGCCGCCGGGGAAGAAGCGCTCGTACAGGGGAAGGTCGCCGCCGGTGCCGCTGCTCAGGTTTTCGCCGATACCGAAGGTGATTCCCTGAGAGACGACCCAGGTTCCAAATATCGGGCTCTTCAGGAACGGATAGAAGTAGCGGCCATGCACGACTGCCTTGATGAAGCTGTTGTTGCCGCCGAATCCGCCGAGCTCCATGCTGAGACTCTCGACGGTGCCGGTGCGCGGGTCGGTGGGATTGTCGACGGTGAAGCGCCGGATGCTGGGCAGCAGCTCAGAGGTCTGTGTGTAGCCAGAATAGCGGCGCAGATCGAACGTCGTCAGCGGCGAGAGGCCGGTGATTCCGATGCTCTGGAAAGTATAGCCGAGACCCGCGGTCACATCCTTGAGCGACAACGGGCCCAGCTTTTTGAAGCCCAGGTCGACGAGCGGATAGGTTGACGTCAGGGTGAAGCCCGCGGCCGACTGGCTGAAGCTCAGCAGGAAGGTCTTGTTGTCGAAGAGCTGCATCCCGACGCTTAGCGGGATGTCGAGGAACCACGGCTCGGTGTAGCTGATGCTGTAGTTCTGGAACAGGAAGCCGATTTGCGCGTTCAGGATGAGCGACTCGCCGCCGCCGAACAGGTTGGTGTTACCGAGCGTGAAGTTGCCGAACAGCGATTGGTAGCTGTCGAAACCGCCGGCCACCGACAACTGCGCGGTGTTCGCTTCGGCGACATTGACGTCGAGATTGATCTTGTCGGGCTGCGTCGACGGCGTGGTCGTGATGCGCGTGTCGGTGAAGAAGCCCAGGCGGTTGAGGCGCGTCTGCGACTCGCGGATGCCCTCGGCGGAGTAGGGCTCCTGCTCCTGCACCTGGAGCTCGCGGCGGATAACTTTGTCGGAGGTCTTGGTGTTGCCCGCGATCGTGATGCGATCGATGACCACCTCGTGGCCGGTGTTGATGACGAAGGTGACGTTGATGCGCCGGTTGGTCGGCACCAGCTGGGTTCGCGGATCGACGTTCACGAATGCGTAGCCGCGGTTGGAGTAGAAGTCCGAGAGCGCGAGCACGTTGCGCTGCAGCGTCGAGCCGCGGAACAACTCACCGGGCTTGAGGGTGAGCAGCTTGCGCAGCTCGCGGCGCGGAAATTTCAGATTGCCGACGATATTGACTCGCCCGACCCGGTACGCAGGCCCCTCGTCGATGTCGAACAACAGCGTGATTGAGTTGCCGCTGCGCGTTATCTGCGGCTGCGCGACATGAACGTTGAGGTAGCCGTTGTCGTAGTAGTACGCGGTCAGGCGGTCGACGTCGTCCCGCAACTTCTTGTTGTCGAGCTTGCCCGCGCCGGTCAGCCAGCTCGTGAGCTTGTTGTAGGTCGCGGTTTCCATTACCGAGCGAAGTTCGCGCGCGCCGAACACCTTGTTGCCGCGGAATTCGATGTCCGTGATCTGGACCTTGGTGCCCTCATCGACGTTGAACACCGCGACCACGGTGTTGTCGGGATACACCATTGGCTTATAGGTCACCTTCACATCCATGTAGCCGGCATCGTGATAGACGTCGGTGATGCCGTTGATGGTGTCCTTCTCGGCGACCGGGTCGAAGATCGCGCCGGGATGGAGCTTGACCGCGGCGGTTATCTTGTCGTCGGTGCTGCGAATCGCCTTCATCCCCTCCAGGCGCACGTCGGTAACCTGTGGGCGCTCTTTGACCCGGAAGACGAGGACGTTCTTGCCGCCCTGCTGGACGACCGACGCACCCACCTGTTCGAAGAAGCCCAGCTTGTAAATCGACGCGATGTCCTGGTTGACAAGGTCCTGGTCGAGCGGCTGACCGAGCTGCTGCGAGATACGGATTCGGATCGCGTCCTCCTCGACGCGCTGGGCACCCTCGATATTAATTTTCGAAATGATCGGAGCGGCGCCCTGCCCGAGCGCCGCCGGCACGGCAATGAGAATCGCCAGCACCAGCAGCATCGCGGGGTGAACACGCGGACCAACTCCGCGCCAGGTGAAGAATCGCGCTGTCACTGAGGAACTCCAGAAAGCGGCGAACAAGCTAACCCATCATTCCCGCTAAGTAAAACCAAAAAACTAAAACTCGATTTGCGAATGCCGCGGCGGCGGACGCCGCGCTTAGGAGCGCGCCTGCGTTACAAGTTTTCCATCCTGGAGAGTGAGCGCGCGGCCCATCGCGCGCATCAGGCGCTCGTTGTGGGTCGCGATGACCAGGGTGATGCCGAGGTCGCGATTGAGCAGATGGAACAAGCCATGAATTTCCTCGGCGGTGTGCGGATCGAGATTGCCGGTCGGCTCGTCGGCGAGCACCAGCCTGGGCTTGAGCACCACCGCGCGCGCGACCGCGACCCGCTGCTGCTCGCCGCCGGAGAGTTCCGCGGGCCGCCGATGAAGCTTGTCGCCGAGGCCGACCAGCTCCAGCATTTCGGTCCCGCGCCGGCGTGCCTCGGCGTCCGGCATGCGCGCGATCAGCGCCGGCATTATCACGTTCTCGAGCGCGTTGAAGTCGGCGAGCAGGTAATGGAACTGGAACACGAAGCCGAGCTTCAAGTTGCGGAACTCGGCGAGCGCGCGCTCGTCGAGCGCGAACAGGTCCTGGCCCTCGAAGTAAACTTTGCCCTGCGTCGGCCGTTCGAGGCTTCCGAGCAGATGAAGCAGCGTCGACTTGCCAGTGCCCGATTCCCCGACGATCGCGATCTCTTCGCCGCTCTGCACCGCGAGGTCTAGCCCGCGCAGCACCTGGATCTCGCGGCCGGCATCGTAGAAGTTCTTATGGAGATCGCGCGCCTCGAGCAGCGTCGGTTGCGCACCAGGCTGCGCGACCGTTCCGCGTGCGTGCTCAAGCCCGTGCGCTTGCGCGCGCGCATCACTCATAACGAATCACCTCGACCGGCGAGAGCGCGCGCGCCTGCATCGCGGGATACAGTGCCGCGACGAGGCATAGAACGATCGCCGCGACCGCCACCGCGGCGAAGTTGATAGCGTAAAGCCGGACCGGCACCGCGCTCACCATGAACTTGTCGGCCGGCAGATGAATCAGGTGATATTTGCCGATGAGGAACGAGGTGAGGTAGCCGGAGCCGACGCCGAGCACGGTTCCGATCACGCCGAGCGCGGCGCCCTCGCACAGAAAAATCGCGGCAATCGAGCTCGCTCGCGCGCCCATCGCGCGCAGAATTGCGATCTCCTTGCGGCGCTCCATCACCACCATCACCAGGGTCGCGATAATGTTGAACGCGGCGACCAGCACGATCAGCAGCAGCACCAGGAAGTAGGTGAACTTCTCGAGCTTCAGCGCGGAGAACAGCGGCGCGTTGGCCTCCGTCCAATCGGTCACCTTAAACGCGGGACCGGCCATCTGTGCGACTTGAGTTCGAACCGCGGGCGCGTCGAACATGTTCGAGAGCTTGGCCTCGAGGCCGCTTTCGAGCTGCGGATCATCGGCCAGCAACGTGCGCCCATCCTTGAGCGCGACGAAGACCAGCGACGAGTCGAACTCATAAATCCCCGAGTAGAAGTAACCCGCGACCACGAAGCGCTTGAGCCGCGGCCCGCCGATTCCGGTGCCCAGACTGGAGGGCGAGATCAACGTGACGGGGTCGCCGGGGTGAAGGCTGAGCTCGTAGGCGAGCGTCCGGCCCATGATTGCGCCAGGGAGCTCGACGTCACGTTTTTGGCCCTGGTCGACGATGGTCGTCTTGTGAGCGGTGTCGAGACCCTCGAGGCTGCCCTGCTCCAGCGTCTTCTGGAGTTCGCCCAGGACCGCATTGTTGCGCGCGATGACGCCGCGCAAAATTCCTCCCGAGACGTAGCCGGGCATCCCGTTGTCCTGGTTCGATACGGCCATCACCTGCGAGGTGACGAAAGGCGTGACCGCCGTCACTTGCGGGAGCGCGGAGATTTTGCGCTCCAGCAGGGCGGGGTTCCACACGGCGCCGTCGGCGCGCTCGACGGTGACTTGCGGGGTGAACGCGAGCAGCCGATCACGCAAGTCCTCCTGAAATCCGCTCATCACGGACAGCGCGACGGTCAAAGAAAAGGTGCCGAGGGCGACACCGGCGAGTGAAATCACGGCGATCAAAGAAACGAACCGCTCGCGCCGGCGCGCGCGCAGGTAGCGGATTCCTATCAGGTATTCGAAGCGCAACGGTCTTCCGGTTCGGCACGGCGCGCGCCCGCACTGTTCAATCGATCATATAGGCGGGCCGGCGTTTCGCAACTGATCGCGACAGAATCGAATCGGGCGGGATCTGGCGATCGGTCAATACTCGCCGAGCGATGGGCGATTTGCAAACGTATGCGATTCGCGAACCTCGGATTCGGAGGCGGGCCTGGTTTGAACTTGGGTTGCACATGCATGCGGTCAGCAATACACTTGCGCCTCAAGTATTCGTCTGCGAGGTGACTCGGATGAAACGTTACTGGGTGGTGGCACTCGCCGCGATGGGTTTTGTCGGCGTCATGGCCACACTGACGGTGGCGGCTGGTTCTCCCTCGGTAGCCCCCGAAAACCAAATCACGATGAACTTCCAGAACGTGGACATTCCCGTGCTGGCGAAGTTCATCAGCGAGATCACCGGCAAGAACTTTATTATCGACGAGAGCGTGCGCGGCAAGGTGACGATTATCTCGCCGGCCAAGGTCACCCCCGAGCAAGCCTACTCGATGTTCCAGTCGGTCCTGCAGATAAAAGGCTTCACCACGGTGCAGCGCGGCAAGGCGATCGAGATCGAGCCGTCGCGCAACATACGCTCAGGGGCGTCGCTGACCCATTCGCAGGAACCCGCCGAGACGGGAGGCGACGAGTACGTCACCCGGATGGTGAAGCTCAAGAACGTCGACGCGGCCTCGATGATCAACGTGGTCCAGCCGATGATCTCGCATGACGGACTGGTCGCGGCGTTTCCCGAAGACAACACCCTGATCATCACCGACGACGCATACAACGTCGAGCGCCTGCTGCAAATCATCGGGAGCCTGGATGTTCGCGGCACCCAGCAGAGCGTAGTCGTCATCCCGCTCAAACTTGCGTTCGCGGGCGAGCTCGCTCCGGAAATCGATCAAATCATGGGCGCCAAGGCGGTCCCGGGTACGACCAGCCCCGGCTACGGCGGCCGTGAAGGCCGGGTCGCGGCAATGGGCGGCGTGGTGGCGCCGTCCGCGACCGGCGCGCAGTCGGGCTTCAAGGTGATCCCCGACGAGCGCACCAACTCGATCATCGTGCTGGCGGGTCCGATCCAGATGCGCGAGATCCAGGAAATCGTCGAAAAGCTCGATGTGCAGTCGCCCAACGCGATGTCGCGCATCCATGTTTATCATCTGAGGAACGCGCAGGCGCTCGAGATGGTGCAGGTGCTCAGCAACCTCATCAATGGCGGCGCGTCGCCGACCACCCTCTCGCCGACCACCGGCAAGGGATCGCTGGGCCGCGGCAGTACACTGGGAAACTACAATGGTAGTTCCTCGGGATCCGGGTTCGGTGGATTGGGCGGCGGCGGAATGGGCGCTTCATCGTCATTCGGCAGCGCGATGGGCTCGATGGGC
>DATDGX010000044.1:0-11405 GCA_036521875.1 Binataceae bacterium (SeqCode)
ACCACCGGCAAGGGATCGCTGGGCCGCGGCAGTACACTGGGAAACTACAATGGTAGTTCCTCGGGATCCGGGTTCGGTGGATTGGGCGGCGGCGGAATGGGCGCTTCATCGTCATTCGGCAGCGCGATGGGCTCGATGGGCGGGTCGGGTGGATCGAGCGGCGGCTTCGGCAGCGGAATGGGCATGATGCGTGGTGGCAGCTCGGGCAGCACTAGCGGCGCCGGCGGAGCTACCTCCGCGAGCAGTAATGGCAAGAATCCTGATTTCAATGCTCCGGTCAGCATCACCGCCGACCCCGCGACCAACGCGCTGGTCGTCAGTGCGGCGCCACAGGACTGGCAGACCCTTCACACCATCATTGACGATCTTGACGTGCCGCGCGTGCAGGTGTTCGTGCAGGCGGTGATCGTCGAAGTCAGCGCGGAACGCGCTCGCGAGATCGGAATGAACTTCCAGTCGTACAACAACATCGGCGGCGGGGTTCAAGGTGTCAGTCAACTAAACTTCGGAAACCTCACGAACGCGCTTAGCAATCCCCTCCAATTGACCGGGCTGTCGCTGGGCTTGGCGTCGGGCAGTATGTGTAGCATTCCGGTAGCGGCAGCGGCGAGCGCTGTCAGCACCGTGACCAGCGCTGCGACCGGCAGCACGGTTCAAGTGCCTTGCGACGTCGCGCTGATGACCGCGATAGAGACCGACACACATGCCAACGTGCTCTCCGCGCCGACGCTGCTCACAGCTGATAACGAAGAGGCGATGATCGTAGTCGGCGAGAACCTGCCGTTTGTCGGCTCCGCAGCCGCCAATGCCGGCCTTCCCGGGCAGATCTTCAATTCGGTTGACCGGCAGAACGTCGGCATCACGCTCGACATCGTGCCGCAGGTTTCCGAAGGCGACTACGTGAAACTCGACCTCTACGAAGAGGTATCGAACGTAGTCAACGGCACGCAGAACGCGACCCTGGGACCGACCACCACGATTCGTTCCGCGTCGACTAGCGTCCTGGTGGAAGATCATCGCACCGCCGTCATCGGCGGCTTGCTCTCGAGCCAATCGACTCTTAACAACCAGGGCGTGCCGTTCATCTCGAACCTGCCCGTTATTGGTAACCTGTTCAGCGATCGGGCGAGCGACCGGCAGAAGGACAACCTGATCGTTTTCCTGACTCCACACGTAATCCGAAACCGCGACCAATTGCGCTCGCTCGCGCTCGACGAGCGGCAGAAGTTCGTGAACGCGCTCGGCCACCGCGAACTTCATGACATGCCGGCCTCGCAAGTCCGCGAAATCTACAAACCGTCGTTTTCGGTCTCGGTGCCGCCGTCGGCGGATATGAACGCGCCGTACAACGCGCCGCCGGCGGCGCCGGGTGCGGAGAATCCGTTCGAATCATCGCCGGCCGGGTCCTCGAGTGGTGGAGCAACTCCGGGCGTCGCGACTCCGTTCAACACCGAAGAGATTGGTCCTAGTACGATGAATCGCACCGGCATGCCGGCTGCCGCATCCGCGCCTGCGGTCGCCTCCACGGAACCGCTCTCGACGGCGATCAGCGTCGACCCGGGTGCCAGCCCGGCTCCAGCAGTTACGGCGGCAGCGCCTGCACCAGCCTCGTCCATCGGCGCGACGACGCCTGCTACTGCGACAACGTCTTCGACGACGACAACGACGACGGATGCTTCCGCCACGGCGGCGGGCTCGGGTCACGCGCTCGATGCCGCGCGGGCGGTCGTCTCGACTCCTCCCAGTCCGTGATCGCAACGGGAGCCGCGGTTAGCGCCGCGGCTCTCGCTTTTTACTCACAGCTACTTGTCACGGTTACTTCCGCTTGTACCCTAGGTAGGACTCTGCGACGCTCGTTCCCTGATGGCGCGGCAAATTGGGCCCGTACTGGCGCGGGTTGAATACACCGGCGCTGCGGCGATAATCGCATCGCTGCGGGCGATTCCGCTGGAGCGTGCGGTCAAAGTCGGCGCCGCGATTGGCGCGTTCGCGATGCGACTGGATCGGCCCAACCGACCGATCGCGATGCGCAATCTCGAAATCGCCTTCCCCGAAAAATCCGCTGAGGAGCGCCTCGAAATCATCCGCGATATGTATCGCAATTGGGGCCGCATGTTCGCGGAATGGACCCATTTTAGCGATCTCAGCCGCGCCAATATCGAACAAGTCGCCAGCTACGAGGGCAAGCAGTACTGGGACGAGGCCGAGCGAATCTCCAACGGTCACGGCGGGCTGGTGCTGACAGCGCATTTCGGCAACTTCGAGTTGATGCATTTCGCGCATTCGATTTATGGCTACCGCATCGCGCTGCTGCATCGTCCGCTCCGCAATCCGCTCATCAACCGCGCGGTGTGCGAGGCGCGCCAGCGGTTCGGCAATCAGTTAATCGAGCGCAAGGGAGGTGGGCGCGGGATGCTGAAGCTGCTCCGCCAGAACTGGCACGTGGCGATCGCGCTCGACCTCGACGTGCGCGGCGGAGTGTTCGTGAATTTCTTCGGCCTACCGGCATCGACCAGCGACGGGATCGCGCGAATCGCGCGGGCCAGCGGAGCGGCGGTAGCGCCGTGCTTCATGGTCCGCGACGGCGACAGCGCGCGGCACAAGATAACCATCCTGCCGCCGTTCGAGTTGGTGAAGACCTCCGACCGCGACGAATCGGCGCGCGAGAACACGCAGCGCTTCACCACCGTAATCGAGGACATCGTCCGCCGCCATCCCGACCACTGGAACTGGATCCATCGGCGATGGAAAACGCGCCCGCCGGGCGAATCCCGGTTCTATTAAGCCCGTCCTATCAGGATAGACTGGCGTTCAGCCGTTGCTTGATCGAACCATTTTCCGGCGAATCCTGCTCCGGCGATCGCGAAAGATGCGTCGGGCCAGTAACTAAAACAACCACGGTCGCGGCGATCACCAGAGTTGCGGCGGTAAACACCCCAAGCGGCATCTGGCCCAGGCCAAGGCAGGTGTTCATCGTCCAACGGAATAGGCAGGCCATCAGTACGCTGCCGCGCGTGCCGTTGAAGATCCAGGTCATCAGCACTGACAGCGCGACGATGCTGATCAGGAACGCGGGAAGCGAAATGTTGCTCTGCGGCATCCCGGCGACGGCGAAGGCGGGCAGATGCCACACGCACCAGATGACGCTAGACCGCCAGAATGAAAAGTGGATTTGCGATCGAGATCTTGCCAAATGTGGCCACCAACTGATCGGGAAACAACACAAAGCAAGCGCCCAGTCCCCACGTCAGGCCGAACATCAGGACGAAGAAGCCGAGTACCGGCGTTTTTTCATGACGTTCTTTTTTGTGGCGGATGACGCTTCGCTATTGGAAAATTACCGATGAGAGGCGGGTTTGTGTTGACAATCGCTATCGGCATTAGAGAAGCTGAAATCCACTCATTCATCGTAGCTGCGAGATCTGGAAAAGCATGTCGCCGACTAGTTTCGCGTATCGCCGGGCTTCAGCCACTGTGGTGGCAATTGTGCTCGCCTTCGGCATCGGTGGCTGCGCAACGAGTTGGAACCCAATCCCAATCGCTCCGCGAGTTGCGCTCACGCCCAGCAAGGGAGACGTCACGATGCAGGCGCGGCCTGGAAAACCGATTGGCCGCATAGTTCCCGTAGATGTCGCGATCGCAAACGGAACCGATGAGCCATACCTGATTGAGCCCGATCAAGTTTTCGCTATCAACGAGCAAGGTCAGAGGATCATGCCGATTCCGGCTAGCGAGGCGATCCAGGAGGCCGGCAACGCAAACGCTCTGAAGGCGGGATTGGCGGGTGCCGCAAAGAACCTTGTGATCGGCGCGGTGGCAGGAGCGGCCGCCGGTGCCGCCGTCGGCGCCGCGGTGGGTACGTTCGTGGCCTCGCCGGCGGAGGGTGCCCTGTTCGGCGCTGCGGTGGGTGGCAGCATCGGTGCGGCTGGAGGCGGAGTGCTCGGAGGAGTGCAGGGTCAGGCCGCAGCTCGTCACGACGCTGAGACTCAAATTTCCGCGCTGTCCTTGCAATCTCGTGAAGCCCATCCCAACTATTCAATCAATGGCTACGTCTTTTTTCCCAAGGGCACCTACACGGCGATTCAGATGACTTTACTCAACGAGGAGACTCATCAGTCTGATACCCGCAGCTCTCCCTGGGAAGATGGAGAGACCACAACGAGCAGCGGCAACACAGTTCCGATGCGCACTTCACCTCTGGCTGTGAGCCCGAGCGTCACGCAACCGCCCGCCCCGCAAATTTTGGAAGAGCAACATCAGTTGCAGACCGAGTAGAGTAGTCAGTTCGGCGTCGACCGAGTCGCGGTGAAAAACGCGTCGGAACGTTCTACCCGAGGGCTTTCTTACGGCAGCGTTACCAGAAATTCAGGCTGACTTAAGTTAAGATATTGGCGATGAAACGCCGTAAGGAAAATCCGCGGGTTACAGGCGCGCGTCTCAACTCGCCATCCGCTGGAGCAGCATCCGCTGCGGCGCCGCCCGCGGAACCCCCCGCGGTGTACTTCCCGTCGTGCGCTCTGCGACGTGTGCTGGTGGGCGCGGCGCAAACAGGAGCCTCCAATCCAGGCTGTTCGCGCGCGCGATTCCTTACCGACCCGCGTCGCTTCTGACTGACCCGCTTCGCTGCAGCGCTTTTTTATAAGTTGCTCGCGACAGCGCGCGCGAATTCAGTGGTCTTCGCGCGGCCGCCTTGGTCGGGGGTGAGCACCTGTCCCTGCGCATACACTTTTCTTACCGCCGCATCGAGCCGCGCGGCCGCATCGGCGAAGCCCAGGTATTCGAGCATTAGCGCCGCGGAAAGCATGGTCGCCGTCGGATTGATAATGCCCATGCCCATGATGTCCGGCGCGGTGCCGTGTACCGATTCGAAATACGCGTAGCCGTCGCCGTAGCATCCGCTGGGCGCCAGCCCGAGCCCGCCGATAATTCCGGCGGCAGTGTCGGAGAGGATGTCGCCGTACAGGTTCGGCATCACCACCACGTCGAGGTCCTGCGGCGATTGTACGAGGCGGCGCGCGAAATCGTCGACGATGAACTGCTCGTACTTGAGCGCGGGATATTTGGCGACCGTTTCTTCCACGATGCGACGGAAAAGTCCGTCCGATTCCAGCAGCATGTTGTACTTCGAGGAGCAAGTGACTTTGCCCTTGCCGCCGTTCTCTTTGCGCTTGAGCGCGAGCCTGCACGCGAATTCCGCGACCCGGCGCGAGTTGCGCTCGGTAATCACTTTGATCGCGAAGACTCCTTTTTGCGAGGTGTCGATAGGTCCGCGCAGGATGCGGCTTCTGAGCTTGAGCGGCGCGAGGGTCTCGAGCGGACCTTCGAGTCCGAGATACAGGTCTTCGAGATTTTCGCGCACGATCACGAAATCGATTCCTTCGGCCTTCGCGAGCGGACTGTGGTAGCCCGCCGACCAACGCGCCGGGCGAACGTTCGCGTAGGTCTGCTTGCCCCAGCGGAGGTACGCGATGGAGGTAGTCTTGCCGGAGGTGGAACCGAACAGCGTCGAGTCCGACGCGTCGATCGCATCGCGCGCGGCCTTGTCGGTCTCGCCGCGGACCCATTGCTCGCCGGGCGGAAACTCGACGAAATCAATCGGCAGCCTGAGCGCGCGAAGCACCTCCATCGAGGCGCCGACCGCCTCCGGAGCCGCATCGTCACCGGGCAGCACTACAACTTTTTTATTCGCCATCAGTTTGCACCGTCGTTTTCATACCACCGTTGCGATGCGCACCAGATGCGCCGCGCGCCGCATTTATTCACCCGCGCCGAGCGCCTCCGCCAGCGCCATCATGCACACGCCGGTTCCGAACGGCGCGGTGCCGAGCTCGACCGACTGGTAAAAAGCGAAGTCTCCTGGCGGCGTCTGCTGCGAGACGCCGGTGAATTGGCCATCGCCATTTATCTTCGACGAAATCGCCGCGAGCGCGCGATCGTACGCGTCGCCGGCACGTGCGCTATCGAGGCCCGCAAGATTCATCCTGATCGCGCGGCCGAGCGCCAGCGCAAAGCCGGCAGTCGCCGACGCTTCCAGATATGAATCCGCGCGATCGATAACCGTGTGCCACAAGCCGCTTCCGTCCTGAAGCCGCACGATGGCATCGAGCTGGCGCGCCAGCGCCTCGCGAATGGTCGCGGCTTTGCCGGCGAATCGCGCTTGCACACCGGCCGCCACCGACTCCATCAGCACCTGCGCCGCCGCAATCGAGAACCAGCTATTGCCGCGCGCCCACAGGCACGCGGAGTGCGACTTCTTCTCCACGTATGCGACGTGCCAGGTAAGTCCACTCGCGCCGTCAGACAGATTGCGGTGATGGACGATCATCTGATCGAGGGCCTGCTCGATCAGATGTTCGTCGTCATCGAGCCGCCCAAGGAGCGCCATCGCTGGCGCAGTGAAATAGCTCACGTCCACCCACACTTCGAGCGCGGGAGGATGCGGCACCACGGCGCCGTCGGGCGTGCGGGTCGCCTTCGACTCGAATGCGCTCACCACCGCGCGCGCATGGTCGAGGTACGCGATCTTGCCGATGCGCCGATACAAATCGAGCGCCGGCAATGCCTCGGCAGCCCAGAACCAGAACCATCCTTCGCTGCGCGGGCCGCCCTTCAGCTTCGGCTCGAACCATCGCGCCGCCGCTTCGAGCGGAGCGTCGTCGCCGAGCGCGCGCGCCGCGTAGATCAGGCCGTCGCACAGGATTGCGTCGCCCCAATGCGGCTTCTTGTGCGCGAGCTCCACGCTCGCGGCGGCGCTAAGGCGCGTCAGGCATCGCCTGATTTCGCCGGGACTCATGTGGTTTCCATCTTCATCGCGGTCCGCCACTGCCTTTTCGTCGCGGCTAGCCGCCGTACTGCCAGCCGGTCTCTTTCATGGTCAGCGCATCGCCTTCGCGCTTGACGTGCGCATCAGTGACTTTTCCGACTACCACGCTATGATCGCCGAGTTCATAAAATCCTACCACCTCGCATTCCACCGACGCGGGTGCGTCACTGATGATCGGTGCGCCGTTGCTGCCCAGCTCGAACGCGTAGTCGCCGAACTTGCCGTCTTTCGGCTCGACGTGGCGGAAGAACGCGCCAGCGATCGATTTCTGTCCCGCGCCGAGCACCGAGAGCGAGAACACGTTCGAGTCCTTAACCATCGCGTGCGAGCTCGAGTCTTTTTTTATTCCCACTACCACCAGCGGCGGATTGAAGCTCGCTTGGGTAACCCAGTTCACGGTTGCGCCGGTTTTCTTTTCACCCTGCGCAGCGCCCAGCACGAACAGTCCGTATGGGATTAACAACAGCGCCTGTTTTTTCGCTTTTTCATCCATGATTCAGTTCCTCCTACTCTAGCTATCCGGCAAAGAGTTAAGACGATTCTACTATCACATTTCACGAGGCGATTTTCAGGGAACAAATCCTCCGTTCAGCTGGTTGAAAGGTTAAGTTCGCGCGCGACCGAATGCTATGCTGAACAAACTCGATGCCGCTTATCAAGTCAAAAAGCCCGAAGATCAAGGGCCTCAATGAAGTGGGCCGCTACGCAATCGGAGTGCAGTGGACCGACGGTCACGACAGCATCCTGCCGCTCGAGAATTTGCGCCGCCACTGCCCGTGCGATCTGTGCAAGGGCGAAGTCGGCGGTGAGATTCCGGCTGCGAGCCAACGCCTCCAACAATTGTCGCGCTTGGGTGAAGCCGCGGTTTTTCTGGGATGGGCGGAGGGACACGAAACAATTTACACAATGCGCCAGCTGAGGGACTTGTGCCGATGCGCTTACTGCGTGGCCGAGCCCGAGAGACCGATCACCGGCGGATGATCCCGCGGCTCGCGCTCCAGGAGGAAGGAACACAATGAACAGGAAGAAGACGATTGCAGCATTTGCGGTGTTAGCCGCGACAGTGGCGCTGGCTCCCGCAGGCTCGGCGTTCGCGTTCAGCGGCGGGTTCCCCATCGGTGGTTTCCCGTACAACGCCCAGGGGATCAACATCGGTGCAAATGCGATGTCGGTAGGCCAGCTTCCGGAGAGCTCGCTCTCCGCGAATCCGGACAACGTCTCGGCAGTATTTTATTCCGGCGAGCTTCACATCGACGGCAAAGTCGCGGCGGGATCAACCCTGCCGCAGGGAGCGACGCTGGTTCAGCTTCGGGTGAACGGCCGGATCATCCCGATGGCTCTGGATACCCGAGTGGCGACCGCGGAGCTCGGCGCGAATCCGACCAATGACTACAACAAGGCGCTGTACAACTCGGTTCTGAACAAGCAGATGGTGGTGATTGGCAACGCCGATTTGCGCAACCAGATCACGGCCGCAGCTGACTCCTCGAAACCTCTGGTGCTGCATGGCTATGTGTTCGATCGCACCAGCCCGTACTTCGTGGTGCGCTCGGTGAGTGATAAAGACTAGCTGGCACGCGGATTAGTTCGGATCCGATGGAGCTGGCGGCGGCGCGGAAGTATGCGACGCATGCTTGGCGACGCTGCCGCGCTCCGTCGAACGACCGTTGAGAGCGTCCAGGTTGGTGCGCGCCACCTTAAGAGTCGGGTCGAGCCTGCTCGCCTTTTCGAACGCCTCAGCCGCTTCGGGAAAACGCGTCAGGTCGTTCAGCGCCATCCCCTTCGCATTGTAGAGCCGCGCATTTCTGGGCTCCTTCTGCAGTCCCGCGTTGGCGGCTAGCAAAGCGTCGTAAGCATCGCCGGTTCTGAGGTAGATATCGGCGAGTTCCTTGTAGTTGGCGCCCGAGGGATTTATCCGCGTCGCCTTGAGATACATATCGACGGCGGTGGGCGCATCGCGCAGGACTCCATAGCAAAAGCCCAGATCGACATAAGCGGCGTCGTTGTCCGGATCGGCGCGAAGCGCCTCACGCAGCTTGTCGATTCCCTGGTGGATGAGCGCGGTGTCGACGGGGTTGCGCTTTCCGGCTCGCAGAATCAGCGCCTCGGCAGCATCGACCAGATGGTCGGAAGGCGCGCGTGCCGCGGCGTTGGAGGATCGCGCGGAGGAGTCCACCGGCGCGAGCATCGCGAGCACGATCACGATCGCGACAATCCTGATCGCCGCAATCGCGCTCAGCCGTGGCGCTGCTGCCTCGAGCGGAACTTCAACGACGGCGGCGGCCCGCATATGTAGATTGACAGCGATCTGAAACTTTAGCGGCGGAAGAGGTGTTCGCGCAGCGCGTCCAACTGTCCGGCCACCTCGCGCTGAAGAACCGACTCGTCATCGGACTCGCTGAAGTAGCGCATCGCCAGCGCCGCGAGCGACGTCATTGCAAGCACTATCACAATTTTTGAAAACATCTCGGCTCCACACGTCTTACTCTTGTCTAAGAGCAAGTTTAGCAGGTTTCGACCTTGGTGCGAAGTCGTCAAGCATTTGCGAAGTAGCGGGCGAAGTCGCGGCGGCCTTGGTTGTGTCGCTCGCTCGCGCTCGACTAGTATAAATTTTGTGCCGCGCGACTCATTCAATCGTGAAATCGATTACCTGCGGATCTCGGTGACCGATCGATGCAACCTGCGCTGCGTCTATTGCATGCCGCTCGACGGGATCCGCTTTCTTCCGAACGCGGAATTGCTGACGGCGGCCGAAATTGAACTGGTAGTGCGCGCCGCGGTCAGCGTCGGCTTTCGCAAGTTCCGGCTCACCGGCGGCGAGCCCACGCTCCGGCTCGACCTGCTCGAGATCGTCGAGCAAATCGCCCGCGTCCAGGGAGTCGAGGGCCTCGCGCTGACCACCAACGCGCTGTTGCTTCCCAATCTCGCGCGGCCGCTCAAGGCCGCGGGCCTAACGCGCATCAATGTGCACCTCGACAGTCTCAATCCGGCGACCGTCGAGCGCCAGATGCGATGGGGTAGCTTTAAGGCCATCTGGAAGGGCATCATCGCCGCGGAGGAAGCGGGGCTCACGCCTATCAAGCTCAACGCGGTGACGACCGCAGGCTACAACGAGGCCGACGTGGTCGATCTTGCGCGGTTGACGCTGGAACGCGATTGGCACGTGAGGTTCATCGAGCTGATGCCCCTCGGGGGCGGGGAGTGCGCGACGCTTTCAGTCAAGCGCTACGTCTCTAATATCGAAACTCGCGGCAGGATCGAGGCGGCGCTCGGACCGTTGACCGAGTTGGCGTCCCGCAACCCGTCGGACGAGGCGCGCAACTTCGTGCTGGCGGGCGCGCGAGGCGTCATCGGATTCATCAGCCCGGTCAGCGAGCCATATTGCGGCACCTGCAATCGGATGCGCCTGACCGCAGACGGAAAATTTCATCTCTGCCTGCTCAACGACGACGAACTCGACGTGCGCAAGGCGTTGCGCTCCAACTCCGGGGCCGAGATTGAAGAGGTGGCGCGGATTCTGAAGCGCGCCGTCGGGCAGAAGCCCACCGGCCATCATCTGCTCGAAGGGCGTTCAACGCGCGACCGCTCGATGTACCAAATCGGCGGCTGACGCTCGGACCGGGTGGCCGACCGCGGCCTGACTTTTGATCGGCAAGATCGATTCCGTTGAATCGAGCCCCTGTTGATCATCGGAGATAAGGCTGTCAGCAACCGAAGCTGCATGCCGCTCCAACCGGAGCTCGATTTAATACCCCACTTCAGTGTTCGTCATAGAGCACCAAAATTGACGTGTGCCTAGTCAAAACCTAAACCCGGACATATTGATGATGCAGCCCGCCAAGGATTGGAATCGCTGCGATGCGGCCGATCTTCTGCGTCCGCCGAAAATCAGGAGCATCTCCATCCAAGGAGAGATGGGTCCGCACCTCATTGTAATACACAGCGTAGGCCTTCAAGACACCGCGCAAGTGCGCTTCGCCGAACACGATGAAGTGATCGAGAGATTCGCGACGGATCGATCCGATGAGCCGTTCAACGTGCGCGTTCTGCCACGGCGAGCGTGGCGCCGTAGGGAACCCGAGAACATTGTCCTGCGTCAGCAGGTGATCATCCTAGGCCGCAAGGCCCCGTCGCGGGTGCGGCTGCGGAACATCACTGGACGCTTGCGCAATTGCTCCGAACCGATTTCGATCTCTGATCTGTCGGAAATCGGCAGCTGATTCTCCGCTACATCAATCTAGCTATGGGCCTGGCGGGCGACCTGTATTGCGGGTCCTTGACGGCTCGCGGTTAAGCCTGCAACGGCAATTTCACGCAGGTTTTCTGAAACGAAAATGAGGAACCAATAAAAGACTAGGTAGTTCGCTGTCAGAAAGAAAGCTGCCACCGCAAACGTGAGAATCGAGATCCTGACCGCACCTGCCAAGTCCGCAATCTTGGGCTCGTTGCGCTCGTCGGCGATCCGGCGCGCCGTGCGGCAATTCGACAGGGCAAGAGCCATAAGCGCCAGGAACGGCGCCAAGGTGGTCAGGCCGCCTTCCGCAGCGACCTGCAAGTACGTATTGTGCGCGATATGCGCGTC
>DATDGX010000045.1:0-23213 GCA_036521875.1 Binataceae bacterium (SeqCode)
ACATCGCTCTTCGCCGCGAGCCGATAAACGATCTCGCGCGCCTCGGGACGTTTCAGATCGAGCGTGATGCTCTGCTTGTGCTTGTTGTTCGCCTCGAAATAAAAGTTGCGCCCGCCCTTGCCGGTCGGCCCGCCGGAGACCGCG
Source organism: Binataceae bacterium (SeqCode) (assembly GCA_036521875.1). GTDB lineage: Bacteria > Desulfobacterota > Binatia > Binatales > Binataceae > DATDGX01. Next base: position 145 of record DATDGX010000045.1, read on the forward strand.
ACGATTCCACGCCCCGGGTCGCCGCGCTCGCGCTCTTCGATCTTGATCACTTCGGCGCCGAGGTCCGCCAGCATCTGCGTTGCCACCGGCCCCTGCTGCCATATCGTCCAGTCGATAATTCTGATTCCGGTAAGCGGCGCGCTCATGGCTCACTGTATAGCAGGGGCCAGCCCCCGCACCCAAGGCAGCAGGGACGATAGCTTGAGTTTGGTCCCGCCTCGCATCAACTATTGAATGATGGCGCTCGGGCAGCTGGTGAACTTTTTGTATCCGCCGCGATGTGCCGCGTGCGGCGCGCGGTTCGGCCTCGATGACGGGCGCCGCGTGTGCGGCGATTGTCTCGCCCGCATGGAGCGTCTGCCTGAACCGCTGTGCGTCGTCTGTGGCGGGCCGGTCGAGTCCGTGATGGACGGCCGCGAGGAGTGCGCGCGATGCCTTCATACCCGCCCGAGCTTCGCGCACGCGCGTTCGATCGCGCGCTATCGGCCCACGGCGGAGGACGAGCCGGGTACGCTGCCTGCACTGATTCGCCGTCACAAGTACGGGCTCGATCAGTCGGTCGGCCGCGCGCTCGCCGAATATCTCGGAGCGGAGCTGCCGCTCAGCGCCGCGAACTATGATGTCGTCGTGCCGGTCCCGCTCCATTGGCGGCGGCTATGGTGGCGCGGTTTCAACCAGGCAACGCTGCTGGCCGGCGAAGTCGCGATGCGCCTCGGCCGCCCGCTCGACACGGCGTCGGTGGTGCGGCGGAAAGCGACCACGCCGCAGACTTCGCGCGATCACGACGAGCGCCGCCGCAACGTGCGCCGCGCCTTCGCGGTGAAATATCCGGAGCGGGTCGCATCGCGCCGCGTGCTGCTGGTCGACGACGTGATGACCACCGGCGCCACCGTTGACGAATGCGCGCGCGCGATCCTCGCCGCCGGCGCGCAGAGCGTCGACGTCTTCACCCTCGCGCGCGTCCTATGAGCACACGCGCGGACTGGGACGAGCGCAATCGCGGCAAGCCGCCCGGCGCGCCGGAGCCGTTTCTGCTCGAGGTGATCCCGATGCTGCCGCGCGGGCTCGCACTCGACGTCGCGGCGGCACGCGGACGCAACGCGCTTGCGATGGCGCGCGCGGGAATCCGCGTCGTCGCGGTCGACTACTCCGTCGCGGGGCTTCACGCGCTCGCCGCAAACGCTCGCGCGGAACGGCTGCCCGTGTTCCCCGTGGTCGCCGACTTTGGTAGCTTTCAGATTGCCGACGATGCATTCGATGCGATCGTGAACATCAACTATCTGGATCGCGCGCTGTTCCCCGCCTTCGCGCGCGGACTGAAACGCGGAGGTGTTCTGTTGGCCGATACTTTTCTGATCGACCAGGCCGCAACCGGCCATCCGCGCAATCCCGACTTTATGCTGCAACACTATGAGCTGCGCGACCTGCTCGCGGGGCTCGAGATCCTCCGCTACCGCGAAGGCTTGACGATTTATCCCGACGGCACGAGTGCGTGGCGCGCCTCGGCGCTCGCGCGGCGGGAGAGCTGAACCGCGTGACGGCACGGATGACCTACAAGTCGGCGGGCGTCGATATCGCGCTGAAGGAGAGCCTGATTCCGCTGTTTCGCGCGCTCGCGAAGCCGACCGCGGGCGCGCGCGTGCTCGGCGGGATCGGCGGGTTCGGCGCGCTGATCGGGCTCGACGCGGCCAAGGCGATGCATTCGCCAGTGCTGGTCGCGGGAACCGACAGCGTCGGCACCAAGCTCAAGATCGCATTCGCGACCGGCCGCCACGACACGGTCGGGATCGATTGCGTCGCGATGTGCGTGAACGACATCATCTGCCACGGCGCCCGGCCGATGTTTTTTCTCGATTACATCGGAACCGGCAAGCTCAAGAAAAGCGCAGCGGTGGACCTGGTGAAAGGCGTCGCGCGCGGATGTGAGCTCGGCGGGCTCAGCCTCGTCGGCGGCGAGACCGCGCAACTGCCGGGACTCTATCGCGCGGGTGAATATGATTTGGCGGGCTTCGCGGTTGGAATCGTCGAGCGCACGCGAATTCCGTCACCGGCGAAAATCCGCGCGGGCGACGCGCTGATCGCACTCGCCTCGAACGGACTTCATTCCAACGGTTTCGCGCTCGCGCGCAAGGCGCTGCTCGAAAAGAGAAAGCTCCGGCTCGGCGCCTTCATCGCGGAGCTCGGATGTACGCTCGCGGACGAGCTGCTGCGCCCAACAACGATTTACGCGAAAGTCGTGGTCGAGCTATTCGATCGCTTCACGATAAAAGGCCTCGCCAATGTGACCGGCGGCGGAGTCGTGGAAAACACGCCGCGCGTGATGCCGCGCGGGCTCAGCGCCGTGTTTCATCGCGGGAGCTGGCCGGTGCCGCCGATCTTCGAATTGATCGAGCGCGCCGGCCGTGTCAGCAGCGCCGAGATGGACCGGACGTTCAACAACGGAATCGGAATGGTCGCGATAGTCGCCGCACGCGACGCCGATCGCGTCGCGGCACATCTGCGCCGCCGCGGGCAGCGCGCCTATATTGTCGGCGAGGTGATCCGTGGCAATCGGGGAGTGACATTCACCTGAGCCTTGCGCGCGATCAGTTGGACTCGAGATAACCGGCACGTGAGAATAGGAAATTGAGAGGAGCACCGTGGCCAAAGTCGAAGTCTACACCACCACCTATTGTCCGTACTGCACCCGCGCCAAGAGCCTGCTCAAGAGCAAGGGCGTTGCGTTCGTGGAAATCGACGTGACCGAAGACGACGAGCTGCGCGCGAAGATGGTCGAGCTCTCCGGCGGACGGCGCACGGTGCCGGAGATTTTCATCAACGGCACCATCGTCGGCGGCTTCGATGAGTTGAAGGCGCTCGACGACGAAGACAAGCTCGACGCGCTGCTCGCGCAGCCGGCAGCGTAGCTCGCGCCCCGCCAATTTTTCCGAAAAAACCAACGGGCAGGTACGGATCGCGATCCGCCCTGCCCGTAACGCGCGAAACTTTTCAGCGCGGAGCTAGTTGCCGTTCGACGAAGCCGCCGCGCCTTCGTTCATATGGTGCAGCGCCTCGCGGTCGACCGACGAGTCGTACTTGATCGCTTCGGCGGTGACCGTCACCTGCGTGCCATCCGCCGACACCGCCTGGTTTTCCTTCACGATCGCGTCGATGTCTTCGGGCCACTTCTCATACGCCATCTTCTTGAGTTTGTCGCGGATGAGATCCTCGTCGATCGCGTCCGGGGAGAATGGCTCCGTGTAGCTCATCTCGCCGAGGACGCTGTACGGCTTGCCCGGCGCGGGCGTCTCGGTGCTCACCCAGATGTGCGCCATGTCGACCTTGTGTACGAACGCCTGTTCCTTCGCCTGTTGCGCCTGGCGCTGTGCCTCGACTACGCCGCAAGCCGCGAGGCTCGTGGCGAGTGCCGACATCAGGAGTAACTTCGCAATGTTGTAGGAACGCATCGTTGTTCTCATCCCCGTCTTAGCTGGATCAAATTTAGCCCCCGCGCAGGGTTTGCACAATCATGCTTTGGGCGGCGCCGGCGACGACTTATTTCACCGATCGACTGTTTCGGCAAGCCCGCCTATATTGCTCGATGATGAAAGTAATCCTGCAGAAGAAAGGGCCGGTCGCGTATGTCACGATCAACCGGCCGGAGAGGCTCAACGCCTGCGACTTCGAGACCTACACGCGGCTCACCGAGATCTGGTCGGACTTTCGCGATGATCCGAATCTGCGCGTGGCAATTCTCACCGGCGCAGGGGAACGCGCGTTTTGCGCCGGCAGTGACATCAAATCCAACTACGTCGAACGGCGCGGCGCGGAAGGCGCGCGGACGCCATACGCGGTGATGCTGGAATTGAGCAAACCGATAATCGCGGCAATCAATGGTCATGCGAACGGTGGTGGCCTGGAACAAGCGCTGGCCTGCGACATTCGAGTCGCCGCCGAGCACGCTCAATTTGGGCTCGGCGAGGTACGGCTCGGCTGGCTGCCTGGCGGCGGCGGCACGCAACGCCTGCCGCGTCTTATTCCGTTGGGCCGCGCGCTGGAGATGCTCTACACCGGCAAGCGCATCGACGCTCAGGAGGCGCTGCGCCTCGGTCTCGTCGACTACGTAGTACCGATGCCGCAGCTTATGTCGCGATGCGAGGAAATAGCGCTGGAGATTTGCAAGAGCGCGCCTTTGGCGGTCGAGGGAATCAAGGAGGTAGCGTTGCGCGGACTCGACGTCCCACTCATCGAGGGGCTCAGGCTCGAACGCGATCGATATCAGTCGCTGACCAAGACTGAGGACGCCATTGAAGGTGCGCGGGCATTTGCCGAAAAACGTTCGCCGAACTGGAAGAGCAGATAGGCGGCCAAGAAGTCAAACGGCGGACTAGCAGTAATATTCAGTCGATGCCATAAGGTTGCCCACTAAAGCGAAGATACAGCCAAACTGGCTCCGCTGCGTTACGCTTCTCGCCACACGCAGAGGCTGATTCACCGAGGGGCGATGCGGCCGTGTCCGAAGCCCTGTCGGGCGCGAACACGGACCGGTAAGATTCGTGCGTGACGAAGTTTGCGGTCTGTTTTCTGCTGGTATTCGGCGAGCTTGCCTTCGGCGGAGCGTTCGCGCTCGCGATTCCCCCCTTCTTCGAGATCGAGCGCGGATTCTACAAATCCAGCGCCGCGGTTTACCTCTCCTCTGGGCTGGTCACTGCCGTTGGCCTTGGCCTGCTCGCGATGAGAGCCGGCGGCGGCAAAGGAACCGAGCTCTCCCCGTCGTCGCTATGGTTCGCCGCCGGACTGTGGACGCTGTTCTGCGTGGTCCTCGCGTTGTACCTCGCGACGCTGTGGTCCGAGAACGGACTGCTGCGCGCGCGTCTCTATGCGCTCGCGCTTGCCGCGGGATTGGCCGCGCTGGTGGCCAACGTGCTCCTGCTCGAGCCGGCGTCGTTCGGATTCATCGCGGGCGCGATGTACGCTCTGACCGCGATCACTTCATCGCTGGTGCTCGGACTGGTTAGCGGCGGGATGCTCTTCGGCCACTGGTACCTGATCGATCCCAACCTGCCGGTCGATTACCTGCGCTCTTTTGTGCGCCTGCTCGGCGTCGCGCTGGTTGCGGACCTGGTAGCGCTGGTACTCGCGATCGGATTGATCGCGATCGCCGGCGGCCCCTCGGGTTTTGCAGCGACGCGAATGCTGTTCGATTCGAATCTCGCGCTGCTCACGACCCGGCTCGTGCTCGGGCCGATCGCAACGCTGATCCTGGTCTGGATGTGCTGGCAGACGCTCAAGGTTCCGCAGACGATGGCGGCGACGGGCCTGCTCTATATCGCCGTGATGTCAGCGCTGGTCGGGGAGATGCTCGGGCGCTTCATCCTGTTCAGGACCGCGGTGCCACTGTGAATCTCGGCGCCACTCGCCGAGGCCGCACCGATGACCGACCACCGCTGACCGGCTTTTCCGCGCGAGTTAGCGATGCTAGTCCATTACTTGAGCTTGACTTGAAATGATGACCGACGATTTCGACAGCGAGCGCTTCCCCGGCAACTTCTACCAGGGAATGATCATGCGCCTGGACCGCGCGCGCGGCCGCGGCGTGGTCCGCTCTCATAGCGGCCGTGAGATACGCTTCGAGTTTCCCTTCGTCGCGGTCGTCGGTGCTGGAATCGGCGGCCGGATGCCCGGGATCGATCTTATCAACGAGGGCGACGTGGTCGGCTTCGACGTCGGATGGACTTCGCGGGGCCTGCGCGTCACCATCATTAGCCCGCGCCCCCGCGACCACTACACCGATAGCTGACGCACCCGCTGCATTCGGCGCGCGATTCGCATCTCGCGCCGTCTGGCTATCGACCTCTGGCGCCTATCGAACTTATTGACTCTCTTGAACTGTTTGAACCTGGATAATTTTGACTTCGCTGAAGCTGATCCGGCCCGAGGCTCCGGAGAATCCGCCCAGCGGCATAGTGCGTCCCTGCGCTTCCACGCGTCCGAGCGGCGAAGCTTTTTCGGTGCCATACAGGAACCCCGCGCAGATCGTGTATTTGCCCGGCGTGTCAGGCGCGGCCAGGTTGTAGGTGACGCGCGAAGTCGAAAAGCGATTTGCCGCCAAGTCCGCCTTGACGCCGAAGACCACGATGAAACTAAGATTGTGCGCAAGGTCATCGTAGCGCCGGTTCAGCCAATCAGTCTGCCGGTTGCCGTCCGGTCCCGTCACCGTGGGGGCCGAAGAGATTTGGAATCCCTCGCTTTGGATCGACCGCGCCTGATTGCGCACATCGATATCGAGCAACACCACACCCACCACCGGACCTGACCCTCCGTGCGCGGTCACGTCCACCGTGAAATCCTGCCCCGGATGCACGGTCTGCGGCGCCTCGAGCGAAATCTTGGCGTTGTCATCGACTTTCTGCACGTCGTTGGCTAGTTGCGCGCGCTGCTGAACAGTCAACTTGGCGTAGTTGCCAGTGCCGGCTTTGATCGCATCGAGGTGACTCGCCGCGGTCATTTTCGCGGCGCGCATCGGAGGCAGCGAACGCAACTGTTTGAGGTCGATCGAAGAGTGGCAGCCCGCGCAATATGGAGCCGCGTCGGTCACGTCGTCGAGCGGGCCACCCGGATAACTCCATGCAGATGCGCCAGGAAAGGCTCCCAGGGCGATCGCGAGAAGCGCGGCCATTCTTGTCAGTCTTGAACGTCGGGACATGTCCAAAGCTCGCACGCGTCCCGTTCGATTCGCAAGTGATGCGACGCGGCCGATCAGCGTTTGCGCTGGAACATCCGCCACATCCGCACGCCGAGTGGAAAGATCTCACCAAGCACTTCGTAACCGCGCGCACTGTAGTACGCAACGTTCGCCTCGGTGGCCGTTTCCAGGTAAACGCCCGCGAGATCCGCGCGCATGCTCGCGAGATCGCGCAGATGGTCGAGCAAGACGCTGCCGCAGTGCCGTTTCTGATAGGGCGGATCGACGCCGAGCAGATTCAAATAAATGTGCGGCTCGGGCGGATGATTTTTGGCGAGGACACTCAGAAAATTGATGCCGCGAACCGTTCCGCCCCAACCGACCGCCCGGACCATGCGCGGCATCTGGCCCAACCCTCCGATGACCATCGATGCGACCGCGGCATAGCCGCTGCCCTCGGTAACCGCCGCCGCGATCACCTTGCCGTCTTCAATCACGCCGAACACCGGTTGCCCGTTGCGGCGCTGAACCGCCAGCATCACGCGGAACAGATCGGCGAGGTGCAGCGCGCGCTGGACCGGGTCGGTCACGTCGGGGAGTAGAACCTTCATCGGCGGATCGTTGATGAAGGCGCGGCCGAGCGTGACCGCCGCCTGCTCATAGTGCTCGGGGAAAATCGTCGAGACTCGTGGTCGTCCGTCTATTGCCATCGACTATGTGTCTTACTCCGATTTTTGCGCGTCAGATTTGGCTTCGCATCGGATTTGATTTCGCGCCCGCATCGCTGAGCACACGCGCCACCGCGTCGTGCCATCCGGCGAGCAGCCGTTCACGTTCCTCCGCGCCCATCTTCGGCTTGAACAGGTCGGCACCGCGTCCGAGCGCGGCCAGGTCCGCCGGCGTTTTCCACATCCCGAGCGCAAGACCGGCCAGCATCGCCGCGCCCATCGCGGTCGTCTCCGCGACCCTCGGGCGGCGCACCGGCTTACCCAGAATATCCGCCTGGAACTGCATCAGGTAGGGATTCGCCGCCGCACCGCCGTCCGCGCGAAGCTCGCCCAGCGGATGCCCCGTATCCAATTCCATCGCGACGATTACATCACGCACCTGGTAGGCGATACTGTCCAGCGCCGCGCGAACGATGTCGGCGTCGGTGGTGCCGCGCGTGATTCCAACGATCGCGCCGCGAGCCGTCGCGTCCCAATGCGGCGCGCCCAAGCCCACGAACGCCGGCACCATGTAGGGACTCGCGCGGTCGTGGTTTTTTTGTGCGCTCTTGCGCGCGAGTGCGAGACTGTCAGGCGCTTTCGCGATCAACTTGAGTCCGTCGCGCAGCCATTGAATCGCGGCGCCGGCGATGAACACCGACCCCTCGAGTGCGTACTTTGGCTCGCCCACCGGCCCCAGCGCCGCGGTTGCGACCAAGCGATTGCGCGACGCGACCACCTCGCCGCCAGTGTTCATCAAGAGGAACGCGCCGGTTCCGTAAGTGGCCTTCGAATCGCCTGGATTGACGGCGCCCTGGCCGAACAGCGCGGATTGCTGATCGCCGATCACCGCCGCGATCGGCGCCGCTCGAGCCGTGATAGTTCCGGGCGCCGCTTCCGCCAGCGGACCGCGCGAGCTCACCGCCGCCGGCAGCATCTCGCGCGGCACCTCGAGCATCGCGAGCATCGCGTCGTCCCACTCGAGGCGCGCGAGATTGAACAGCATCGTGCGCGAGGCATTCGTATAGTCGGTGACGAAACTGACGCCGCGCGAGAGTTTGAAAATGAGCCAGGTGTCGATAGTGCCGAAACAAAGCTCACCACGCGCGCCGCGGGCCCGAAGTTCGGGCTTCAAGTCGAGCAGCCATTTCAGTTTGGTCCCGGAGAAGTAAGGATCGACGAGCAATCCGGTGTGGCGCGCCACTTCCGGCTCGCGCCCGCGGAGCGCGTCGCAAATCTCCGCGCTGCGGCGACATTGCCATACGATCGCGCGATACACCGGGCGCCCGGAGCGCCGCTCCCATACCACAAACGTCTCGCGCTGGTTGGTGATGCCGATGCCGCGCAAATCGCCAGCGCCCGCGCGCGCCGCGCCGAGCGCTTTTTTCGCGAGCGCCACGACTGAACGATGGATCTCCTCCGGATCGTGCTCGACCCATCCGGGACGCGGGTAGTACTGGCGAATCTCGCGATAAGCGCGGCCGCGAATCCGGCCGCGAGCGTCGACCGCGAACACGGTGGTTCCGGTGGTGCCCTGGTCGATCGCGAGCACGATCTCAGCCATCGCCTTCTCCGCGTGGTTTTGTCGTCGCAATCTTCACTGTCTCGGTAATCACCTGCTCGGTCCGGTGCGCATGTTATTGCGGCCCGCGCAGCGCAACAACCTCAAACCGCCGCTCGCGATTTCGCCTGGCCGCGCGTCGGCGCGCGACGTGCGCGCACGCTTGCCGACCCGGCTTGCCTCGCGTCATTGTGGGGGCAATGATAGGCGCGCTTGGAGATCAGGCCTTCGCTTCAGGAGCCGCCGAATGAGCGAGTTGGTCGAGAAAAAAGAGGACCTGATTCGATACTTCGCGAGCGGCGGCAAGCCCCGAGAAGAGTGGCGAGTCGGCTCCGAGTACGAAAAAGTCGCGGTCTCATTCCGCGACGGCCGCGCCCTTCCCTTCTCGGGTCCCGGTGGCGTCGAGGAAATCCTGAAGGCGCTGGTCGAGCGCTTCGGCTACGAACCAGAGTACGAGCACGGCCGCGTCCTGTCACTGAAGGGCAAGCGCGACGCGATAACCATCGAACCCGGTGGTCAGATCGAATTATCCGGCGAGCAGTGCGACAGCATCCACTGCGCCGAGCGCGAGTTCTCCGGACACATCCGGCAGCTCCTCGAAGTTGGCTACGATCTGGGCGCGCGGATTCTCGGCCTGGGGATGCAGCCGATCAGCCGCATCGATGAGATCGAGCTTCTGCCCAAGGTACGCTACCGCATCATGTATCCGTACATGGCGCGCAAGGGACGTCTCGGCCAGCGCATGATGAAGCAGACCGCCGGCGTGCAGGCCAATCTGGACTATCGCGACGAAGCCGACGCGATGCACAAGTTGCGCGTCAGCATGGGCATCGTGCCGCTGATTTACGCGATCTTCGCGAACTCGGCGCTTTCCGATGGCGGCCTCAACGGCTACCACAGCTTCCGCGGACATATCTGGACGGACACTGACCCGGATCGATCGGGGACGCTCGATTTCGTGTTTCGCGACGATGCCTCCTTCGAGGACTATGCCGAGTACGCGCTCGACGTTCCGATGTACTTCCTGATTCGCGGCCACGACTATACTGACCTGACGCAGCCGCCGGGCATCACCTTCCGCCAATACATGGAACGCGGCTTCGGCAAGGAGCGCGCGACCGTCGACGATTGGACCAATCACCTGACCACGATTTTCACCGAGGTCCGCCTCAAGCGATATATCGAGGTGCGATGCGCGGACAGCATGCCGCCGGCGCTGATGCTCTCGATGCCGGCGCTGATAAAGGGCATACTTTACGACGACGATTGTCTCGGGGCTGCGTGGGACCTCGTCAAGCGCTGGAGCTTTCCGGAACGCCTCGCGCTCACCGACGCCGCGCACAAGGTAGGTCTCGACGCGCGCGCGGGAAAAATCCGCTTCCAGGAACTGGGCCTGGAGTTATTGTCGATTGCGGGCAAGGGATTACAACGCCAGAATATGTTGAACGAGCGAGGCGAGGATGAGAGCATCTACCTCCAGAGATTGACGGAGATGGTGCGAAACGGGCAAACCCAGGCGAGCCTCACGATCGATCGGTGGAAAGGCCGCTGGAACTACGACGTGAATCGCCTGGTCGAGGAATGCTCGTACGAGGCGGAGGCGTCGTAAGTGATGGAGCTCCGATTTACCGAGCGGCATGTCACCGCGCTGAACTTCCTGGCGATCATAGTGTTGGCGTATTTTGCCGCGGCTTCTGCAAACGACGTAATCGCGCGGGCGTTGTCGGGCAACCCGGCGGCGGTCGGGCCCGAGGCGCCGGTGTCCATCGACACGACGGTGCGTCCGCGCGCCTACTATGAGCAAATCGTCACGCGCGACGTTTTCAACCTGGTGCCGCAAGCGGAACCGACCGTGGCGGTGGCAGAAGAAGACTTGAACCTCAAGCTGCTCGGGACCTCGCAGCTGTCTCTCGCCAAGCCGTTTGCGATTATCGAGGATCACACCGGCACGCAGAACCTGTATCAGCTCGGCGAGGACATTCCCGATGCCGGCCGGCTGGTCGGGGTCGAGAAGACCCGGGCGCTCATCGACCACAACGGGCATCGCGTGGCGATCGAGATCGAGAATGCCGACGGCGAACCCGGCGCCCCGGTGCCGGTCGCAGCTGAACCGGTACAGATGCCGCCAGTGAGAATGCACCGCTCGCGCAGAGAGATCCGAAGAAGAAATCTGCGGAATCCGATGGCGCCCAATGCGTCGAACGATCCCCTCGACATCAACAAGGTCGGCGAAAATCACTTCACGCTTAAAAAAAAAGACTTAGAGGATAAGCTCCGTCAGCCCGGGGACCTGGTGACTGATCTGCAGGCGACCCCGGTCCTGCAGGACGGCAAGTACGACGGCTACACGGTCTCCAGCATAGCGCCCGGCTCCACGTTCGACGAGGTCGGTCTCAAGGATGGCGACGTGGTGACCAGCATCAACGGCCAGCCGCTCGGCAATCCTCTGCAGGCGATGGGCCAGATGGGTACCATCACCACGAGCCCATCGGTCAAGGTCGGCGTGACCCGCAACGGTGCGCCGCTGACCATCCAGTTCGACCTGCACTGACGATGGAAATTCGCGCGGCGCGCCCTGGCGAGCGCGACCAGGTGCTCGACCTACTCGCGCTCTGGTACAACGACCGCGTCTTCTTCGCCCGCTACAATCAGAACGATCCCGGCTTCCGCGATGAACTGTGCCTGGTCGCACACGACGGTCGAGCGCTGGTCTCGACCGTGCAGATCTTCGACCGCACCGTAAACCTGGGAGGTCAGGCGATCCCGATGGGCGGAATCGGGTCGGTGTTCACCCGCGAGGATTATCGCCACAAAGGCGTGGCGTCGGACCTGATGAAGCTCGCGGTCACTACGATGGCGCGCGAGGGTTTCGAAGTGTCGCTGTTGTTCGCCGAGCGGCTGACCTTCTACAACCAGTTCGGATGGCGCGCGGTGGACCGCAAGTTCACCGTGCTCAGCCAGGCCACGGCGATTTCCACCCCCGATGATTATGAGATCGATGTCTTCGAGCCGGGGCGCGATCTTGCCGCCGTGTCCGTGATCCATCGCGCATATAGCGGACGCTTCAACGTGACTGCGGTACGCACCGCGGCGGCGTGGCGCGGGAGCCTGAGCTTCGCCGGCAACCAGCCGCTGCATCCCGGCGAGGGCTCCGAAGAGTACTTCGTAATTTGCCGTGACGCGGGAGGGCTCTCCGCCTACGCGCGCGTGTGCGGGTTTTACGGCGTCCCGATGGTGATGGAATACGGATACCGGGCCGGCGGCGCCGGCGCGATGCTCGTGTTGTTCAGACACTTCGGCGAGCTGGCCGCGGGACAGCCGAGTCCGTTTCGTGTTCGCGGCGACCATCGGCGCTCGACCCTGCTGCGCAGATCGTCCGACGCGCCGTCGGTACTCGTCACCCACACCGCGCACGATCCGGAATTGGAGGCCGCACTTGCCGCGGCCGGTTCGCCGGTCGTCTATCACGAGGACAACAACTACATGTGGCGGATAGTCGCGCCCGACAAGCTCGGAGCACGGCTCGGGATGTCGCCCGAGGCGGCATCGGCTCATGCGTTCGCGACCTTTGCGGATCCGCGCTCGCTGTACTGGACCGCCGATCGCTTCTAGTTATTTTTCAGATTTATTTTTAAGATCACCCGGAAAATTCGCGAGCCAGTTGCCGAACCGACCAGGATGGCGGATTCTTTTGGAAGTGAGGCCGATGCGTTGGGAGGTGGGGTGATGAACTCCTTGCTACTTTCCGCGGCTGGATCGAGCCGCCGATCACGAGTTGCAACCATAGTCGCGGTCGCCGTGTTGGGCGCCGCGGTCGCGCTGCCACCGGACGCGCTCGCGGCGCGCCGACATCACGCGGCGGCAGCATCGGCAACGTCCGCACCCGCCGCCAGCGGGGCCGAGCCGCAGGGCGATTACACCGAGGCTTGCGTGCTCGAGCCGGTAAGCAACCCGTTCATTTTCGAAAGGAATGATGACGCGCCCTGGCCAACCGCGTCACTCGCCAAGATGATGGTGATGCTGATCGTCGCGGAGAAACTCCACGACGGAAGTCTCAAGCTCACTGATCAAGTCGCAACCTCGCGCGCGGCAGCCAAGATGGGCGGCTCGCAAGTCTACCTCAAAGAAGGCGAGACTTTCTCGCTGGACGACACTATGAAAGCGATCGCGGTGCATTCGGCCAACGATTCAACGGTTGCGGTGGCGGAATATATCGCGGGGTCAGCCGACGCATTCGTTCAGATGATGAACCAGAAGGCCGCCGCGCTCGGGATGAAAAATACCCACTACTACTTCGTGCATGGACTGCCGCCGGGACCGGGTCAACAGGCGGATGTTTCGAGCGCTCACGATGAGGCAGTCCTGGGCCGCGAGCTGGTGAAGTATCCCGACGTGCTGCGCTGGACCTCGATCACTACTGCGCCGTTTCGCAACGGCACCTTCCTGCTGCAGAACACCAACCACCTGGTCTTCACCTACAAAGGATGCGACGGGCTCAAGACCGGCTTTTACGACAAGGCTGGATTCAACGTCGTCGCGACAGCCAAGCGCGGAGACCTGAGACTGATCGCGGTGGTGCTCGGCACGGTGCACAAGCCCGCCAATTTCAGGACCGCCGGCGAGTTGATGTCGCAGGGGTTTCTAAACTACGAGATGCGATCGATTGCGAAAAAAGGCAGCCAGGTTCCGCAGACCGTCGCCGTTATCGACGGCACTGCCCCAAGCCTCAAGCCCGTGTTCGGTGGCGACGCAGAGGTGTTCACCAAGCGCGATGACGATTCGAAGAGCGCGCGCGCACTAAAGGTCGCCTACAATCTGCCGCCGTCAGTCACTGCTCCGGTCAAGGCCGGCCAGCAGATTGGCACCGCGAAAGTGACTCAGGATGGCAAGCCGGTTGCGACGGTTGCGCTCCTCGCGCCGGCCAGCGTTCCCAGAGAAACCTCGATCGTCAAGCGTCTGCTCAGCAGATTCTAGCGCCAGCTTCTGGCGCCAAATTCTGCGACGTGCGTGCAGGCGCTTCGCTGCATACGACGCTTGCCTCGCCCTCGTCGATAGTGCGAACTGTCCTGCATGACGCTCAAGCGCATAATCGTGATCGTTTCCGCGCTCCTCGTTTTGTGGATCGCGGGAGGCCTTGCGCTGCATTTCGGTCAGATCCATCACGACCAACTCGGCTACGACATCAACCAGCACTTTCCGCCCGGCCAGCCGACCAAGCCCGGCGAAATTTTCGCCTCGACGCTCGCGGCGATCATGGAGCACGAGCTGCATACGGGCTTCGGATGGCGTCCCAACGATTTCTTTCTGTGGGGACCGAAGGTCACCGCGGACAACAACTCCGATCGCCAGCTCGGGATCATCCTGGCGGTGCGCGAGACGACGCGGGTGTTCAAAGATCATCTGACCAAAGTTTCATCCAACCAATACGATCAGAACCTGGTGATCGCCGACACTGATTTTCGCAACGACGCCGAGCGCTGGATTCTGCCGGCGCCCGAATCGAAATACGACGACGGCATCGAGCATCTGCGCGCGTACGTCGCGGGGTTGCACAAGGACCCGGAGATCTCGCGCGAACTGAACCTGCGCGCCGTGGAGCTGATACGGTTGTTTCAGACCTGGACCGATATCCTCGGCGACGCGCACGCAAATCTTTACCGGATGACCAAGGACGACGGCAGCCCGATCCGTAGCTGGGACTGCGATCACTTATTTTATCATTCGCAGGGCTACACGCACGTCATGTTTCACATGATGGAAGCGCTCGAGCGCGAGTATGCGGACCAGCTCAAAGACGACCCGGTGCTGAAGACGCTTTTCGACGAGACCATCGACGCGCTCGGCAAGGCTGCCGTGCTGAAGCCGCTGATCGTGATGAATGGCGCACCGGGCGGGCTCTTCGCGAATCATCGCCGCAATCTCGACGCGTACATCTCGGAGGCGCGTCAGAAGATGTATTCGATCCGCGAGGAGCTGCAACGCTCGCCCTCTTCCTGATCTACAGCTCCACGAACGGGCACAGCAGCATCACTCCGCCGCGCGCGAGAAGCTGGATCATCGCCGGCGCCCATCGAACCGGAACCCCGAAAGCGCGCGCCGCAACGCCGAGTCCCCACGGCATCAGCTCACCCATCATGCCGACTCTGAGGCCGAACAGCCGCCGCTCCGGCGAGTAGCGCACTAATTGATGCACCTCGTGCGGCTGCAGGAACGCCAGCCGGCGCGCGACCTCGACCGCCTTCTGCAGGCCGCCGAGCTCGTCGACCAAGCCGTGCTCCTTGGCGGCAATTCCGCTCCACACTCTGCCGCGCGCAACCGCTTCGCTCTGCTCGGCGCTGAGCTTGCGTCCCTGGGCGACCTTGGCGGTGAAGTTGGCGTAGGTCTGCCCGACGACCTGGTTCAATTGCGTCAGCTCGGCTTCGGTCATCGCGCGCGCCATCGAGAGCGCGTCCGCTGCCTCCGCGCTCTTCGCATACTCGAGCCGCACGCCGAGTTGACGCATCAGGTTGCCGAAATCAGGCTTTATATAGACGACTCCGATCGAGCCGGTGATCGTCGCCGGCTCCGCCACGATCGCATCCGCGCCCATCGCGACGTAGTAACCGCCCGAGCCGGCCACGTCGCCCATCGAGACCACCACCGGCTTGCCGCGCGATTGCGCCTGGCGCACCGCACGCCAGACCAGGTCCGATCCTACAGCGGAGCCGCCGGGCGAGTTGATGCGAAAAACGATCGCGCGCACTTCCTCGTTGCGAGAGGCGCGCTCGAACTGTGCCGAGGTGGTCTGGCCGCTGATAAATTCGCCGGTCGGCGGCGCCTCGCCTGCGATCACCGGGCCGACGCCGTGAATCACGGCGATGGTCGGCCGCCGGCCGCGCTCGCGCCGGTATATCGCATGGCGAAAGTAGCGCCCGATCGCCACGAAGGTCTTGCGCTTGTCCTCGGGATCGAGCTCCGCGCGGATGTCCTCGATATAGCCTTCGCGATCGATGAGCCGCGCCTCCACTGCGGCGCGCGTGGTGAGGAAGCCCGCGCCGGTCAGCTCCTCGGCGCGAGCGCGCTCGAGCTTGCGCCCTTCGGCGATCGCGTCGACGAGAATGGTCTGCCAGTCCGCGATTATCGCGCCGAGGCTTTCGCGCAGCTCGGGCGACATCGAATCGCGGTTCACCATCTCCGCCGCGCCCTTATACTCTTTCCACTGCAGCGTCTGGACCTGGATATTGAGTTTCTCGAGCGCGCTCTTGAGAAACACATTGCCGGCCGCGATCCCCAGCATCGTGAACATCGTGTCGGGATTCGCGACGATCTCGCTGGCGCCCGCCGCCACCAAATAGTCGCGCACGCCTGCCATGTCGCCCGCCAGGATCGCGATCACGCGCTTGCCCGCCGATCGGATCGCGCCGAGCAGCCGGTTCAGCTCCAGCGCCGTCGCCATCCCGGCTTCCAGTCCCGCTATCTCGACGACTACTGCGCGCACGTCCGGGTCGGAAGCGGCGGCCTCGAGCGCGTAACGTAGATGGTAGAGGCTGAGCGCGCTCGGCCGGAGCAGGCTCGCGAGCGGCGAGTGATGCGCGTCCTCGTTGATCGCGCCGGCGAGCCGTATCATCACGACCGCGTCGCGCGGGACTCGCGCGGGCCGGATGACCAGGTACCAGAACGCCGCCACCATCGCGATTGATATCGCGAGCAGCGTCGCGCCCGAGGTCCATTTTCCGTAGCTGCAGGCGGCGATTCCGAGCGCGGCCAAAATCACCACCACGATCGCGAGTCTTACCTCGCGGCTGAGCAACAGGTTCGGGAAATATTTTTTCATTGTATCGTTAGACCGGTCGCCTTTTCGGAAGGCCCCATCTACACTAGCGGTTTTTGATGAGCAGGTCTGTCTTCATCGTACTCGCGCTGGCCGCGACCTTGGTCGCCGCCGCGTGCTCCAGTGAGCCGCCCCCGGAGCCGCCTCCCGCGCCACCTCCCGTCGCTTCGACTGCGACGCTTGGCATCACCCCCGGAATCAAGGTGATCGCGACCTTTGCGCTACCGGTTGGGTTTACTCCTCTCACCGGTCGTCCTCCGATGTGGCTGCAGAACGGGATGGAGATCGGCGTCGTCGGCACTGAGGGCGGGCATATCAGGGTGCTGGGCTTCGGTGGCCCGGGATGGCGAAACTCGCGAGTGCTCGCGGCCGAAACCGGCGACCAGGCCGCCGAGCAGGGATCGATCCTCGATGTTTCGCCGAGTCCTGACGGACTGACGCTCGCGATCGCAGTGGTGCCAACCGGCGCCCGCCGACTCGACATCATCGTTCGCGATCTCATCGCGACCGGACCCGGCTCATCGCTTATGGGCTTCGACGGGACCTTCGATTCCGCCACGATGGCGTGGCTCAACAACACGACTGTCGCGCTCGCGCTGAGGGCGCATCCCGGCCAGCCTCCGCTCCCTGCCCCCGAGCCCGACCCGGACGTCCCCGGTCCGCCGCCATCGCCGCCGCAGCCCGCCGACGGCTTGCAGATGATCGTCGTGAGCGGAGTCGGCTCGGTCGAATCAGTGAAACTGAATTGCCCGATGTCGCCGCTGAGCTGGAGTCCGAACGGGATGTACGCGATCGCGCAAGGTGACGACACCGTACCGCCCTTCTTGATCGATCGCCAACAAGGGACCTGTCAGAAGTTCATAGCGCCCGGTCCGATCCGCGTGCTCGGATGGGAGCATCGCAGCGATACCACTTTCCTGTACGTGGGGCCCGACTCGACGCACCACGCGATTGGCGTATTCAAGTTCGACCTCGCGACCAACACCGGCAGCATCGTGGCGGTCGCCAGTGCTGCGGCCGCTTATACCAGCAGCGGCACGTTGGTCGCGGCGGGCAACCAGAAGCTCACCTTCCGGATGGTGGCGGAGAATCCACGCTTGCCGTTCGCGGCCGAACTCTCGATTCAGGATCCGCAACAAGGCGAGACCAATCTCAAGCAGCTCGGCTTCCAGACCACTCCCGAGCTGATGGCGGAAAGTACGATGGTCTTTTCGCGCGCCTCGGACGAGGCGGCGATGCAAATCTTCGCGCCGGATGTGGGCGGGCCGATTCGCAAAATCCTGACCTACGTGGTGCAGCGCGACAATGCGTTCCTGGTCGCGCAAGGACCCGCGCGCGGCCTCGCGCTGATGAACTGGTCGCTGCGCGGGCGATGGCTCGCCATTCTGGACAGCGACGGCACCTCTAGCACGCTCTCCGTAGTGCAGCCGCCTCTATAGCCGCCGCCGCTAAGATCCGTTGACCACGAAGTCCGCCGTTTCCATCGGCCGGACATGCTCGAGGTACCAGTCCTCCGCCGCCATCCAGCGCTCGATCCAGTTGGTCTCGTTCTGAGCGCGCGCCTGCATCCGGGCAAGCCTGGTTTCGCGCGGCGTATCCACGAACACCGCGACGTCGATCAGGTCGCGCAGTTCCGGCCGCGTCGAGTACACCCCCTCGACAACGATAATCGGTTTGCGCTTAACTTCGATCCATCCGCGTAGTTGCCCGCTCAACCAGTCATAGGGCTGGTACTTCGTATCTGTCCCCGCGCGCAGCGGAACCAAAGCCTCGTCACGCATTCGTTGCCAGTCGAAAAAGTTCCGATACCCATACTCAGCATCGAGCTGAGCCCGTTCGTCGCTATGCAGGGGGCGATAGAAGTCGTCGCCCCGCACTATCGAAACCAACTCGCCGAGCTGATGGCGGATTCCCGCCGCAAGTGTGGACTTGCCGGCGCCGCCCGCGCCGTCGATCGCAGCAACGACGACGTTACTGCGTCGCGCCTTCCTGACTAGCGCGGTGGCGACTTTTATCAGATCGTCGGGAGGCATCAAAAAGAATCCTTTTCACCTGCCTCAAATACTATACTCGGTAGCGGCACAAGGTCTCGATTCCTTACCTGGAAGACCTCAGTAAAGGCGGATCTACCGATGGTTGCCAACCGAAAAGAAGTCCCGCTCTACGTCCTAATGATCACTCTAGGTCTTCTCGCGCTCTTCATGGCGCAAGGCCGTGCCGCGGCGGATTCCACTTCAGCCGCACAAGGCGAGATTCGCGCCGCCTTGGTGAAATGGATGGCGGACTTCAATGCCGGCAATTCACAAGAGGTCTGCTCGCTCTTTGCACCGGATCTGATTTCAGACTATCAAGGCGTGCCCGAAAACAATTTTGCTTCTCTGTGCACCCGGCTGAAGAAGTCAGTGAGCAACCGAACCAGGACCTACCACTACGATTTGGATCTGAAGGAGATTCTGGTCTCAGGCGATCTCGCCATGGTAAGGCTCCAGTGGACACTTAAGGTACAGCAGAAAGGACTGCCGGATGATGTGACAGTAGACTTAGGCCTCGACGTTTTCCGGCGCCAACCAGATGGAACCTGGAAGATAGCCCGCTTCCTGTCCTACCCAATGTCTCCACCTGGAGCTGCGCCCTAACCAGAGAGCCGATCAGCCCGCCGCCGCATACTCTCCGCCGGCGACAACGGAGCCGGCCTCTTGCATGGAGGTGGGTGCAGGGGTCACCCCCCTGCTGCCTAGAAGCCGCCCATTCGCGCTTCGCCCTCGGGCGCGTGAGGCGAGGCGTGGAAGTGCCACATCTTCCAGACTGGGTTGCCTTCATGATCTTCGCGCACGAATACCTCGGTCGTGCGGAAAGGCATTTTCAATGTCTCGCCCGGACCCGGCAGACTCGCGGATTGCACATCCGAGGTCGGCGCTATCTTGGCCGAGAACATCGCCTCGGCGGTCAGGAATGCCATGTCGCCGCGAATCGTCAGCCGCACTTCGCGCGGCTCACCCATCGCCGGCGCGCCATCGATGCTCGGCGCCATCACGTGACCGAGATACTCCCAGAGCCTCACCCATTCTCCAATGGTGTAATAGGTGTGGCCGTTGAGATTGAAACCGTGGAACTTGTCGCCGCCGACGAAAGCCTCGACCATCATCGGGATGCTGAACTTGCGGTTTGCATCCCACCATTTTTTGGACACCGCCAAAATCTCCGCGCGATCTCGTTCGAGATTCCGCGCCGGCGCGGCTTGCGGACGCGGCGCCCGGGCCCGCGATGCCTTTGATGGCTTCGCGGTCGCTCGCGCCTTGCCCGGCTTGGAGACTTTAGCCTTAGGCCGTCGCATGGACTTTGCTGATTTCGATGCTTTCCTCTTTCCTGTCACTCTCGATGCCATAGCCTTTTACCTCTGATATTCCCTTGCCCCTTGCTGTTCGCGACCGGTCTCAGCCCGCTCGCGAACGATTATCCCAATAGTCAGTCGCCACTCTGAACGCCGCGGCGGCGCGCTCGAAGCTGTCCATCACGACCAGGCCGCGCGCCCGCGCGAGCTCCTTGGCATGCGCCACGATAGCCTCGACGTGCGCCGGATGCATAACCACGGCGAACGGCTTCGCGCAGCGATTCGCAAACCCCGCCACCTGGTCAAGCAGCGCCGTCAGCTCGTCCTCGTGCCGTTCCCATCGCTGAGCGCGAAGCCCGGTGCCGATCTCGAGCACGATCGCGTCGATAACCGGGTCGCGGTCGAGAATCGACAGGATTCGCTCGAGGTTGCCGTGATGGATCCCGCCGCCGATCGTACCGCCCGCATCGAGCGGATTGCGGTAGCTGCCGCCGATTACATTAAAGAACGTCTTCAGCTCATCGTAGGAACTTTCCGAGAGCGTCGGGACCGCGAGTCCTGCCAATGCGAACGTATCGGTGATGACGACGGATTGGCCGCCGGTCATCGCGACCAGGCCCAATCTGTCGCCGGCGGGCCGCTTGCCGCGCGCCAGCAACTCGACCGTGTCGAGCATCGCGTCGAGATTTCTGACTTCGACCGCGCCGCTCTGGCTGACCACCGCCCGCCACACGGCCTCCGCGGTGGCGAGCGAGCCGGTGTGCGAGAACGTCGCGCGCGCGCCCGCCTCGGTAGTGCCGCCCTTCCAAATCACCACCGGCACTTTAGCGGCGGCGCGCCGCAAGCTGTCGAAAAAGCGCCGCCCGTCGCGCATCCCTTCCAGGTACATCCCGATCACGCGGGTCGCCGGGTCGGCCGCCATCAGATCGATATAGTCGGCGGCCTCGAGCATCAGCACGTTGCCGATCGACGCCGCCTTGTTGACCTTGATTCCGCGCGAGGGCGCCTGCTGGCAGAAATTGATCGTGTGAGTGCCGCTCTGCGAAATGAAGCAAACGTCGCCGGCCGCGCCGACTCTTTCGTCGGGAAAATTGCACAGTCCGACTTCAGGATTGTAGAGCCCCATGCAATTGGGGCCGACCAGCGCGATGTCGGAGGCGGCCGCGATCTCGCGGAGCTCATTCTCGAGGCGGATTCCCAGCTCCTCGGCGGTCTCCGAAAAACCGGAAGTGAAAAATCCGATCGAGCCGACGTGGTTTGCCACGCAGTCCTTGAGAATCCGCGGTGCGACCTGGCGCGGCACCGCGCTTACCGCATAATCGATCGGCTCCTTGATCTCGGCGAGGCTCTTCAGGTTGGTCACGCCCATCGCCTCGATTCCGGGAATTTCGTTCGGATCGATCTGCACCGAGTAGAGCTTCGTTTTGAGCCGCGCCAGCGCGCGCAGCCACATGTAGCCGCCCGCCCTTTTGTCGCCGATCACGGCGACCGCGCGCGGGCTGAATGCGCGCTTCAGATTTTCAACCCGCGCGGCGCGATTCGGATCGGCTGCGCGCGCATCGGTCTTGCGATCTCCCGCGAGCAGTACCCGCGCGTCGAGAACCATCAGCCCGCTCGGATAAGCGACCACCGGATTGAGATCCATCTCCGCAATGTCGGAGTTACCAGCCGCGAACTCCGAGAGCGTCACCAGCATCCGTGCAACCGCGACGCGATCGGCGCCCGGCTTGCCCCGCACGCCTGCCAGGACCGCCCGTCCGCGGAGTTCATCGAGCATCGCGAGCGCATCGCGCTCGGTAACGGGCGCGAGCCTGAGCGCCGTGTCGCGCAAAACTTCAACAAAAATTCCGCCCAGCCCGACGATCACCATCGGGCCGAAGCGCTCGTCGCGCGTGATGCCCGCGATAAGCTCGACGCCGTCGGGCGCCATCTTCTGCACCGCGACGCCCTCGAACCGCGCGCCGGGCGCTTTGGCGGCGAGACTGCGCCGAATCCGCTCGAACGCGGCGCGCACTTCGGATTCGTTGCCGAGTCCAAGCTCGACGCCGCCCACTTCGGTCTTATGACTGACCGTGCCCGAAACCACCTTGAGCACCGCCGGAAAGCCGGCCTTGGCCGCGAACGTGGCCGCTTCGTCGGCGGTGCGCGCCATCTCCGGCATCGCGGAAGGAATTCCGAGCGCCGCGAGGATTCGCTTCGACTCGATCTCGGAGCTTTGGACATTATTTTGAACGGGCTCAGCGAGAAGAAAATCAGGCGCGGACAATCTCCGACGTCGATCAGAAGGACAAACATCTAGATGGCAAACACTCATGCGATTGTGATCGGCGGCAGCATGGCGGGGCTTTGTGCTGCGCGCGTGCTCGCAAAGTCTTATGACAAGGTAACCGTCATCGATCGCGACGCTTATCCCGCCGGTGCCCATGAGCGGCCGGGAGTTCCGCAGAGCAGACATGTTCATGCGCTGCTGATGCGCGGGCGGCTCGAGCTCGATCGGCTGTTTCCGGGTTTCGAGAAAACGATGCTCGGGCATGGTGCGATCGAGATAAATTTCGGCCGTGACTTCGCCGCGCTCAGAGCGGACGGATGGGCCGAGCGGCGTCCGAACTCGATCACGACGCTGTTCGCGAGCCGCGTGTTGATAGAAGCGACTGTGCGCGAGTTGCTTCGACGTATCCCAAACATCGAGCTGATTGAACGGGCCGAGGCGGTCGGCCTCGAAACTGTTCGCGGTGCGGCGCTTCGGGTCAGCGGAGTAAGGGTGAATCCGCGCGACGGGGGCGCAGCGTTTACGCTGAACGGCGACCTGATCGTCGATGCGACCGGCCGCACCACAAAGATTCCGTCATGGATCGAAGCGATGGGCCTGCCGTCGCCGCCCGAGACGGTGGTCGATTCGCATACCGGGTACGCGTCGCGATGGTACAAGACGAATCCCGAGCGGCGGCCGAAGAACTGGTGGTGGAAAGGAATCTGGATCGATCCGATCGCGGCGA
>DATDGX010000046.1:0-16880 GCA_036521875.1 Binataceae bacterium (SeqCode)
GACGTGGACCGAGCCGACGCCGTCGAACCGGCCGTGAAGGACGTCCGCTCGATGGACGCCGGCGGAACCCAGACCCGGCTGGGCGACGGGGTCCGCCAGGTCCTCACCGAACTGCGAGGCGCCGCCATGTGGCATACGATCGTAGGACTGTTGATGGTCGCGCTGACGGCGTTGGGCTTCTACCTGATCGCGCGCCGGCGTTACAAGTGTCCGCATTGCGGGCGCCAGGTCAGATGGGAGGACGTGAGCTGCCCGCATTGCGGCGAGGACATGAAGCTCCGCCATCGGGCCGGACCCGAGATGGCGCGCAGCGCATTCACTCCGCCGCGCCGCAGCCGATCCGATCGCGGCTCGCGCTGACGCTCCGCGCCGCCTTAGTCTGCACCATTTGAACCGGAACGCTGCACCGGAACGTGCCGCTAGACCGTGTGATGCGGAATTCCGGTTTGAGGTAGAGTGCGAGGCCGATGGAATTCAGCATCCATGCACCCTCGGATCCGCGGAGCGCCGCCGAGAACGCGAAATTTGCTGAGGAGCGCGGATTCGATCAGATTTGGTTCACCGATTATCCGATGAGCTTCGGCGATGTGTTCGTGTGCCTCGCGATTGCCGCGCAGACGACTGAACGGATCCGGCTTGGGGCGGGCGTCGCGGCAGCGTCGAATCGAATCGCGCCGGTCACCGTCTCTTCGATCGCGACCATCAACGCGCTCTCCCAGGGCCGCGCGGTGCTCGGATTTGGCAGCGGCACGCGTTCCGCGCTCGGACTCGCGCCGCTTTCCATCAGCGATCTTAAGGGTCAGTTGCGGACCATCCGCGCGCTTCTCGACAACGGCGCCGCCGACTATGAAGAGCGCGGCGGCGGGCGCGCGAAGATTCGCTTTCTTCATCGCGAGCGCGAATTCATGAAGCTGGATCCGCCGATTCCGCTGTACGTCGCGGCGTCGGCGCCGAAGATGGCCGCGCTCGCGGGCGAGTTCGGCGACGGTCTCATCAGCGGTGGAATTTCGCCCACACCCGAAGCGATCGCGGAGTTGCTGGTGCATTTTGCGGACGGCGCTCGTATCGCCGAGCGTTCCTCGGCGCCGCGATCATTGGTGCTGGACGTTCCGGTATGCGTGTTGAGACTGGCGGACAGTTTCAATGCGCCGCGGGTCATCAGCCGGATGGGATTTTCGGTGCTGATGCATTTCAGGCTCTGCGCGTTGGGTTTGGTCGACACCGCCACGCTGCCCGCGGGCATTGAACGCATGGCAGAGATCTACAAATCCAGCTTCGCGGAGGTTCCGCACGAAGAGCAGCATCTTGCGGTCTGGGAGCGGCACCATACCCTCGCGAGCGGCGAGCGCCGCTATGTGACTCCCGAGGCGATCAAGTTCTTCACGCTGTGCGGCGCTCGCGGCGACCTGATCAGCCGGATCAAGGCGCTGGAGCAGGCGGGAGTCACGGAGATCGCGGTGTCTACTTCGCTCGACGACTTCCGCGAGACGGTGGAGGAAATTTCGCGCGAGCTTATCGGCCGCGTGTGAGCGACGCCGCGTGGCTCAGCCGCCGACCGCCCTGGCTGCCTTGCGCAGCAGCGTCGCGACTTCTCTGGCGTTGTTCGCCGGCATGCGGACAAATTCGCGGCCGTTGAGTTTTACATCAGCGAAGAATCCCGCCGGGTCTTCGTGAAAATGCAGAAACCCCGACGGACCGTGGTAGAACGCGCCGCGCTTTTTCTCTTTGAGCCCGGGCAACTTGCGAAGCTCGGCGAGAATCGGCTCGAGCTGGTCGAGCGCATCGGGTCCGGCGTGTTTCATGTCACGATGCGCGGTTACGAATTTCCCAGCTCGATCACGTAGCCGTCGGGATCCGCAAAGTAGGCGAACGGAACGCCGGGCGCGTGTTGTCCGCGGCTTAACAATTTCCCACCCGCGCCTTTGACCTGTTCGATGTATTCCTCGAACTGGCCCTTCTCGGCGAGGCCGAAACCGAAGTGCGACACGCCGCCGCCGGCGATCGGTTCGCCCTCCTTTACCTGGCAGAGCGTGATCGTGTCGGCGGCTCCCGGCGTGCCCAGGAAGACCATCTTCTTGCCTTCCCAGAAATGCACCTGGAGCCCAAACGCCTTCTGGTAGAACTCGATCGAGCGTTTGATGTCGCTCACGTTGAGATTGATGTGATTCAGTCCGCGCGTTTTGACCATCGCTCGCCTCCGGTACCGTCCTTCTAAATTGTGCTTTCGCGGCTACGATGCTTTCGCTTCGGGTAGCGGCGGAGTCTTGAGCAGCACCTCGTCTTTGTAGAGCTCCGCGATCTCAGTATCGGAGAGGCCCGCGACCTCGCGCAGGACCGCGTCGTTGTCCGCGCCCAGCCGCGACGCTTTCAGCTCGGTCCGATCGGGCCAGGTCGAAAACTTGACCGGCATCCCGGGGAGGTCGAACTCGCCGAGTGTTGCGTCCTTGATGCGGCGCACGGTTTTGCGCCCGCGCATATGCGGATGCGCCATGGAGTCGGCGAGCTTCAGCACGGGAGCGCACGGCACGCGCTCCTTGTCGAGCGCGCGCACGGCCGAATCGCGATCGGGAAAAGTCGCGAACCAGTCCTCGAGAATCTGCTTGAACGCAAGATTATTCTTCATCCGGTCGCGATTGGTCTTGAAGCGCGGGTCGTCGCCGAGCTCCGGCCGGCCCATCGCACGCCACAATCTTTTTATCTCATGCTGCTGCACCACCACGAACACGTATCCGCCGTTGGCCTGGAAAACGCCGCACGGACTTCCGGTCGGATGCATCGAGCCGGTGCGCTTGGGGACGAAGCGGTCCGGCCGTAGCGAGACCACCGGCACCGACAGCTCGTGCATGTGAAAGTACGTGTCGAGCAGCGAGGCGTCGATACACTGGCCCTCGCCGGTGCGCTCGCGGTTCAGCAGTGCGAAACCGACTGCCATGGCCGCCGACACTCCGGTCGATACGTCGCCGATCGCCATCGGGGGGACGATCGGAGTCTTATCGGCCTCGCCGAGCTGGTCGATGATTCCGGCGAGCGATGCGCCGAGGTAGTCGTAGCCGGGCTTAAAGCTGAGCGGTCCGGTCTGTCCGGCGACCGAGACCGAGCACATGATGATGCGCGGATTGATTTTGCTGAGCTCCGGATAGCCGAAGCCCATGTTGGCGATGACGCCGGGCGCGAAATTCTCGACCACCACGTCGACTTTGGGAATCATCGCGTGGATGATTTCGCGGGCGCGGGGCTTGCGCAAATCGATCGCGAGCGAACGCTTGGAATGGTTGTGCTGGAAGTAGTAGGTGCTCATCCCGTCGCGCACCAACCCGAGCTGGCGGACGTGGTCGCCTGCGATCGAGCGCTCGACTTTGATCACGTCGGCGCCCATCTCGGCGAGAATCCGCGTGCAGGTAGGCCCCGCGACGAAATGGGTGAAGTCGAGCACCTTGTAGCCTTCGAGCATGCGCATCTGGGCCATCGGATCGAATCGCCTCCGCAGAGTGACTATTGGCTGCGCGCGGGTGAAGAGCGCGGCGGCCGCATCGCTATCCTAGAACCGCGCGCGGCGATGTCCAAGCGCTCCGTATTGAAAAGGCGACGTGGAAAAGTTTTACGCGTGACGGGCGGCCAGGCAGTCGCGGCAGACGCCGTAGAGCTCCATCTTGTGCCGGGTCAGCTCGACCTTGAGATCGCGCGCGACAATCTGCTGCATCCGCTCGATCGCTTCATTCTCGAATTCGATGATTTTTCCGCATCGCTCGCAGATGAAGTGATCGTGATGACGTTCGCCGACTGCCTCGTAGCGCGCCTGGCCTTCGTCGAAGTGGCGCTCGATGAGCAACTCGCACTCGCGCAGCAGTCGCAATGTACGATAGATGGTCGCGTAGCCGACGTGCGGATTACGCTTCTTGACCTCGGCGTAAAGCTCCTCCGCCGAGATGTGATGGCCGAGATCGAAGAACGCGCGCGCGATATCATCGCGCTGCGCCGTGGACTTGAGCCCGCGTTCCTTGACCCGCGCGTGAAAGGTCTGCATCCGCTCGTCCGCATTGATATGCGGCTTGCGGTCGATGACGGTGCGGGCTGGTGCGGTGGATTCCTCGGCGCGCGCCATGGGAGCCATCACGGTTGCCCTCCCTGGGCTTGGAGCACGCGCCGCGCGGCGGGAGAGAGATAGACCGCCTCGAGATCGCGCGAGCTCAGCGCCTCGGCCAGCACCTCGAGCTGCTCGGCGGCGGGCTGCTCGCGGTCGATAATGACGAGGTCCTTTTCGCGCAGCCGGCAGGCGCCGCCGCGCGTACGATAGCCGACCTCGCGCAGGATTTTCTCGCGGCGCACCTCGAGCCCGACCTGCGCGGCCGCATCGGCCAGTTCGTCGACGATTTTCAGGAGCCGCGAATCACGATTGTCGCTCATCTGTCAGCCTCTTGAGACCGCACCGGAGCCCGTGATATCGCGGAGGCTGGGGCGAAGGCTTCGCCGATGATCAAAAAAATACTGGTCGGCATCGACACCTCCGAACATTCCCGCAACGCGCAAGCCTACGCGTTTTATCTCGCCCGTGGCCTGAACGCGACTCTGATTGGTGTGCATGTGGTCGATATCGTATCGATCGAAGGCTCATTTTTTCATGATATATCAGGTTCGCTCGGACTAGAACCATATCTCGATTTTTCTTCCAAGATGCGCGAGGTGCTGACCACGCGCGGGCGCTCGGTGCTGGACGATTTTGCGGAGTCGGCGCGGCGCGAGCAGATCGCGGCCGAGACGGTGCTCGACATGGGGATCGTCGCAAACCAGATCTGCGAGCGCGCCAAGAGCGCCGACCTGGTGATGATTGGCCATCGCGGCGTCAACGAGCGCTTTTCGACCGGGCTGCTCGGCTCGACGGCGGAGAGCGTCGCGCGCAAATGCCCACGCCCGCTGTTCATCTCGCCGAATCAATTTCGCGAGATTCGCCGCCCGGTGCTTGCCTACGACGGCAGCGAGCGCGCCTCGCGCGCGATGGGCGCGTGCGCCGAGTTCGGACAAGCGCTCGGCGTCGCGATGACGGTGGTCACAGTCGCGCGCGATCCGAAACTCGGCGAGCGCACGCTTAACGAGGCGCGCGCCTACTTCGAGCCCTACACGCCCAAGGCCGAGTTCAAGCTGCTCGAGGGCCACGCCAACGAAGAGATCATTCGCTTCCTGAAGGCGAACGACGCCGATTTGCTGTTCATCGGCGCCTACGGCCACAGCCGCATAATCGAGATGGTGCTGGGCTCGACGACCGAATACGTGCTGCGCAATTCGCCCTGCCCGGTGTTTTTGTCGCGCTAGACCGAG
Organism: Binataceae bacterium (SeqCode); assembly: GCA_036521875.1. Classification (GTDB taxonomy): domain Bacteria; phylum Desulfobacterota; class Binatia; order Binatales; family Binataceae; genus DATDGX01. Next base: position 5,314 of record DATDGX010000046.1, read on the forward strand.
AAGAGTCGGTCAGGCTTGCGGCTCTTCGTTGCGCTGGCGGATGAAGCGGCCGATCAGCAGGCGCATCGATTCAATCGGCTGAATTCCGGTGAGCGGAAAATCGCCCAGGATAAAGGTCGGGTAACCGAGCGCCGAAAACTCGTCTGCCTCGTGCTTGTGACACTCGAGTAGCGGCGCCATCCGGCCCGACGCGAGGCCGGCGCGGAATTGCGCTCGGTCCAGCCCGGCGCGCTCCGCGACCGCGTCGAGCACCTCGGGCGTCGCGATATCGAGCCGCTCCTCGAACGCGGCGCGAAACACGCCCTCGTGATAAGCGGCGAATACGCCTGCTTCGCGCGCAAGCTCAGAACCCTCGAGCGCGGCCGTCGAGTCGAGCCAGTTCGCCGGCGGCGCGACTGCGATTCCGGTCTCCGCCGCGACCATCAGCACCTTCTGCCGCTCGAGCGGGCCAAGCGTGCGTCCCGCCTTCGCGCGGAAATCGCGGATCGCGATCGGAACTCCCTTCCACATCGCTGCGAAACCAAGTTCGGGCTCCAGCTCGCGGACGATGCGCCAGGCGATGTAGCACAGCGTCGAGGCGTAATCGAAATATATCGGGACGACGACTAGGGGCATCGGCGGGTGCGCGCGCAGTCGCGGGCCAGAGCGATATTGGCGCGATTTCTCGGCGCGGGCAATTGAGGCTTGCGCCGCGCCGCACCTGCACGCATTGTGAATTTCATGACGGACCCCATGATCCCCAAGACGAATCCCGATAGCCGCGGGCGCCGCCCGGTGCTCAAGCTCGGCGTGGTCGACCTCGGCGTCGAGCACGCGACGCTGCCCAACGGAGTCGAGGTCGATCTCGCGATCATTCGCCATCCGGGCGCGAGTGCGATCGTCGCGCTCGATCCCGAGATGCGAGTTGCGATGATCCGGCAGTATCGTCACGCGATCGGTGACTGGATAGTCGAAGTGCCCGCCGGATGCCGCAACGCGGGCGAGACCTCGATAGAGTGCGCGCGCCGCGAGTTGGGCGAGGAAGCGAGACTGCGCGCCGCGCGATGGGACCATCTTGGCGGTATCGTGACGATTCCCAGCTTCTGCGACGAGCGAATCGAGCTTTACCTGGCGCGCGAGCTCTCGGCGGGCGAGGGCGCTCTCGACCATGACGAGGTAATCAGCATCGAGCGCGTCGCGTTTGACGAGACGTTTCGGATGATCGCGCGCGGCGAGATCGTCGACGCAAAAACGATCGCGGCGCTGTACCGCGCCCGCGACTTCCTGCAAGCGCAGCCTGCGCGCAGCAAATAGTCGGGAGGCCTCTTACCGATGGCGACCCGGGCGGAGCCCATCGAGCCGATCGAAGTTTTGGGCGTCGAGCATGTCGATCTCACTGTCAACAGCCTCGAACGCTCCGCAGCCTTTTACGACCAGGTGCTCGCCGCGCTGGGGTTTCGGAGACTCGCGGATGACGCCGACAATATTCGTTGGGCCAACGCGCACATGACTATAGGAATTCGATCCGCGCGGCCGGAACATAGCGCCGAGACGTTCAACCGCTATCGCGCCGGCCTGCATCATCTCGCGCTCAAGGCTCATCGGCGCGAGGACGTCGATCGCTTCCATCGCTTCCTCGTCGAAAACGGGATCGCGGTCCTTGATCCGCCTGCCGAATACCCTGAGTACGGCCCGCGCTACTACGCGGTGTTCTTCGCCGATCCCGACGGGATGAAGCTGGAGCTCGTCCACTTTCCGTGGGGCTATTGGCGAACCGTGCAGAGCGACGGCCGCGACCCTCGCCCGCGGCGCGCGTGAGGCTGGCCGCTAGTCGGAGGTGACGAGCAGCTTGGCGTAGCGGCCGCGGTCCGCGGCGAGCAGCTCGAACGCGCGCTGCAGGTCGTCGAGTTTGAAGTGTTCCGAAATGAGCGGGCGCACGTCGAGTTTCCGCAGTGCGACCAGGTTGACAGCGTTGCGAAAATCGACGTCGTTCGCCCAGTAGCTCGCGATCAGGTCGAGCTCGTTGCCAAGCACGCGATTGGCCTGCAGCTCCAGGCGCCGGCCCTCGTACACCGCGACCATCACGAGGCGGCCTTGCTTGCGAGTCAGGCGCTGCGCGGCGGCGAACGCGGCAGGATTCCCCGACGCCTCGAAGATGACGTCGGCGCCGCGCGACTCGGTCATCTCCATGATCAAGTCTTCGACTTCGCCGGCCGAGTCGAGCGCGAGGTCGGCGCCCATCGCGAGCGCGAGGCTGCGACGATGCTCCGCGGGTTCGACCACCGCGATTCGATCGGCGCCCGCGCGCCGCGCCAGCGCCGTGATCAGCAGCCCGATCGGTCCCGCGCCCATCACCACCACGCGCTCGCCGAGTTCGAGCCGCGAGCGCCGAATCGCATGCGCGGCGACCGACGACGGCTCGATCAGCGCTGCTTCTTCCGGGGGCGTCTCGGCGGGCACCACGAACATCTGGCGCGCCGGCGCCACCACGAACTCGGCGAACGATCCATTGCGCTCGCCCATCGCCATCGCGCGCATGTCGCACAGCGTGAAGTCGCCGCGCCTGCAGTACTCGCATCGCCCGCAGCTCGGGTAGATGATTCCCACCGCGCGGTCGCCGCGCTCGAAGCCGCGCGCGTCGGCGCCGACTTCCACGACCTCGCCGCAGAACTCGTGACCGAGCACCGCCGGCATCCGCGCGAGCATTGGCCCCGCGACGAATTCGTGCAGGTCGCTACCGCAGATTCCGCTATAGAGAATGCGAAGTTTGAGATCGGTCGAAGTGGGGCGGGGTTCGGGATATTCGCGATCGATTTCGAAACGACCGCGCTCCCGCAGGACGGCTGCGCGCATCTGACGCTCCCGAATCCGTGGCCGGATTCGGCGCCATTTTAGGAGATGCTCCCAACCGGCACAACTTGAGTCGCGCGGGTTCGCCCCGCGGCTCACTCACGAGTGCTTCGGCTTACTCGACGGCGACTTCGTTGGGGAAGAGGAAGGTGGTCGCGCCGTCGTCGAACTGGACCAGGTACATCCGCCGGTCGAGGTTATTCACTTCCCTCAGGATGCGCGGCCGCTCCACAAAGCGACTGCGTCCTTCGTGATCGCGCACCGGTCTGAGCAATTTACACTGCCGCCCCACCACCGCCTCAATATTTGTGCTAGCCATCATTTTGTTGCGCTCTTTCCTTCACGCCTCCCCGCCGCATTCCGTCTTTCCAAGCCATCCACGTTTATCGGTCAACCCCATCCAAGCTGCACTATAGCAAACATCGAGCCTGACTTTTAGACGTATTATCCGAACATACGTTTCACCTGCCAACATCTTACCAACAGCGAATTAGCACGGCGTATTTTGGATGATTTTCGTGAGCGCCGTTTATTTTTAGGATGATTTCGGCAGCAAACGCCTCGGACGTTTTGGTGCTGTAATCTTTTCCGGTCAGCGATTACACTAAATGGTTGGCGGATTTGCGTTTGCGGATTTGCGAATCGGATTTCGCAATCGCAAAAAGCCACTGCATAGGAATCACTGCGATGCCTACGATTTATCCACTCATAATGGGCCGCGAAGCGATGATCGCCACCCAGCACTATCTTTCCGCGTCGGCGGGCGCGCGGCTTTTCGCGCATCGCGGCAATGCGATCGACGCAGCCGTCGCCGCCACCTTCGTCGAGGGCGTCGTCAACCCGCACATGCACACCATCGGTGGCGAGGCACCGATGCTTATCTATTCAGCAGTTGCCCGCCGCGTGATTGCCATCAACGGCAATATGATGGCGCCGGCCCGCGCCACTATCGCGCACTACCAATCGCTCGACTTGAAACTGATTCCCGGGCACGGACTGCTCGCCGCCGGCGTTCCCGCGGCGTTCGGCGCGCTGACCACCGCGCTTGCGACCTTCGGCACCAAGTCGCTCGCCGAGGTGCTGCAACCGGCGCTCGAATTCGCCGAGCAGGGCTTTCCTATGCACGTCGGTCTCGCTGGTGAAGAGCTCGACGCTGATGCTCCGCAGCAGATTGCCGGTGCTGGTGCTTCGATTCGCCACAATGCGGAGAGGTTCCTGAAGCAATGGCCGTCGAGCGCAAAAGTCTACATGCCAGACGGCAAGGTTCCGGCGCCGGGCACGCTGATCCGCAATCCAGCGCTCGCGAATTTTTATCGCCGCATGCTCGACGCGGAAGCGAGCGCGAAGAACCAGGGACGCGGGGCGGCGATCGGCGCGGCGCGCGACCGCTTCTACCGCGGCGATATCGCGCGCGAAATCGCCGCGTGGTCTGAACTTCACGGCGGGCTGCTCGCGGAGTCGGACCTCGCCGCGTTCATCACCAAAATTGAAGAGCCGGTGCACGTCGACTATCGCGGCGTGACGGTCAACAAATGCGGTCCGTGGTCGCAGGGGCCGGCGTTCCTGCAGCAGTTACGCTTGCTCGAAGGTTACGATCTCGCCGCGATGGGTCATAACTCACCCGGTTACATCCATCATGTAGTCGAAGCGTCGAAGCTCGCCTTTGCCGACCGCGAGGCCTATTACGGCGATCCGGATTTCACCGAGGTTCCGATTAACGCGCTGCTATCACAGCAATACGCCGGCGTCAGGCGCGCGCTGATCGACGAGCGCCGCGCATCGGCCGAGCAGCGGCCAGGAGATCCGATCGCGATGCGCGCGCTGCGCAACGGCGCGGCGGCCGGGACGCGGCCGTGGGGAGCGGGAACAATCCATGTGACCGCAGCGGATCGTGATGGCAACATGATCGCGGTGACCGCGAGCGGCGGATGGATTCCGAGCTCGCCAGTCGTCGAATCGCTCGGCTTCCCGCTCGGCACCCGGATGCAGACGTTCTATCTCGACGAGCGCCATCCCAACGCACTCCGCCCCGGCAAGCGTCCACGCACCACGCTCTCGCCGTCGCTCGCGACGCTCGGCGGAGAGCCGTACCTCGCATTTGGCACGCCCGGGGGCGACCAGCAGGATCAGTGGACGCTGCAGTTCTTTTTCAACGTGATCGACTTCGGGATGAATCTGCAGGAAGCGATCGAGGCGCCCAAATTTTCGACTCCGCATGCGCCCTCGACGTTTTATCCGCACAACGCGCGGCCCGGCGTGCTGCGGGTCGAAGGCCGAATCGACGAGGGCGTCCGCGCCGCGCTCGCAGGCCGCGGCCACCAGATCGAGACGCGGCCGCCGTGGAGCGAAGGTCATGTGCTCGCAGTCGAAATCGATCGCGCGCGCGGAATCCTGCTCGGCGGCGCGGACCCGCGCGGACAGGCGCAGCCAGTGATGCCGGCGCGAGCGATCGGATGGTAAGTAGAGGCGCTCAAGTGAAAATACTCGCGATTACCGCGGCGTTGCTCGCTCTCTCGATGGCGCGCGTCAGCTTTGCGGGCTCGAGCAGTTCCAACGATCCGATGAATACAGTCGATCCGAAAAAAATCGTCGACCTGACCTACCCGTTCGATGCGGCGACGATTTACTGGCCGACCGAGAAGTCCTTCTCGCACGAGTTCGAAACCTACGGCATGACGCCCGGGCATTACTTCTACTCATCGGCGAAATACGCGGCGCCCGAGCACGGCGGAACCCATATGGATGCGCCGCTCCATTTCAACGAACACGGACGCACCGCCGACCAGGTTCCGCTCGCCAACTGTATCGGCCCCGCCGCGGTGATCGATTTTTCCGCGCGCGCGGCGGCCGACCCTGACGCGACGCTCCGCGTCGACGACATCACGGCCTACGAGTCTGCCAACGGCAAAATTCCCGACGGCGCGATCGTTGTCGCGCGCTCCGGATGGGGGCGTTACTGGCCCGACAAAAAGCGCTACCTGGGGACCGACCAGCCGGACGTCTCCGCGCTCCGATTCCCCGGCTACTCGCCCGAAGCAGTCGGCTTCCTGCTGAAGAATCGCAACGTGGCTGCGATCGCTATCGACACCGCGAGCATGGATCCGGGAGTCTCCAAGGATTTTCCCGTGCATCGCCTGTGGCTCGGTGCGAACCGGCCCGGCTTCGAAAACGTCGCCAATGCCGACCAACTCCCGGCCAAGGGCGCGACGATTTATTGCATCCCGATGAAAATCGGAAAAGGCACCGGCGGACCGACGCGGATTTTCGCGGTGCTGCCCTGAGACTTACCAAATCGCGATTCTGGCTTGAATCAACCGTGCGGGCATTATACATCGCAAAAAAACCATGGTTTAATGTGGGTGGGTGGGACTTGGTTTTTTGAATGTTCCGTTAAGGCAACCCGTAAAAATTTCCTACACCAGATGGGTTGATCGTTCGCTGCGAAGGTAGAAAACTGGACCTCTGAATTTGAACCGCCTGTCGATTTCGGCCACGTTGCAGGTATTCGACAGGCATGAAAGCTGCTCATTGCTGGGGGTAAACAGGTGCGAGCCAGGACATATTCGGCACTAACTGTTTTGCTCGCTGTGGTTGCGTTAGTAACGATGAGCGCATGCTCGGGGCAGCCGCTCTCGACGCGGGAAAAGGGCACCTTAATCGGCGGCGGACTCGGCGCGGCGACCGGCGCGATCATCGGCGCAGCGGTTGGAGCACCGGGCGCGGGCGCGGCAATCGGCGGCGCGCTGGGCGGTGTCACCGGCTTCGCAGTCGGCAACCACATGCAGAACCAGGAAGCGCAGCAGCAACAGACCCAGACTCAGATCAATTCGCAACAGCAGCAGCTCGAACAGCAGCGACAACAAATTCAACAGCTCAAGCAGCAATCGGAGACCGAATAGATCAGAGGAGATACCGCAATGCGCAAAAATAAATTTGTAACCACAGCGCTCGCGCTCGCCGGACTTTTATTTCTTGCAGGATGTTCAGGTTCGCAGCCGCTCTCGACTCGTGAAGAGGGCACGCTCGGCGGCGCCGGAATAGGCGCGGCGACCGGCGCAATTATTGGCGCTGCAGTCGGCTCACCAGGCGCGGGCGCGGCAATTGGCGCCGGCGTGGGCGGTCTTGGCGGCTTCGCCGTCGGCAACGCGATGCAAAACCAGGAGACTCAGCAGCAGCAGACTCAGGCTCAGATGCAGCAACAGCAGCAGGAACTCGAGCAGCAGCGCCAGCAGATCCAGCAGCTCAAACAACAGAACGAAACTGAATAGATAGAAAGTTAAGCGGAAACCTGCGGCAGCCGCCTTCGTACGTTCAGATGTGAGAAGGAGGCTGTTTTATGCGCAAATACGTCGCAGGATTCGCAGGACTTGCGCTCGCCGGGGTGCTGCTGATTTCGGGTTGTTCGGGGTCCCCGCTTTCGACGCGTGAGGAAGGTACCCTCGGGGGCGGCGCGCTCGGCGCCGGTGCCGGAGCGATTGTCGGTGCTGCCGTGGGTCATCCGGCCGCCGGTGCTCTTATCGGAGGTGGGATGGGCGCGCTGGGCGGATTCGCGGTCGGCAATCAGATGCAGAATCAGGAAGCCGCGAACCAACAGACTCAGGGCCAGATTCAGCAGCAACAGCAGGAACTGGAGCAGCAACGCCAACAGATCCAGCAGATGCGCCAGCAGAACGAAACCGAGTAACTCCGCTTTCTGGCGGCGAGCGTGTCGATCAAGAGTGGAGACGCCTATCCCAGGCGTCTCTTTTCTTTTGATTGGTTTGCCGCCGCTATCGCGCTATGCCGGGGCGCATAGCCGGCACGGACGCAGCCCGGCGCGCCTGGCATGCTCCGAGTCCGCGAATATCAGCAGGTTCGAGTGATCGGCGCGCTGCGCAGCCGAGCAGTTTTCACGGCAGAAGATGTGCGTGCGGCGATGGCCCAGCACCGCGCCCTCGGGAACCCGCAAGTCGCGGCCCACCACGAATCCTTCCGTGCGCAGGAGCAGCAGTTTGCGCTCCACGCCGCCGCCGTAGTTCCCGATCGATCCGTCAGAGCGGATCACGCGATGACACGGCACGAAGATCGGCACCGGATTCGTCGCCATCGTATTGCCGATCGCGCGCTGGCCGTCGGGCGCGCCGACCGCGGCGGCCAGCCCCTGATAGGTGATGACCGATCCGATCGGCACCGTGCGCAGGCGGGCGTATGCCCGGCGCTTGAAGTCGCTCTCGACCAGGCTCATATCGACCGGATGCTCGAGCACCGTGTAGTCGCCCGCGAAGTAGCGTCCCAGCGCGCGGCTGATCTTTTCGGTCGCGGGCTCGTTCTCGATCAGATCGAATCGCTGCCGCAGCGCCGTTAGCATCCGCTCCGAATCGCTCACCGCCATGAAGTGGATCGCCGCGAGTCCGCGGTCGCTCTCCGCGACCAGCAAGCGGCCGACCGGCGAGGCGACGACGCCAACTCGCGCCGCGGGGCGGCGGAGAGTTTTCATCGCGAACGCGATGCCGCTGTGAGCCTCGCGAACCATTTTATCTATTTCCATTCCGCGGTCGTCGACCGTGACCCGGCCGGCCTCGCGATCGGTTGCTGCTTTGTGATTCATTTTTGTCATCTCGCCGCCGCCTTGAGCTTCTTGAGCGCCTGGTAAACGCTCGCGCGAGCGCTTTCCGCCGAGCAATCGAGCGCGGCAGCTATCTCGTGATATTCAAGCCCGCCGAATTTGCGCATCATCAGCGCGCGCCCCTGCTTGCCCGGCAGCCGCGCGACCATGTCCTTCAAGTGAAGCGCGCCGTCCGGTGAAGAGCGGGTTGCTGCCGCCGCACGCTCCTCGTCGAGCGCGACGTCGCGGCCATCGTTCGCGATCACGCGCGCGCGGCGAGTGCGGTCCCGCGACCGATTGCGGCACAAGTTGGATGCGATCCGAAAGATCCACGGCCGCAACCCGTCTTCGGACTTGAGCGTGGGATACGCGCGATAGGCCCGCAGCCAGGTCTCCTGGAACAAGTCGAGACTGTCCTCGCGGTCGCCCGTGGTCCTGAGCAGAAATCGCATGATCTCATGTTCGAGGCTGCGAACCGCTTCTTCGAACGGCGGCGGGAGCGAAAATGTAAACTTGGCCGGCGGCATCCCGGGTCTCAGACGAGTCTCAGCAACGAGCTAACCACGTACCATAGCGTGATCAATGCGAACACCATGCCGGGCCATTCGTCGAGCATGCGGCCTTGCGCGTGCCTGACGCCGTCAGAATCAGAATTGACGCTTTCGCTCCGAGGCTCATGGGCCGCGATTTCAACCAACCCCGCATCGTCGATATTCGTCAGCATGTCGATTGTTCTCCCGATACCTATAACCCCGTTCATCGCGTTTCGTGAGTTGACGATCGGAGGGAAATCGACGTTGCCACGCTTTTATTTCATTTGAGATTGATCGCGAGCCGGAATGATAATGCCCGCCTGAACGCCGCGTCTGAATAGCGTCTGAATCGCATCTGGCGTTGCCGTTCCGTCAGGAGGCCATTTCGAAATGAGCAAACCGCTCGCGGGAATCAAGGTGATCGAGATCGCGCAGGAAGTCGCGGGACCATCGGCGGGCCTGTTCCTGTCCGACCTGGGCGCCGAGGTAGTCAAGATTGAAAATAAAAACACCGGCGACACCAGCCGATGGCTGTTTCCGATAGCGGTCGGCGGCCCGACGGTCAAAAACCCGCTGGTTCCGCCGATGTTCATCGGAGCGAATCGCGGCAAGCGCAGCGTCGCCGCCGATCTGAAGAATCCCCTCGCGATCGAACTGGTGCGCCGGATGGTCAAGAGCTACGACGTGTTGATGACCAACTATCGGCCTGGCGTGCTCGATCGTCTCGGCCTGGGCTGGGAGGAATTGCGCAAAACCAATCCGCGCCTCGTGTACGCGCAGGGAAGTTCGTGGGGACCCGTAGGGCCGTGGGCCAAATGGCCAAGCCGCGATCCGCTGGCGCAGGCTGCGGGTGGTTTGATGGCCAAGACGGGGATGCCGGGCGATCCGCCGCTGATCGCGGGCACCTTCGTCGCGGACAATTCCGGCGCGCTATGCTTCGCCGGCGGGATTCTCGCGGCGCTGGTTGCTCGCGAGCGCACCGGCGAGGGCCAGCGGGTGGACTCGTCGATCTACGGCACCATGATCGCGATTCAGGCGACTGAGATCAATTACACCTCGTTCACCGGCCTCGAGCCCGAGCGCACCGGCCGCGGCGCCGATCCGCTGCTGCATGGGCTGTGGGGAGCGTTCAAAACCCGCGACGGATATATCTGCCTTGCGGGCGTGGACGACAAGCGCTGGCCCACCTTCTGCCGCATTATGGGGATTCAGCATCTCGAAAATGATCCCGACCACGGCGTCGCGAATCGGCATACTCACGGCGAGAAGACCCAGGCGGTGCTCGACGAAATTTTTCCGCGCAAAACGAGCAAGGAGTGGCTCGCGGAACTCAACGACGCCGACATCCTCGCGACCGAGGTCGCCGACTATCGCGCGATTCTCGAGAGTGAACAGGCGCGGGTTAACGGTTACGTGCTCGAGATGGAACATCCGACGGCCGGCCGCCTGCTCGTCGCCGGAGCGCCGGTTTCTGTGAACGGCGAGATCACCAAGGAAGCGCGTCCAGCGCCCGAGCTGGGGCAGCATACCGAGGAAGTGATGCTGGAAGTCGGCTACACATGGGACGAGATTGCCGCGACGCGTGAGGCGGGAGCGATACTCTGAGGCGGCTGCCCGCGCTCACTGAGCGAGTGAAGATGGACCCGACTCTGCTGATCGCGTTCTGGGCCGTGGCGTTCGTGGCCACGCATCTGGTGATCGCTTCCGCGGCCGTGCGGCCGCGCATGGTCGCTGCGCTGGGCGAGCCAGCCTATCGCGGCGTCTATTCGCTGGTCGGATTCGCGACGCTCATTCCGCTGATCATCGAGTTCGCCCGCCATAAGCATTCGGGGCCGATCCTCTGGTATCTGCGCGACGTTGCGCCGATACGATGGCTGGTGTGGCTCCTGATGCTCGCGGCTTTGATCCTGTTCGTCGCGAGCCTCGTCAATCCGAACCCGGCAGCGCTGGGCGCTCCCGGCACGCCTCGCGCTCCGCGCGGCGTGCTCAAGCTCACGCGGCATCCCAACTTCGTCGCGTTCATCTTGTTCGGGCTCGCGCACATGCTGATGAACGGATGGGCCGGCGACGTGATTTTCTTCGGGATGTTTCCGGTAATCGGCATCCTCGGCGGCCTGCACCAGGACCGCCGCAAGCTCCGCGAAATTGGCGAGCGGTATCGCGAGTTCATGGCGCAAACTTCGTTCATGCCCGGCGCCGCGATCCTCGACGGGCGTCAGCGATGGGAGCGTTCCGATACGCCGTGGATCGCGCTCGCCGCCGGCGCAGCGCTCACCGTAGTGCTAGTCGTGCTGCATCCGCTTATCTTCGGCGGCCATCCGATCGGATAGCGTCGCGTCGGATAGCTTCCGCGAGGCTCAAGCTCCGGCGGAGATACGAAACAGGCGCGCGGCATTCTCGATCACGCGCGCGCCGAGCGCCGCGGGATCGACGCCGCGAATTTGCGCGAGCACTTCGAGCGTGCGCACCACGAAGGCCGGCTCGTTGCGCTTGCCTCGATATGGCTCCGGCGCGAGATAGGGCGCGTCGGTCTCGACCATCACGCGATCGTCGGGAACAATCTTCGCCGCGTCGCGGACCGTTCCGGCATTCTTGAAGGTCAGGATTCCCGAGAACGAGAT
>DATDGX010000047.1:0-25528 GCA_036521875.1 Binataceae bacterium (SeqCode)
AGCCATCATGAAGGCCATCAGCTCCGACCAGCGCGCGCTCGATGCGATGGCGACCACGCAGGCCGGGCCGTTCACTATCGCGCCCGCGCAAGCAACCACGCGGCCGAACGGCTCGAAGTAGCGCGCGGCGACGGTCGATGGCGCGGCGGTTGATCGGCCGGGTTGCGGCGCTCGCGCGCTACCCGGTCAAGTCGATGCTCGGCGAGGAGCTGAGCGAGACGGAGATCACCATCGGCGGCGCGGTCGGTGATCGCGCGTGGGCGCTCCGCGAAATCGCCACCGGCAAAATCGTCAGCGCCAAGAAATTTTCGCGGATGTTCGAATTTCGCGCTTCGTACGATTCTCAACCTTCCATTGGCGCGACCACGCCGGTCACCATCCAGCTACCGAGCGGCAAAACCATTCACGCCGACGACCCGGAGGCATCTGAGGTCGTGAGCGCGGCGCTCGGGCGCATAGTTCGCCTCGAACGTGTCGACAGCACCAAACGCGAGCGCGCGGGAATCGACCCCGCCACCGTGTTCGGCGACGTCCCGGTAGAAAAGGTGCAGCCGGCATTTACCGCGGCGACGCTGCCCGACGACTTCGGCCTCGCGAGGGGCACGTTTTTCGATTCCGCCATCATGCACGTGATCGCGACCGGCACGCTCCGGCACCTGGCGCGGCTGGCGCCCGGCTCGGTCTTCGACGCACGCCGCTTCCGGCCTTCGATTCTCGTCGACACCGGCGACGACGCGGACAGTTTTGTTGAAGATGGATGGCTCGAGGGCATCCTCGAAGTCGGCGAGACGATGCGGGTCATCAAGATGCGTCCGGCGCTCCGCTGCGTGATGACGACGCATCCGCAAGACGGCCTCGCGCAGGATTTCGCGATTCTCCGCGCCGCCGCGTTCCATCATCGCGCCAACGTCGGCGTGTTCGCCGCGGTCGGGGCGCCCGGCAAAGTCCGTGTGGGCGATCCAGTCCACCTCGCGAGCTAGTTCTTCTCCCGCTGCGGCCTGGCCGGCGGTTGTGGAAACATACCGTACCCCCTCTTGCGAGTAGCGTCCGGCGCGGCGACGATCACAAGAGGCGCGCGACGCTACGCGCGCCCATCAACAGGATGTCAGATCAGCGTGACATAGTCCGCTCGCCGCGCGCCGCGGACCGAGTGGCAGCCGCGCGCAAATGGCTCGAGGCGATTCCCGCCGCGGCGGAAGTCCTGGTCATCGCGCCGGTGCGCGAAGCGGCCGACGACCTGGTGCGCGAACTCGCCGCGGCGCGCGGCGCGGTGGTGGGCATTCATCGCGTGACGCTCAACCGGCTGGTGGGTCTCCTTGCTGCCGACTGGATGGCCGCCGAGGGCCTCGCGCCGGCCGCCGGTCTCGCCGCCCAGGCGGTCGCGGCGCGCGCGGTTTATCGGCTCGCGCCGACCGGCAAGCTCGACCACTTCGCGCCGGTGCTCGATCGTCCAGGCTTCGCGGGCGCACTCGCGCGCACGCTCGCGGAGATCCGCGTCAACGATATTTCCGCCGACCAGCTTCGCGGTCTCGGCCCGCGCGGCGCCGCGATCGCCGCGGTGCTCGAGCAATTCGACGCGGAGTTTCGCGCCGCAAAACTCGCGGACCGCGCCGCGATGCTGAAAGCCGCAGCCGCGGCGGCGAGCGAAGAGCCGCCGCCGCGCTTCGTCGCCATTCCAACGCTGCTCCTCGATGTACCGGTCGAATCCGCGCTCGAAGCTGAGTTCGTCGCGGCGCTCGCGCGCCGCGCGCCGCAAATTCTCGCCACCGTTCCGGTGGGCGACACGCGCACCGCAAGTCTGCTCGAGAAAGCGCTCGGCATCTCCGCCCGAGCGCCCGCCGAGCCTCAGCGCCGCGACGGCAACGATAGTTCGCTGATACGCCTCCAGGACCATCTGTTCTCCGAAGCGCCGCCCGAGCGCGAGGTCGACAAGACCGTTGCGATGATCTCGGCGCCCGGCGAAATGCACGAGTGCGTCGAGATCGCGCGGCGAATCCAGGCCGAGGCGCGCGTCGGCGTGCGCTTCGATCGTATCGCGGTCCTGCTGCATGACAGCGCGCGTTACTCGACCTATCTGCAAGAGGCGCTCGAGCGCGCGGGAATTCCCGCCTACTTCGCCCGTGGCACGCGCCGGCCCGAACCCGGCGGACGCGCTCTGCTCGCGCTGCTTGCCTGCGCGGCCGAGAATCTCTCGGCGCGCCGCTTCGCCGAGTATGTCTCGCTCGCGCAAGTTCCCGACGATCAGAGTCCGCGCGGCGACGCTGCCTCGGCGGCGGCCGATACCGAGCTGACCGCCGCGCCGCTCGGCGCCGATCTCGAGCTGCCGGCCGAGCATCCCGAGTCGGAGCCGGCCGCGCTCGATCCGGTTCCGGTGATCGACGGTATGCTGCGCGCGCCGTGGCGATGGGAACGGTTGCTGGTCGATGCTGCCGTGATCGGCAGCGCCGCGCGATGGGAGCGGCGGCTCGGCGGACTCGAGAGCGAGCTCGGACTCCGGCGCGCCGGGCTGCTCAAAGAAGACGACGCACACGCGGCCGCGCTCGACCGCCGAATCCTCGACCTCGAGCACTTGAAGCGGGTCGCGCTCCCGATCATCGCCACGCTCGCGGCGCTCCCGCGCCAGGCGGCCTGGGGAGAGTGGGTGACGCGGCTCCGCGCGCTGGTCGAGGCGGCGGTGCGCGACCGCGATCCGGTGCTCGCCGCGCTCGCCGAACTCGGGCCGATGGCGCCGGTCGGACCGGTCGACCTCGACGAGGTTCGCCTGGTGCTCTCCGAGCGGCTGGGCCGGCTCGAGGCGCCGCCACCGCGCCGCCGCTACGGCGCGGTGTTCGTCGCCGCACCGAATCGCGCGCGCGGAATGACCTTCGACGTCGTGATCGCGCCTGGACTCGCCGAGCGCGTTTTTCCGAAGAAGCTGACCGAGGATCCGATTCTGCCCGACGCGGCGCGCGCGCTGCTCTCGCCGCATCTCGCGCGCCAGGAAGACCGTGTCGCCGCCGAGCGTTTGTCGCTGCGCATGGCCGCAGGAGCCGCGGGCGAGCGCGTGATGTTTTCCTACCCGCGCGTCGACCTCGACCAGGGCCGCCCGCGGGTACCGTCTTTCTACGCGCTGGAATTGATGCAGGCCGCCGAGGGACGCTTGCGCGGTTTCGATGAACTCGCGCGGCGGGCCGCTTCCGAGCAGGCGACGCGGCTCGGATGGCCGGCGCCATCGACGATTGCCGACGCGATCGACGACGCCGAGTTCGATCTCGCGGTGCTTGAAAAACTCGTCGACGCCGATCCCGAGACCACCATCGGCGCCGCGCACTACCTGCTCGACTCCAACCCGCACCTGGGCCGCGCGCTGCGCGCACGGGCGCGCCGATGGCTCCGGAAATGGACACCGGCCGATGGACTCGTCGATCCCGAGCCGAGCGCGATGGCCGCGCTTCAACGCCATCAGCTGTCGGCGCGCCCTTACTCGCCGACCGCGCTGCAGAACTACGCGCAATGCCCCTACCGATTTTTCCTGCAGGCGATCCATCGTCTCGAGCCGCGCGAGGAAATCGAGGCGATTGAAGTCCTCGACCCGCTGACTCGCGGCGCGCTGTTCGCCGAAGTGCAGTTCGAGATCCTGAGCACGTTGCGGGCCGGCAAGGCATTGCCGGTGACCCGGGAAAATCTCGCGGCGGCGACGCAGTTGCTCGACGAGAGAATCGAGCAGGTGGCGGAGCGCTGGCATGAGAAGCTTGCGCCGGCAATCGAGCGTGTGTGGCGCGACGGGATCGAAGGAATCCGCGCGGACCTGCACGAATGGCTGCGGCGCGCCGCGGACGATCGCGAGCGATGGCGTCCCGAAGCGTTCGAACTCGCGTTCGGGCTTCGCGATCGCGAGCAGGCCGATCCGCGCAGCTCGGAGCAGGCGATCGCACTCGATTCAGGACTGACTTTGCGCGGGTCTATTGATCTGGTCGAGCGCGATCCCGCGGGCCACCTGCGCGTCACCGATCATAAGACCGGCAAAGTGCGCGCCGAGAAGAACTTCGTGATTGGCGGCGGCAAAACGCTGCAGCCGGTTCTCTACGCGCTCGCGGCAGAGCGCGTGCTCGAAGAGCCAATTCAAAGTGGTCGGCTCTACTACTGCACCGCGGCCGGCAACTACGAGGAGCGCGTCGTTCAGATCGACGAGGGCGCGCGCGTCGCGGCGCGCGAGCTCGCCAAAATAGTTGGTGACGCGCTTGCCGCAGGCTTCCTGCCCGCGGCGCCCGGGCCGCGCGAATGCGAATGGTGCGACTATCGGCGAATCTGCGGTCCCTACGAGGAGGACCGCGTCGCCAAAAAAAATCCGGCGCGGCTCGACGCGCTCAAGCGCCTCCGCGAAATGCGATGACGACTACGATCGCCGATCAGAAAATCCGCGACCTGATTCGCGACGACCTCGATACCACGCTGGTCATCGAGGCTGCCGCGGGGACCGGCAAGACCACCGAGCTGGTCAACCGGATCGTGTCGGTAATCGCGTCGGGCCGCGCGGAGCTCGCGCGAATCGTCGCGGTGACCTTCACCGAGAAGGCCGCCGGCGAGCTCAAGCTCCGGCTGCGCGCCGAAATTGAACGCGCCCGCCACGATGAGAAGCTGTCCAGCGATTCGCGTAAACGATTGGACAATGCGCTGCCGCAACTCGAAGAGGCGCGTATCGGTACGATTCACTCCTTCTGCGCGGACCTGCTGCGCGAGCGCCCGGTCGAGGCGCAGGTCGATCCGATGTTCGAAGTCGCGCCGGACGACATCGCGAGCGCGATGTTCGAGTCGGCGTTCGACCGCTGGTTCGAGAATGCGCTCGAAAATCCCGGCGAAGGGATGCGCCGGCTGCTGCGGCGCCGCACGCTCGCGTCCGGAGATGGTCCGCGCGGAATCGCGCGCAGTGCCGCTGAGCAACTGCTCGACTGGCGCGACTTCGACGCGGATTGGCGCCTCCATTCGTTCGATCGCGACCGCGAGATCGACGCGCTGGTAGCGGAGATTGTGGCGCTAAGCCGGCTCGCGCAGCATGCCGAGCCGGGCGACTGGCTCGGCCGCGGCCTCGACGAAATCGCGCGGCCGGTTCTCGAGGCGACTCGGCTCGAGCCGGTGCGCGGCCGCGACTACGACGGGCTGGAGGCGGTACTGCTCACGATTCTGAGCGGCCGCCGATGGGCGTGGCGCGGATTCGGCGGCGCATACGGCGGGGTTGAGCGGGTTGAGGTGTTCCGGCGCCGCGACGAGCTGCGTGCGCGGCTCGAAAAGTTCCGCGACGAGGCGGGTGCGAACCTCGCACCATTGCTGCGCGCGGAACTGTGGCCGGTGGTCGGCTACTACGAGGAGTTGAAGCGCCGCGCCGGGCGGCTCGATTTTCTGGATCTGCTGCTCACTGCGAGAAACCTGGTGGTCAACAACGCCGAGGTTCGCGCCGAACTGCAAAATCGTTTCAGCCGGATTTTCGTCGACGAGTTCCAGGACACCGATCCGCTCCAGGCTGAAATAATGCTGCTGCTTTCCGCCGCCGACGCGGCGGAATCTGATTGGACCAAAGTCCGCCCGGTCCCCGGCAAGCTGTTCATCGTCGGCGACCCGAAACAATCGATTTACCGCTTTCGCCGCGCCGACGTGTCGCTCTACCAGAGCGTCAAGCGACGGCTGGTCGAGCGCGGCGCACGGCTGGAATATCTGACCGTGAGTTTCCGCGCGACGCCGGAGATTCAGCGCATGGTCAACGCCGCGTTCGGGCCGCTGATGGACGCAGAAACCGGGACGCAGCCGGCGTATGCGGCGCTCGAGCCGTTCCGGCCCGATTGCGAAAGCCAGCCCGCCGTCGTCGTGCTGCCGGTGCCTGCGCCCTACAGCGAGTTCGGCAACGTTACGGACTGGTCGATCGAGAAATCACTGCCCGACGCGATCGCCGCATACGCCAAGTGGATCGTCGAGGAAAGCGGAT
Source organism: Binataceae bacterium (SeqCode) (assembly GCA_036521875.1). GTDB lineage: Bacteria > Desulfobacterota > Binatia > Binatales > Binataceae > DATDGX01. The sequence goes on from DATDGX010000047.1 coordinate 5,957, forward strand.
GGACGGTGACGGAGCGCGACGCGCCCGAGCGCCGCGTCGCAATCGAGCCGCGCCACATTTGTATCCTGTTCCGGCGCCTCAACTCCTTCGGCCACGACGTGACCCGCCCCTACCTGCGGGCGCTCGAGGCGCGTCATCTTCCGCACGTGTTGGTCAAGGGCGGCTCATTCAATGAGCGCGAGGAGGTCGAGGCGATCCGCAACCTGTTGGGCGCGATCGAGCGGCCCGACGATGAGATGATAGTGTTCGCGTCGCTGCGCGGCCCGGTGTTCGCGCTCTCGGATGCCGCGCTGTTGGAGTTCCGCGAGTCGATTGGCAGCCTGCATCCGTTTCGCAAGCTCGCCGCCGATTTGCCCGACAGTCTGAAGGAAGTCGCGAGCGCGCTTGGCCTGCTCCGCGAGCTTCATCGCGGACGCAACCGGCGGCCAATCGCCGAGACGATCTCGCGCTTGCTGGGAGCGACTCGCGCGCACGCCGGGATCGCTATCTGGCCAACCGGCGCACAGGCGCTCGCCAACCTCATGCGTATCATGGACATGGCGCGCCGGTACGAGGCGCGCAGCGGCGCGACTTCGTTCCGCGGCTTCGTCGACGAACTCGAGGCGCGTGCCGAGCGCGACGAGGCCAGCGAGGCGCCGATCGTCGAAGAGGGCACCGCTGGCGTCCGCATCATGACGGTGCATCGCGCCAAGGGCCTCGAATTCCCGGTGGTGATTCTCGCCGATATCACCTGCAAGGAAACCGGTGGCGAGCCGTCGCGCTACGTCGATCCCGATCGCCATCTCGCGGCGCTCCGAATCGCGGGATGCTCGCCCGCTGAGCTGCGCGAGCATTCTGACGAGGAGCGCCGCCGCGACGCCGAGGAGGCGATTCGCCTCCTCTACGTCGCGGTGACGCGCGCGCGCGACCTGCTGGTGGTGCCCGCGGTCGGCGACGGCGAGTACGACGGATGGCTCGCGCGGCTCGCCCCCGTCATCTATCCGGCCGCCGACGCGCGGCGCGAGGCGCTCGCGCGTCAGCCCTCCGGATGCCCACTGTTCGGCGAGGATTCTGTCGTGGTCCGCCCGGCGCGCGTGCAAGGCCGCTTCAAGCTGGTCGCGCCGGTTGCCCCGGGGCTGCATAGCGCGCAGCGCGGAGAGCATCGGGTGGTATGGTGGGATCCTTCGATTCTGGATCTCAACGTGGTCGAGGAGATGGGCCAGCGCCAGACCAAGCTGCTGCAGGCCGATGAGAGCGGCGAGCGCTCCGGGCGCGGCACCCGCGAATATGCCGACTGGAGCGCGCGCCGGCTCGCGATGCTCGCCGCGGGCGCGTCCCCCGCGCTTACGGTCGCGACCGCGACCGAACTCGCCACGTCGGCTCCAGGAGCCGGTCTCCGCTTCGCCGACGGGATCACGGTCGAGGAGACTCGACGCGATCCCGCCCGTCCGCACGGGACCCGCTTCGGCACGCTGGTGCATTCCGCAATGCTGCGGGCGTCATTCGATGCGACTGCCGACGACCTCCGCAAGATCGCGGCGACGATGGGCCGCACGATTGGCGCCAGTGACGACGAGATCGATGCGGCAGCCGCCGCGGTCGCCGCGGCGATGCGCGCGCCGGTGATGCGCGCGGCGCGTGCCGCGCGCGAGGTCCGCCGCGAATGCGCAGTGCTGGTGAAACTTGACGACGGCACCGTCGTCGAGGGCGTCGCCGATCTCGCTTATCTCGAGAACAACCTCGATCAGGGCGACGCGGGCGCCGCGCGATGGACCGTGGTCGATTTCAAAACCGACCTCGGAATCACGCCGCGAATCGACGAGTATCGCGCGCAAATCGGCCTCTACCTGAACGGCTTTCGCCAGAGCACCGGTCTCGCCGCGCGCGGCGTGATTCTGTGGATATGACCGCGGCCCGGAAAGTAACGCGTTCTTATCGGCGCGATTTCGGAGAAATCCCGGCGTTGCGATTGGCGCGCGATCCTCTCTACTCTAGGACTGGTCGATCAGCAGCGCCCAGGAACAGGTATTCACGATGACGGACGGTATCGACATCATTTATGGCGAGCGAGTGACCAAGGACGTCGACGTCGAGCGCACGGACAAGATAAAGGGCGGCGCGTTATGGCTCGGGGCCGCCGACCTGGAACGCGTGTCGGGATGGACGCGCAAGCCCGAAGGGTTTTGCAAGGGCGAAGTGTGTACGCCAATTCCGATCGCGAGGCAAGGCGATTTCGTCACTCCCGACCATAAGCTTGTCAACCTGGTCGCCCTCGCAGCGATGCTCGGCCAGCCGATGGTCGTCGACGAGGAGCATCGCACCTGGTACTTCGGCGAAGCAGCCGCCGAGCGCAGGCGCGCGCTGACCTCGCTGATGGCACCGGACTTTGCGCTGCCCGACCTCGACGGCCGGATGCATACGCTCGCGGAGCATCGCGGCAAGAAAGTCTTGCTGGTCTCATGGGCCTCATGGTGAGGATGCCGCTTCGACCTGCCCGTGTGGCAGGCGCTATACGAAGAGCTGGGGCCGAAGGGATTCATTCCGATTGCGGTAGCGTTCGATAGCGGCGGCACCGCGGTCGCGGAGCCGTGGATCAAGGCGGCGAAGCCCACCTATCCATGCCTGGTCGACGAGCGTCATATTGTCGCCGAGCTCTACGACATGGTTAACGTGCCGACCGCGGTGTGGATCGACGAGCGCGGGCGCATCGTGCGTCCCAGCGAAGCGGCCGGCTCGACCGACGCGTTCCGCAAAATGGATCACACGAATTTTTCGATTCCACCCGCCGCGCTCGCGGAACTGCAGGCCAAGCGCAAGGCGTATCAGGACGCGCTCCGCGACTGGGTAGCCAATGGATCGGCGAGCAAGTATGCGCTCAGCGAGGGCGAGGTTTTGCGCCGGATGCATACGCCGGACGACGCCAAGGCCCGCGCCGCGGCAAATTTCCGGCTCGGACAATACCTGTTCGCGGCGGGCCATCCCGAGTCGGCGCAAAAATTTTTCGCAGAGGCGAAGCGCCTGCGTCCGGAGAGCTGGAATTACAAGCGTCAGGCGTGGGCGCTGGAAGATCCGATGAAAGCGGGCGGGCCCGAATTCTGGGCCGCCGTCGATGCGCTTGGCGACGGGAAGTACTACCCGCCGATCGAGGATATTTGATCGACGACATTTAACCGCCGCACACGTGAGCCTCGGGTGCAGACTTGCGGCGAAATTCCGGATGCGACCTGAAGCAACTGCGACCTCCGGGAGAAACCGGCGCGCAGCGAGACAGCGGATGTCGGCTGGCTACAGAGAGGAGGCGCGGCGGCGGCGCTGTTCCTTACGCCGGCGGCGCTGAGCCTCGGAACGCTTACGCTTGCGGCGGACACTGGGCTTCTCGTAGAAAGCCCGCTTCTTCATCTCTTTGAATACCCCCTCCTTGGCCAGCTTGCGTTTGAGCACCCGCATCGCCTGGTCGAGAGAGCCTTCAACTCGTATTTCCATAAACCTCCGGTCCGCACGCAGTATAGCCCACCGAGCTTAAGTCCGCCTCGTATCAGAGTCAACGCCCCGCCCCGGGCCCGCCGAGGAATAGAGTATCCGCACTGGGGCAAGCCGATGAAATTGTTTTTCTAGAGAAACTCGAAGTCCTCGCAGACGAGGTCGATCGGTCATGAAGCTCGGTCACGCCGCCGCGCTCGCGCTGGTGGGCTGGTATCTGATGGTGCCGCTCACGATTCCGAACCGTTCCGAGGCAAACCAGGATGTTCCACTTAGCCAATGGACAATCAGGCGCAACTTTCCTCGTAACCAAGGGTGTGAGGCCGCGAAAGCTCGCCTGCGTCAACAAGCTCTAGCCGCCCAGACTCAACGCGATGCTACCGGGCGGCACAGCCAACGAGATCCCGACTCGCACTGCGTCCTGTGTAGCGCACAATGCGTCGAGAGCGATGATCCGCGACTTAAATCAAGATAGTCCACAGCCCTTCGAAAGTCGTCTTCATGAGCACATCTGGGCTCTGATAGATGATATGCGATGCGCATCCGGTTTCGCGCCCGCCTGACGATTGTCATGCTCGCATCCGCTCTCGCAGCGGGATGCAGCGCGCCAATTCCGAGCACCGAGCTTCCGCCGACGCGCGAGGTTGCACCCGCGCTCGAGTTTCCAGAGTTGCGCGACTACCGCGGCGCGGTCGACGTCCGCTTCAAGTCCACCGGCCTCGACCAGGCGGCGATTGCGGACATGGCGCGGGCGGCGCAAATCGATTTCGTCTTTCTTGGCGATCGCGCGAGCGGCGACTCGACCGATTACGGTATCGCTGGATTCAGCTCGAACGTGCTGTTCATCCCCGGCGCTACGTTCGACGCCGCGGGCGGCGAAATAGTCGCGCTCAACCTGCACGCTCCGCTCGAGCGCGACGCGGGCAAATCGCCCGATGATCTAATCGGCGCCATCCACGAGCAGGGTGGACTCGCACTGGCGGCGGATCTCGCGCGGTTCGACTCTCCCGCAGACTACGCATTGGCAGACGCGATCGAAGTCTACAACCAGCGTTCGGTGTGGCAGTCCGCGAACCCGACCTCGATTTGGCTGCGCGCCATCTTCTTCGGCACCGACCGTTTTCTCCGCGGTCTCGATGTGCCGCCGGAGGAGAGCCTCGCGGCCTACGACCGGATGGCGAGCCGCGCGCGAATCGCGATGGTTGCTGGAGTCGGCGCGGCTGACGACATGCCGGTGCTGGGCTCCCGGGTCGGCACCTTCCCGCAGTTGTTTCTCTTTTTTACCACCCATCTGCTGGCGCCCGAGCGCGCCGCGGAGCCGCTACTCGAGGCGCTCAAGCGCGGCCATTCGTATGTGAGTTTCGATTTGCTCGGGTACGCGGACAGTTTCGCGTTCTATGCACAAAGCGGTGCCGGGAAAACGCTGATGGGCGACGAGGCCGCGCTTGCGCCCGGCCTCAAACTCAGGGCCGAGACGCCTGGTCCCGCGGATCGAATAGTGTTGCTGCGCAACGGCGCCGAAGTGTCCTCGGTCGACAACGCCAACACCCTCGAGTTCACGCCGGATTCGCCCGGTGCTTATCGCGTCGAGGCGACGCGCCGGGGCCATCCGTGGATTCTCTCCAACCCGGTCTACCTGCGCTGATTGCAGGGGCCAGCCCGCATCTTAACCCCAAGGTAAGTCTGAAACCCCGTGAGGTTTCACTCTGCTCCTTGACTCTCTTGCGGATTCTATGAAATATGAATACGAATTCATATTCTTATCAGGATGGAGGGCAGGCATGCTTCGCTGTTTAACGACTGGCTTCGTTATCTGGCTGGCGGCAACCATCGCGCTCCGCTTCGGCGGACAGTACCTGCTGCATCCGGAGAGTCTCGCCGCGATCGCGGCCTTGCTGTTGGTAAGTTTTCCGCTGATGGCGTGGGTGGCCCGGAGCATCTGTGCCGCCCTGCCGCGCGACAAGTGGCCGGCCGCGGGAATCTTTATCGTGATGCCCACCCTGGTGCTCGACACCTTCAGCACCGTTTTCTTTCCGTTCGCTTACCCGAATATTCCGGAGCCCGCCGCCGGGCTGTTCGGAGGATGGATCCTGTGGTGTTGCGCGGGCGCGCTATTCGGCGTGAGCTTCGCCCGCCGATGAAGCGTCTCCGGCGCTCGCGATCCGCACCTTCCCGCGCACGAACCGATTCCAGCAAAGCGCTGCCGGCTAGGCCGCCGCGGCGTCCCAATCTGCTGGCGGGCCAGGACCTGCCGCGAGTGCCGGCGCAGGCTCGCAGCCGCGGCAAGCGCGCCGCGTTGCTCAAGGCCGGTGTCGAGCTGTTCGAGCGCAATGGCTATGAGGCCACGTCGATTGGCGCGATCGCGCGGCGCGCGCAGGTGGCGGTCGGCGGCTTCTACCAGTACTTCCGTTCCAAGCGCCAGCTGTTGCTCGTGCTCATGAACGAATTGCTGCAAAAGCTGGAACAGATCGACATGCAGCCAAGCGAAGGCCTGCTCAGAGACCGGATTGAAAGCGTCCTGCGCGCCGGAGTGACGGCAGATCTCGCGTACGCGGGCGTATACCGCGCGTGGAAAGAGGCGATACTCGCGAACCCGAAGCTGGCGGCTCTCGACGAGCGGGTGCGGGCGTGGACCACGGCTCGGCTCGGCCTGGTGTTCGGCCGGCTCGCGCAGCTTCCCGGCGCTCGAACCGGAGCCGACGTCTACTTGTTCGCGGCGCTGATGGATCGGCTCTTCTGGGATCTCCTCGGTGCCAAACTCGAGTCTACCTCGCGCGTGGTCGAGGTCCTTGGCCACGTCATCTATCACTCACTGTTCAGGGATCCCGAAGCCGGCTGAATCGTGAAAGCGCGAGCTCTACAATGCGCTGACGCGCCGCGGCGCGTCGGCGCATCAGCTGCCCGCGATCGAGCCGATCAGCGAATGCCCGGTGGCGGATTCGATGTGGACGGTGACCGTGTCGCCGGGCGCGATTCCGTCGCGCGCCGGGAACACTGCCGTCTTGAACTGCGGCGTCTTGCCCGCGAGCATCCGCTCGCCGCGGCGTGCGGGACCTTCGACCAGCACCGGGAACTCGCGTCCAATCGAACCGCGATTGCGCGCGAGCGAGGCCGCTTCCTGAAGTGCGATCACCTCGGCAAGGCGCCGCCTCTTTTCCGCGTCGCAGACCGTGTCGCCGAGCTTGAACGCGCGAGTGTGCTCGCGGAGCGAGTACTTGAAGGTGAACGCCTGGTCATAGCCAACGGTTCGCATCAGCGCGAGCGTCGCCTCGAAGTCGGAGTCGTCCTCGCCGTGGAAGCCGACGATTATATCGGTGGACAGTGCGAGGCCGGTAATCGCGCCGCGCAAGCGCTCGACCAGGAGGAGGTATGCGGCGACCGTGTAGCCGCGATCCATCGCGGCGAGAATCCGATCGCTGCCCGATTGCACCGGCAGATGAAGATACGGCTGCACCTTCGGTTCCGTGGCCATCGCGTCAATCATCGAGTCGCTGACGTCGCTCGGATGCGGTGAGGTGAAACGGATACGCTCGATCCCGTCGATCGCCGCGACCATCCTGAGCAGCGCGCCGAAATCGGTGTCGCCGAAGCGATACGCGTTGACCGTCTGGCCGAGCAGGATGACTTCCCTGACGCCGCGCTCGGCCAGCGCGCCGATTTCGCGCATCAGATCGGCGGGGGGAATCGAGCGCTCGCGCCCGCGCACGTACGGCACCACGCAGAACGCGCAGAACCTGTCGCATCCGCGCATCGCGGTGACGTAGGCGCGAACCGATCCGTCGTGCACCGGCACGATATCGGCGTAGGTCTCGCCGCGGTCGAGGCGAACGTCGACCGCGGGGTCGAAGCCGGGGCGGCCGAGCATCTCGGGCAGGCGGCGGTAGCTGTCGGGACCCGCGACCACGTCGAGGTACGCGGCCTTCTCGATGAGCGCCGCGCGGTTGTGTTGCGCCATACATCCGAGCAGGCCGAGTTTCAGCTCCGGACGCACATGCTTGAGGCGCGCGAGATCGCCGAGTCTCCCCAACACACGCTCTTCGGCGTGCTCACGAATCGCGCAGGTGTTGAGCAGGATGACGTCCGCGTCCTCGGGGCGCTCGGCGGATGCGTAGCCGGCGCCGCGCAGCACCGCGCTGACCGTCTCCGAGTCGGCGATATTCATCTGGCATCCGTAAGTCTCGAGATAGACGCGCGGACGCGGAGTCGGTTCGGCGAAGTCGCTCATCGGGTTAGGCGGCGATCTTAAGTCACGCGCGCGCGCCTATACAACCAGGTGCCAGCACCTGGACCCGGGGGCGGAGCCGCCTGCGCTCGTCGCAAAGGAGTCGGCGCGCGGGTTGCCGCGGCGCGAGGGCTGCGATTATTCTCTTTCGCTAGTATGCCTGAAGCACGGCGACCGTCGTTCGAACGGATGGAAGCGAGCCTGCTCGCATGTCCGAAGTGCAAGCGAGCCGTGCCGGTGCGCAAGAAATTGCTCCTGGTCCTGCCCGCCGGCGACAAGTACGAGTACCTGTGCCCGACTTGTGGGTCGACGTGCGGCGACACTATCGAGACTCCGGCGCCACCGCCGCCGCGCCGGCCTCTGAGCGGCCTTTAGAGGCGGACGATTACTTCTACTTCTCGCCGCGCATCGCTTCGAGTTCGCGGAGCGCGCGCTCGAGAATCTCACGGACCTTGTCGACGCGCTCACCGTCGCCGTGGGCCATCTCGCCCGCGACCGCTCGGAAAGCCGCTTTCACCAGCCGTTCCGCCGGTCCGCGTAGTTCCGCGGCGTCGGGGTCGAACGCGGTGCGCCAACCCGCCCATCGGCGCGCGCGATACCAGATGCGCCTGACGGTTTCATCATCGCGCTTGAGCTCCTCGCGTCCGGAGTCGGTGACCCGGTACACGCGTTTGCCGTCCTGGGTGTCCGACGCGATCAGGCCTTCGTCCTCGAGCTGTTGCAGCGTCGGGTACACGGTTCCGGCGCTGGCCTTGTAGATACCGCCGGAGCGTTCCTCCAGCTGGCGCATCACCTCGTAGCCGTGCTTGGGGGCGTCGGCGAGGAGTGAAAGGAGCGCGAGCCGAACCTCGCCGGGGCCAAAGAATCGCGAGCGCATCGCAAGGCCGCCGAACTCGGGCCAGCGTGCGCGGTGGTGAAATCGACGGGTGCCACAGACCATCATAAACTACCTCCGAAATCAGCTCCGATGTCCGTCATCGTCAGCGCGTTGCGCGCGAGTCGGTACGCGGAATGAGCTGATGAGCGATACAGTCGCTAGCGTTCATAGCGACTTGAGTTATATCGTACGATATAGCGAGCTGTCAACTCGAGTAACGGCGCGGACGCATCGCGCTGGCGATTATTTCCTCGGAACCCCGGGTGCAGTCCCTGCGTGAGACGGAGCCGTTGCTCGGTCAACCATCAGTGATGGAATCGTGGGGTTTAGATTCCACGTGTCGACTCGCGGACTGGCTCATCTGCATTCCCACCAGCCGTGCGACGAGGATCGCCAGGTAAAACTGGCCGGTGATACCTTCCGCCACCGCTGCGTAGCGGGCTTGCAGACTTACCGGAAGGATGTCGCCGTACCCGATGGTCGCCAGTGTAGTCAGGCTGAAGTAGATGAGAATTGGAAAAACGTGCTGCTCGGCAACCGCTCCCACCGTCGGTGACGACGGGCCAGTGAAACTAAAGGCCTGGGGCTGCACATCGTGAAGAACGATATAGAAGAACCCCCACGTCAATCCGAGCAGCAAGTAGACCGAAATCGACATGCTGATGGTTTCACCCGTGACCTCCTTCTGCTTCAAGACGCCGCGCAATTCATTCCACGTAATGAACGCAAGGAGCAGCAGCCACAGAATCGAACCGGCCAGAACCAGCGAATGGATTGGCGCGAAATTGATGGCCAGTCTTTCCGCGATCGCGGGCACGGCGAGCACCCAGCCAATAATACTTCGCCTCCTCCTCTGGGCCAGGAGCGTTTCCCGTTCGCCCACCAATTCGTCGACGTTGATGTTGTAGAGGGCCACAAGAAGGAGGACCAAAATTGCGACACTGAACAAGGCGGGGCCAATTCCGGCATCGCCTAACAAGGGCCTTATCGCGAACGCGGATATGATCGCGACGAGGAGAGCCGTGTGTCGGTGCGGTCCGAAACGGCGGTGGATGAATGCTCGCAATTGTTCCAACCGGCTCGTCTCCTTTGGCTCACCTCGCGGCAGCTTGCGACGGCTTCACAGCGGCTTCCGCTCGGATCGCCGTGGCGATGTCGCCACTCATGGTAGCGAGCGCGCGGCTGTGTGCGGCTGCGAGCGCCTCGAAGCTTTGGCCTTGCACCGGCTCGCGCGCTATCGTTCGTCCCGAGCGCGTTTCTCCGCCCGCAGTCTTGTGGACCGTCCAGACTGCCTCGAGCACCGCCGCTTCGCCGCGAATCGAGTCGAAGCGCAGCACAGCTATCGTGACGCGGTACGCCGGCTCGAAGTTCGCAAGCGGTCCCGCCGCCACGTCCGAGGTGCCGAGCAGCACCGCGAGGTCGCCGGCGACGGCGCGCGCGATACTGTCGTTGAGGGGAGCGACCCAGCGGTTGAACTCGTCGACATCGACCCGGTTAGGCGCGACCTGCACCACGAACTGTGGCTGGTCGACCGATGCGGGTATCGACACGGGACCGACCATGATGGCGACGCGCTCGGGCGGCGCGCCGTCCGCGACCGCAGTGGAGTCGAGGTTGTAGTAACGCGACGGCGCCGTAGTACCGCACCCGGCAACCGCAGCCGCGAGCATCACGATTGAGACCAGATGCGCAAGGCGCCCTGCCATCACTTCGCCTCCCCCTTCTTACCGCGCAGGAGCGCCTCGGGATGGCGCTCCAGATAGTCCGCGAGCACGCGCAACGATCGCGCCGCACGGCTCACCTCCTGCAGCGTGTTGCCGATTTGCTGGCTCTGTACTGAATTGGGCTCGACGATGTTGTTGGCGTTGTCGAATGTGCCGCGCGCGGTCACCAAAGACCCGGAATGCATCAAGTCGATGCGTTCGAGCGATAGCCGATACGTGCCGGCTAGTTGTTAATCGGCCCCTGTACGAAGACGCTGCCTTTGGGTCCGATGCGGACACATTGGACTCCGCCATTGTAATCGGAATTGCACACTGGCTTGTCGATCGCGGGACATTTGTACAGACCTGCGCCCTGCGGCTGGCACTGATCAAGACTGAAGTGCAACTCAGCGTTTCCCGTTGCCGCAGGGACAGCGGACGGGGTTGACGGGGTTGGCGGGGACGACGCGCAGCCGCCAAGCGACAACAACCCTAGCACCGCGACTACCTCGAACGCTGAACTCATTCGCCTTGCGATCCTCCGCGTCTTCGAGCCTGAGGTTCGATTTGCCATTGAAGTGTTCTCCCATCGTTCTGGATCTGTTTCGTTTTGCTCCAACGCTAGCGTTGGGTATCGCCAGTTACGGAACGGCGCCCCCTCCAAACAAAACAGCTCCATCAGTTGATCAAACAACTACAGTGGATAGGTGGGACTATGATATTGTACTAAGGTACAATATCGCTTGGCGGCACCGGCGTTCTGATCGCGAGCAGGACTGGAATTCCACCCATGCCCGTAATCCGGCTATAACCGTAGTCCGGCCGGGCAATGCTCAATGTCCAGTTGAGCCGAGCTTCCACACGAGGTTGATATTGAAGAAGTTAATGTTCACGTCCGAGAAGCGTCCGGCCACCGTGCCCTGCACGCGATTGTGACTCTGAAACATTCCTAAATCGCCCTGCCATTGAAACTCATAACCAAAGCCGGCTATGAGAGCTTCGCTGAGGGCGTACTGCGCGCCAAGACCAAAGCGATATTGATTTCCCACTGGAGCGCTGACAGTGCGTGAAGGACCGCTGACCATAGAGTTGTCAAACGCGAACCCGCTCGAAAGCGTCAGCGGAGGGGACAGCTTGTACTGAGCTCCGATCGCCAGATGAAAGGTATCCTGATATTTGAGGTTCACCGTAGCGCTCTTCGGATTCACAGAGTTGATACCGATCCCGAGGTTGCCAAACTGGCTCCAGTTCTGCCATCCCGCGTCTCCCATGATCGCAAGCCGGTCACTGAATTCGTGGAACGCGCTGAAGAGCAATGATTGCGGTACCGTCATGTTGAGATCGAGGGAGGCACCGAAAATCCCGTGCTTCTTGAACAGGTGCACGAGCCCCGGTCCGAGGCCGGAAAAGTGCGGGACTCCGCCGAAGTCCAGCGAGACGGGAGTCAGATATTGAACGCCGAAGCGGGTGTGCGAGTCCGGCTCAACCAGCACTCCGATATCTCCGCCGATGCCGGCGGTCCAGTCCTTCACGGTCATTTGTCCATCGGAATTTCGAACCAGAAGAGTGTTTATTGCGACACGTTCGTCGAGATAGCCGACCATTATGTTGAAACCACCGCCGACCGATAGCCAGTCGTTAACGCGGTATGCGATCGACGGCAAGATGCTGCTGCCCAGAATGGTAGCTCCCTGAAGATAGTAGCGCCCCACCCAATTCTTGTTGTACTCGAGCGCACCGCCAAAGTAAGTGCAATTTCCGATACCCAGCTTCAGATTTTTCGTCAGGTTGTAGACGTAGAATACGCTTGCTCCGGGCAGTGGGAGAATCGCGTTTCCGCCGTCGGGTCCGGTTGTTGTGGTTTGACCATTCGGGCTGAACACCTCATGTCCGTAGATCGGCTGAACGCCCACCAAGAGCTGTGATTGGTCGAGTCGAGTCATACCGGCCGGGTTGGTGAACACCGTCGATGCGTCCTGGGCGCGCGACGCGTACCCCGCCGAGGCCAGCCCTAGATCAGGCGTACCTATTTCGGATAGGAAGAAGCCTCCGGCTCGTGCGAACGTGGGCCGGACGATCGACGCGAGAAGCAGGAGCACGACCATCGCTAAAACGTTCTTGTTCGGCATCGGCCTAGTGCGGAACCGTGCGCGCAAGGTCTGAATCGACATGGCTCTCACTCCTTCTAAAGCAGGAAGTCAGGGAACAGCAGCGTCAAGCCGAACCTGACGGTATACATCGGCGTGATCTTTGTGTATTGCCGGTAAGCGGTCCACTCGCCCGTCACCCATGGATTGAGCTGCAACCCCTCGACCTTCCAAACGCGCCCGATGCCAAAGCTGATCGGAATCGTGGTTGAACCGCCGTGACGCCAATTGACCGTCCACGTTGAGTCGGACGATTTCACGTACCAGCCGCGGCCAAACGTATATGAAATCCTCGGCTGGAACTCCAGATAGCTTTTAGGTGTCGCCGAAGAATTCGTGTACGCAAACGATATCGGATTTTGAAACAGGAATCCGAGCAGCAAGTGTGGAACGCCCCGATAGACGACCGCGGCGGCGGGTCCCGCTTCCCATGCGTGGTCTCCCGCCCCGGAATCTCTTCCCGTCGGAAACACAAAGGTCGGCCCAATGCCCCAGCCAAATCCGGTTTCCTTTGGGTTGGGCCAGTTCGAGACGAATAGGTCTAACAGCTGCATGTCACCGAACTCGGTTATGGTCGAACTGCTCGATGATCTCGCGATTGACTGGACTTGGAACGTCGGTCGAATGACTTGCTGAAATGGAAACTCAGAAAATGCTTCTATCGGCACAATTGGCCGCAACTGAATCGTGTTAGTCTGCGCGGACGTCTGAAAGTTCCTCGGAGTGTAAAGGTCCTGAAATTGCAGCTGGGTGAGAATCGCGGTCGGGTCCTCTACTTCGCGTGCCAGGCGATCTTCTTCGGACTGGGCGTCGGCGGAATCAGGCGTGATGGTATGGCCCCGAACACTACAGGTGAGCCCCACAATGAGAACAAGAGCGCCTAGCAAGATCCTCCGAGGCCTCATAGAGTTGGAGTACTCGCCGAATAGCCGCGCAGTTGTAGTGCTCGCCTAATTCTCTGCAACGGAGAAACGTTCGCTGCGCCTGGAACAATTCTGATCAATCGTCCAAGCGTTTGCCTACACGCCATCAGTGAGAACTCGATCAACCCGGGGGTGGCACCACGCGATAGTAGACGCCGTTCGCGCCGCACGATGGCTGGAACCACGTATTGCCGCATAAGTAGTAGGTTATGCCGCCAACGTTGGGTTGAGCACAGCCGCCGGGGACCTGCGGATATATCGCGCCCATCGCATACGCAATGTCGGTACTGCCAGCGGCGTAGCCGAGTTGTAGGCGTTCGACGCGACTGCATTTGTGTTTGCAGAGGCTCAGCCGCGCCAACAGCCATCCCCACTGCGGCGCCCGCCACTGCCGCGCCGGCAGTATTCCAGCCTCTGCAATTGTAACAATCGCTGCTGTAGTAGTTGACAGCAGTGGGTGGGTGATACGCCGGATAATAAGCTCCGTAGTAGTTTGTGCTGGAGGTGTGATACGCAGAGGTCGTCGTCGCACCATACCCGGCCTTGCCGTATGCAGTGGTGCCGTATTGGTTAGTAGCGCTCCAAGTACCTCCTCCGCCGGATGCCGTGCCACCCTCGGCGCCGTGAGCGTTCCACGAACCGCCCTCGCCAGACGCAGTGCCACCATAGGCGGTCCTGCCGCTCCACGAACCGCCCCCGCCGGATGCAGAGCCACCGCGGGCCCCGCTGGCGCTCCAGGAGCCACCCCCGCCAGACGCATGGCCGCCATAGCTGTTCGCGTGCGACCAAGCCGCCGCAGGCCCGTTCGAGAGCGCCACAATCAGGAAACCCGCAAAGCCAATGACGCTGATTTTCATCATTCGGTCCTTAAGGAGTTTTGGAAGGCTTCGCCTTCGGTGGAGGCTTGATACCCTGTTGCGACCAAGGATCCGGGCGGGCGAAGGCTATCTACACGCTTGGCGGCGCCAGCTTTGGATGAGGCGAAAGCGTCAGCGCGGATCTCAGGGTTGATCTTCCAGTCGGAGAGCTCCATCTGGTTGCGCAGCCAGCCTCAATGGATCGTTACGGAACACCGCGCGGAGCATCCTTGGCAGCTTGTCATCGGCGCCTATCCATATCTGCGAAAACAGGCGACAAGACGACACCGACCGGCAGCGACTGCATGCCGGCAGCACCAAGGATAAAAACTACACCGAGATTGTAGAGCACCATCGCAGCGATCAATCCTCTCGCGGCGCGGCTTTGCGTGTCACTGCGCGCTAACCAGCAGGCGACGCCGAGCGTGAGCAACCCGGTTCCGCCGACGCGCGCCACGGTCAAGGCGGGAAGGGCCTCCAGCGGCCTGCCGAGCAGAAGCGCCACCGTTGTCGAGGGGAAACACAGAAGCGCCAAGCCAGCTCCTAGTTCAATCACCGCGGTCGCGCTGTACACAGTGTTCACGGACGAGGAACTCATTTTCTTCGCGTCGCGACTTTGGTCGGGCGGGTTGGCTTCGACCGCCAAGTCGTGGGCGACCACCAACTGTGGACTCCCGCGCGTTTCATAGGCCGACTTCAGGGCTTACCTGCTGCTGCTTGCCCGCCTAGTCTCTTGCCCGGGCGAGTCGTTCCGCAATGATCTTTCGGTCCGCGTCCGTCAACTGCTCGGGTCCGAGGTTGAAGGTCAGCTTGTTGATTGTGCCGGTGAAGCGGAACGGCAGCTGGTAATCGTCGTTAACCGCCGTGCGGGTATCGGACCCAATGTCGAAGGTCTCGTCTATCGACATGAGTAGTGGAATTGTGTGCTCGATCTTCTTGCGGGCCAACTCCTTGCCATCAACCGTAAGCACGCCGGTGCCACCTTTGCCGGGACCGGGTCCATCGTATTTGAAGTCGAACACTATCGTGTGCTTGCCCGGCTTGAGCGCGTCGGCCAACAAGCCGCGGCCTAACGGTCCCCCCTCCCAGCGGTAGTGGGTCAGGTCGAGCAAGTTGTAGTCGAAGACTGGCTTGCCCTTGAGCAGATAGAAGCCATAGCCGCCGAAGCGGCCGCCCAGGGTCACGATCATTCCTTCCGCCCCGCCTTGCGGGATAGTCACCTCGGCAATGATAGTGTAGTCCTTGTCCAAAATGCTGGGAGCATTTCCGACGGGAATGTTGGCATTCTCACCCGTGTAGGTGAAAACGGTTCGCCCGGCGACTGCGCTTGGCCGCGGCGTCAGGAGGCGCGCAAAGCCCGTGTTATCCAGGGGCAGGACCTGGTATTTTGCGGCTTCAGTCAGGAACAACGCCTGCATTTCCTTCAGCTTATCTGGTATTTTCGCCGCGAGATCGTTGTTTTGCGAGTAGTCTTCGGTGAGGTGATAGAGTTCCCAGTTGTACTGGTTGACGTCGGTCAACTTGCCCGTCGCCAGGAGCCAGGGCGCGGAGGGAGGTGTCGTCGAGGCAATCCAGCCGTCGTGATAAATCGCACGGTTGCCGACCATCTCGAAATACTGCGTGTCGTGCTTCGACGGAGCATCGGCATTCGCCTTGTCGAACGTATAGGCCATGCTCACGCCTTCAATCGGCTTCTGCTTGATCCCATTGACCTCGTCCGGAGCCTTGATGCCGGTGGCTTCGAGGAGGGTCGGCACAACGTCAATGACATGGTGGAACTGCGTGCGAATGCCGCCAACATCCGTGATGTGGCCCGGCCATGAAATGGCCAGACCCTGCCGGGTGCCGCCGAAATGGGACGCCACCTGCTTGGTCCACTTGAAAGGGGTATCAAACGCCCACGACCATGCCACTGACATATGCGGGTAGGTTTTGTCTGAGCCCCAGTCTCTGTAATGCAACATCTGCGCAGCCAACGGGAGGGTCAGGATGCCGTTGTAGGCGGTCATTTGGTTAAACGTGCCCTCCAAGGTGCCTTCCGCGCTGGTGCCATTGTCGCCGCTAATGTAGATGATCAGCGTGTTGTCGAGCTTGCCCTCGTCCTGAACCTCCTGGATCACGCGGCCAATCTCATGGTCGGTATAGGCGGTGTAGGCGGCGAAGACCTCGGCCTCGCGCGCATAGAGCTTCTTTTGGATCAGCGAAAGCGAGTCCCACCTCGGCAGCTTTGCGCCACCATACGCGGTTTGCCCTTCCGGCCACGGGGTGAGCTGGGTATCCGCAGGAATTACGCCGAGCCGCTTCTGGTTGGCGAATATCTGCTCACGCAGCTTTTCCCAGCCCATGTCGAACTTGCCCCTGAACTTATCGATCCATTCCTTGGTCGGCTGGTGTGGCGAGTGGGTGCCGCCGGGAACGTAGTAAACGAAGAACGGCTTGTCGGGGGCAGCCGCGTTCAGACCGCTCATGTATTTGATCGCATCGTCCGCCAGGTCGGTGGTGAGGTTGTAGCCGGGCTTGCCGACCCACGGAAACACCGGGGTCGTATCGCGATAAAGATAGGGCGTCCACTGGTCAGTCTCGCCGCCCAGGAACCCGTAGAAATACTGAAAGCCCATCCCGACCGGCCATTGGTCGAAAGGCCCAGCCACGCTGTATTGATAAGTGGGGATGTTGTGGTCCTTGCCGAACCACGCAGTGGAATAGCCGTTGTCCCGGAGGATCGTGCCGATAGTGGCGTTCTCCGGCCCGATGATGGAATCATAGCCTGGGTAACCAGTGGACAGCTCGCCGATCACACCAGAGCCCACCGAGTGATGGTTGCGTCCGGTGATCAGCGCCGCCCGCGTGGGTGAGCACAGCGCGGTCGAGTGGAATTGTGTGTAGCGCAACCCGGCTTTGGCGATGCGATCCATCGCAGGCGTCGGGATGACGCCGCCGAAGGTGCCCGAGACGCCGTAGCCCTGGTCGTCGGTCATGATGAGAAGGATGTTGGGCGCGCCCTTGGGCGGCACTACGCGCGGCGGCCAGTAGGGCGTGGAATCCTTGGCGCTTTCCTTGATCACGCCGCCGAACGGCATCGGTGGCGGCGGGAGTTGCTTCCCGTCGAGCGTCATGGTGGCGCTGGGCGAGCCAGGTACGCCGTTAATTTGCTGGGCGCGCACGGCGCTGGCGGTCAACAACAAAGCCACCGTCAATACGACACCCAATGATAGGTTGCACCGATTACGCTGTTCAGTCCTCATACTCACACGCCTACTTTCTTTCCGGGTTACTGAAACCTTCGTCCTAAGTGACGGCAGATCCGTCGTCAGCGAGAGCGGCGGAAAGCTTTGCTTGCCTGTCGCTCGCGGATGCATTTTGTTATCCGATTCTATGATCACTCAGCTGCACTTAAAATCCGCGCACTGTTGTTTCTGGCAACCGGCTCTCGCCGGACCGGGAACCTCCAATCGGGTGAGTTAAGTTCTACGGTTGTGCACCTTCGCGTACCGACCAGCTATTAGCCGCCAGTTGCTGGCGCGCAAGCGGTGTCATCTTGCCAGTGATCCAAAGAACGCGGTTCTGCAGGCCAAGCAGCTGGGGATCGGTCGCAAAGCCTGCGATGCGCTGTGTCCACGATACATAGTCGACCGGCGCGGGCATGATCGTGGTGCCATTCTGATCTGTCGCAATCAGCAAGCCGGGGACCTGAATCCGGGTAATCGGACTCTTCTGCTGACTCCATTGAGCGAGCATGTGGAGCGAAGTCACGATGAACCGTGCCTGGTACTCCGTCATCAGGTTGCTCAGAGCCACCGCTGCGGCGTGACGGCCCGGAATGTCGCCGAGAGCATCGAGGTCTTTGACCGCGGAAACCTGCAGACTCAATGGGATCGCGGAATTGCTAATGAAAGAGGCGATCTCTTCCTGGGATAGCCCAATGTTCTGCAACTTGTTCTGGACGAGGATAATGAGGTCTGCTTTCGGTGTCTGGTAGACCAGGTCGTTGGTGAACTCCACGCCACTGATGATGATAGAGGCGGGCACCGCCATCAAGAAAAAGAATTCCGCGGACCGGAGAGGAACACTACGTCCGAGGCGTTCGGCGCTCCTCTCCTTGGGAACTTGAGAACCCGGTCGCTCATCCGGTTCGGATGAATCGATAGCAGTGCCGAAGGAGCTTGACTCTGGTGACCCCTGGCATCGTAAGCGCCTCGGACGCCGACGGCGAGGGACCAACCGAGGTTCTTCGCATCAATCCCATGATGCACTACTAGGCGATGATCCTTTTCGGCGTCCCAAAAGCACATGCAGGTCGCCTCGCGGGTCTCGCACACTACTTCAAAATTTTTATCAACGGGCACCACCTCCTTTCTCTTTCTAAGTGTGAAACCGATACGGGAGAATCCATTCTCCTGTGTTCGGGTCCTTCCGCATGAGTCGTTTGCACTCTTTCTTTGCGGCAGGATCCGGATCCCAGGTTCCATCAATATTCTCGTTGGTGCGCTCCTCGTATAAGAGGTAGACTTCAGTCTTTGACCGTCCGCAAACCTCTCCGATAGAGCCGCCCATTTTCTTGTCGCACCCGCGTTGCTAGTGGAATTATACCACAGCCGATACCCTTGAAAGAGGAAACCGATACTTGCACGGCGCGGCGGAGGTTCATGCCAGCATTCGAGCGAACGTTGCCATTTTTGGCGGTCCCGGCCGTCTCCGTGAACAGAGTTAAATGATGGTCACCTCGGAAATACTCTTTTATATGTAAGACATATTTCCCAGGCGACCATAGGGCCATCTGGGAGAGTTTTTGCCATCTGGGAGTGTTATTTTAACTTTGTCCTGACTGCCGCTTTGACTGCCTACGGCTAATTATAGAACAGTGTTCCTGTTGCTGGCAGCCATGTGACAGCCAAGCGCAAAGATGGTTTATCACGCTGGCGCACGGCGAAGCCCTTGCGCGCCAATAGGGTTAGGCGCGTTGTCTCAAACGGGTAGGATATTGGATGGGTGGATCGCGCATGCCAGGACAAACCCGACGGCTTTGTGCTGGTCGCAGGAAGCGGACCTTGGGTTACCGCCCGCCCGCGCCCCAGACCATCGCGCTTAACAACGCACTCGGACTAACCTTGCGAACCGCCTATGGGAAAGCGGGCGATACTACTCCTCTTATTTAAGTTCCAGCGGGGACTAACTCTTCGAGCGTTTCTAGTCTTCGGGTAGCCTGTCCCTACCAAAAATTCCATCGGACCCGTGATTTGAGCATCTGCGAGAATCGCTATCGGTTTGAGACGACGAAGTGAAACGAGCTGCGACCTGAACCACAAACCGCCGGCACCTGATCGAGTTCGACGAATCTCGGATGCAAAGATCCTTAGACGACTCGTACTGGCCACCGAGTAACC
>DATDGX010000048.1:0-8621 GCA_036521875.1 Binataceae bacterium (SeqCode)
TGCGCGGCATCGTAAAGGCGCGGGTGCTCAGCCAGGCCACGATGCGAAACATCCGCCAGAACCTGTTCTTCGCGTTTTTCTACAATCTGCTCGGCGTGCCGATCGCCGCCGGCGTGCTGTATCCTTTCTTCGGCATCCTGCTGAGCCCGATCATCGCGAGCGCCGCGATGAGCTTGAGCTCGGTGTCGGTGATCAGCAACGCGCTGAGGCTGCGGCGGCTGAAGCTCTGATCGCGGTTCAGAATTGCGCTTGCGATCGGCGTGTGCTCGGCACTAAAGATCAGCGCACCTGCAAAACCATCGCGCACTTGCGCACTCGAGGAGTTGCTGATGCCGCAAATCGATCCGCAGATGAAAGCCTTTCTCGCCCAGGCGAATGCCGCCGGGCTGTTCTTTCTACGCTCTGAGACGCCGGAACAGGCGCGCGCCAAGATGCAGGCGCTGATCGCGGCGCGTCCAGTGCCGGTCGCGGAGGTCTATCGCGTCGAAGATCGCAGAATTCCAGGTCCGGCCGGCCACGAGATCCCGCTTCGCGTCTACACTCCAGAGGCGCGGCCGCCGCTCGGCACGCTGGTGTTTTTTCATGGCGGCGGTTGGGTATTGGGAAGTCTCGAGAGTCACGACGGACTGTGCCGCGACCTGGTCAACGGCGCCGGATGCCTGGTGGTGGCGGTGGACTACCGGCTCGCGCCGGAGCACAAATTTCCCGCCGCTCCCGAGGACTGCTACTGCGCGACGAAGTGGGTCGCGGAAAATGCGGCGTCGCTCGGCGGCGATCCAGCGCTGGTCGCGCTGGGCGGCGACAGCGCGGGCGGAAATCTCGCGGCGGTGGTCGCGCTGATGGCACGCGATGGCGGCGGTCCGAAGATCTGCTTTCAGTTGCTTCTCTATCCCGCGATCGACGCGGCCGACGACACGCCCTCGCAAAAGGAATTTGCGAACGACGGATACATCCTCTCACGCGGCGACATGGAGTGGTTCTGGAATCATTACCTGGACTCCGACGGCGATCGTAAAAATCCGCTCGCGTGTCCGTCGCGCGCTGCGAATCTTGCCGGCGTACCGCCCGCACTGGTGCTCACCGCGAGCCTCGATCCGCTGCGCGACGAGGGCGAGGCGTACTCGAATCAGCTTCGCATGGCCGGGGTGCCGGTTACCTGCACCCGTTACGACGGTGTCACGCATGGATTCGTGAGCTTCTCGTACGCGCTCGACCAGGGAAAGCGCGGGCTCGCTCAGGCAACCGACGCGCTTCGGCAGGCGTTCGGAAGATAGCGCGCGCAGCGTTGGCGCAAACGCTCGTCGAGGCATGCGGCCGGCGGTGCGGTCGACACGGATCGGTCGACACGGAGCAGTCGATAGGTAGCGCTCGATATCTCGCCGCCGCGTCCGCTATATTTTCCGCCGATGGCTAGGCGCGATCGCATTCAGGGCAACGCCAACTCCGACGGCGACGAAGAGCAGCTGCTCGCCGATCTCTACCATTACTTCCTGACCGCCTCGTGGCCGATGCTTCTGCTGATCGTCGCGGCTCTGTTCGCCGTGGTGAACCTGTTTTTCGCGCTCGGCTATTTCCTCGACGGCGGAATCGAGAACGCGCGGCCCGGCTCGTTCCTCGACTGTTTCTTTTTCAGCGTGCAGACCATGGCGACCATCGGATACGGCAAGATGTCGCCGGCGACCACCGCCGCCAACGTGCTGGTATCATTCGAAGCACTGTTCGGACTGGTCGGCCTGGCGTTGGTGACCGGGCTGGTTTTTTCGAAATTCGCTCGGCCCTCGGCGAAAGTCCGCTTCAGCCGCTACGCCGTCGTTTCGACCCGCGACGGAGTGCCATGCCTGATGTTCCGCATGGCGAATCTGCGCGGCAACCAGATCGTCGAGGCGTCGATCCGTATTTCGATTGCGCGCACCGAGGTCACCGCCGAGGGCGAGAGTATGCGGCGGGTGCGCGACCTGGAGCTCGCGCGCGACCATCAGCCGCTGTTCGCGCTGAGCTGGACGGTCTTCCATCCGATTGTCGAGGGCAGCCAGCTGTTCGGCGAAACGGCCGCGTCGCTGGCGCGGTCAGCTCCCGATTTCATATTGTCGATCACCGGCTTCGACCAGACTTTCGCGCAGACGATTTACGCGCGTCACGTTTACCATCTCGACGACATCAAATGGGACGCGCGATTCGTGGACGTCCTGGTCATCGCGGCTGACGGCCGGCCGTCGGTTGACTATTCACATTTCGACGATGTCGTAGCGTTCACGCCGACCCGCGACTTGTCGTAGCGGGCGCCGCCGCGCAGGGCGACCAGGTTGACAACATCGGGAACCAGGTGAAAGTAGTTATCACTTGGGAGATGCAACTACAGTTGGTCAATGAAGGACGCCACGCCCGCTATGCTGCCGAGCGGCTCGCCAAGTTCGCCGCGCGATGCCGCCGCGGCGGTCTCGCGGTGACGCCGCAACGGCTCGCGATCATCAAGGCGCTGCTCAAGTCCGGCGAGCATCCGCGCGCCGACGCGATCTACGCCGCGGTCCGCCGCCTGCATCCGCACATCTCGCTCGCCACCGTCCATCGCACCCTCGAGACGCTGTGCGAAATCGGCGAGGCGCGCAAGGTGACGACACTGCACGACAGCGCCCGCTACGACGGCAACGTCACGCCGCATCATCACCTGTGTGCGTCGGATGCCGGCGCATCCACGACGTCGAGATTAAATTCCCGCTCTCGACCGCGCTCGAGGAGGGCGAAGTGAAATGAAAACCCTCAAAGGAAGCAAGACGCACGAAAATTTGAAGGGCGCTTTTGCCGGCGAGAGCGAGGCCAACCGCCGCTACATGTATTTCGCGAAGATCGCGGATATCGAGGGCCAGCCGGAAATCGCGGGACTGTTCCGCGACACCGCCGAGGGCGAGACCGGCCACGCGCACGGCCATCTCGACTATCTCAAGACGGTCGGCGATCCGGTGACCGATCAGCCGATCGGCGACTCGTCGTTGAATCTCAAGTCCGCCGTTCACGGCGAGACCTACGAGTACACCGACATGTATCCAGGGATGGCGAAGACCGCGCGCGAAGAGGGCTTCCCGGAAATCGCTGATTGGTTCGAGACGCTGGCCAAGGCGGAGAAGTCCCACGCGGGCCGGTTCGCGAAGGCGGCCGCGACGCTCTAACAACCGCGCGCCGCAGTCTTTCTAATCGCCGCCGCTGCGGAATGCGCCGCCTGCTTTTATGCGCGTCCGCATCTTGCGTGCGCCTATGCAGAATGCGCGGCGCGATGAGTGGAGCGTACGAGTGTTCTGATGAGCGAGCGTATCCAGTCACGGCCGACCGACGGGCTCTCCTACCAACCTATCGAGCCCAAGTACTGGGACCGCGGCGGTCTCGAACGCGAGATAACCGTCAGGATGATCAGAGACGCAGGGGACTGCCAACACCTATCGGCTGGTAGGCATAGTCGAGTGAGAGCTTGCGCTTTCAGCGGGTTGCCGGCTGAGGCGGGTGGGGAAGAAAATTGGTTATCAGCGCCAGATCGTAATCGGTTCCGAAGTCCACGGTGAGCGCGTCGCCCGGTATCGAGTGAAAGCGGGGCCCCACGCCGGCAGCATCTGCGTTGCCGCGCGCGATCGCGAGAACCTCGGGCCAGTCGACAGCGAATACCTCCGTGTCAGGATTCCGCTTCGCGAACTCAATGCCATAGAGTCCGTGGCCGGCTGCGATGTCCAGCAGCTTGGTCGGGCCCTTCGCTTCTTGGTCAAGGCATTCGGCAAGCAAGTGCGCCACGAATGCGCCCGGCACTCCCATCGCGCGCGCAAACTCGACCCACATGGGATGCTCGGGTGCGAGTGTGCCTCCGCCCGGAAGCGCGGTTCCTCCGTTGCGCACTGCTGCCGTTAGCGTGGCGAATGCCGCGACTAGAGCTTTGCCCGAGAGAGCCTCGGCGGCTGCCGCACCGAGGCACGCGGGCGAGCGCCGATCGAGGAAACCGGCCGCGTCGGCCGCCAACGAATAGGTCTCGCCGTGCTTCTGGAGAAAGCCGATCATGACCAGATAGGAGGCCAGGATTCCGTAGCGGTCCTTCGACTCCGGCAGCCTGCGCTCATGATGACGCCGCTTCTTTGCTGACTTAGCGGACCACGGTGGTTTCCCAGCGTTCGCGACCCGGGCAGCATTTTCGTTTTCATTTTTTGTAAAAAAACACAGACGCTTACGATGACGGCGCTATTGGGCTGGCGATCGCTATGACGGGCGTTTCTCTTCGCTCTCGTCCGCGCGGAATTTTTCTGGCGGCTTCGTTCCGCGCGCTGCGTTCTGATAGGCTCGCCGGAATTCGCCGCTGCGCAATCCGGGGCAGCGCGTGTCGTGGGGAGACGATCACAAAATGTTCGATATCATCATCGTCCTGGTCCTCGGTCTTGCTGCCGGAATCCTGGGCGGATTCTTTGGCGTTGGCGGCGGCGTGCTGATCGTGCCCGCGCTGGTGCTGATCCTTGCGATGGACCAGCATACCGCCGTCGGCACCTCGCTCGGCGCGTTGCTGCCGCCGGTCGGCCTGCTCGGCGCGTACGAGTACTACAAGCACGGCCACCTGAACGTCACCTATGCGCTGCTGCTCGGCATCGGCCTGCTGATCGGCGCATATTTCGGCGCGAGGATCGCGGTTCAGCTCTCCGGCCTCGCGCTGCGCCGCGCGTTCGCAATTTTTATGATCATCGTCTCGATTCGAATGCTGATGCGATAACGCCGAATCGCGCTCGCCTTGCGCGTCGCGCACTCCCCTACTAGATTCGCGGCGTGGACCCGCGCCTGGAAGCGAAGCTCAATCTTTTGCTCGAATCGGAGCGTGCCGGCGTGCTCGCGCTGGAGGAACTCGCGCGCGACGTCGAGCAGGAAGAGCTGCGCCGCTTCCTGCTCGGCGGGCGCGAGGAAGAGGTGCGCAACGTGCGTGCGCTCGAGGCGCTGATTCGCGACAACGGCGGCAAGCCCTCCGAGCAAACCGGTCCGTTCGCCGAAAAAATTGCGGCGCTCGATTCGATTCGCGATCGTCTCAACCTGATGTCGCACGGGCAGGAGTGGGTCGCGCGCAAGACCGAAGAGGCGCTCGCGCTGGCGCCGCCCGCTGGCCCGATTCGCGACTATCTCGCCGCGATGGCCAACCGGCATCGCGCCGAAGTCGAATGGGGCCGCGCCGAAGTCATCCGCCTGATGTCCGCAGGCTAACTCCGCACACGCACGGGCTGCGCGTCCCTATCCTTGACGTTTCGCGGCGGGACGTTTCGCGACGAAAAGATCGCGCCCCCATTCGTCGCTCGTTATGCCCGGTTCGAAGCCGGCCTCGCGCAACAGGCGCAACCATTCGGCGCGCGGAAAGAGACCCTCGACGTGACAGTCCTGGACCACGCGGGCATCGCCGCCGTGATCGCGCAGCACAATCGTGTAGTCCGTTCGATAGGTCGTGTCGGCAGGATCGGGATCGACACTCCACTCCAGGTAGCGAAGGCCGCGTCCGTCGCCGTCGTGTCCGCCGTGGCTGGTATGCGCGACGAAGGTTTCCCGCACATAGTCGGGAACGAAGAGCGCGACGCCGCCGGCGCGGCAATGCAGATACGCGGTGCGGATCGCGGCGGCCAGGTCATCCGCGCTCGTCATGTACATGATCGCGTCATGGATAAAGATCGCATCGAAGGTCCGTTCCAGCCTCACCGTGCGCATGTCGCCCTCGTGGTGTTCGCATTCGGGATTGAGCGCGCGGCTGATCGCGAGCATTTGCGGGGACACGTCGACCAGTGTCATTTCGAATTTTGATTTGAGATGAAACGCGTTGTTGCCGCCGCCCGATCCGAGCTCGAGAACCGTGCGCGGCGGAGGCGTGCACGCATCAGTCAGCACGCGCGCAAGGAACGCCGCCTCCTCCGCGTAGTCCGTGGGCGCCGACATAAGCGGCCACCAGTCCGCAAGTTCGTCGTAGAGCTTCATCGCGACGTCTTCCGTCTTACGCCTTACCTTGCTGGGCGAGGTCGGACAGGCACGCCCTGATCGCTGATCGGATTTCCGCGCGCTGCTACTTCACGAGGCCGAGCATCTTTCTGAGCTTCGGCTCGCTGAAACCAACCATGGTCTCGTTGCCGACCTGGATAACCGGCGTGGCGCGAAAGCCGCGGCTCAGCAGCTCGTCGCGCGCGGTGGGATCGTCGGCGATATTGCGCTCGACGAACGGAATGTTGTTGCGGGTGAAATAGTCCATCGCCTGATGACAGGCGGAGCATCCGACGTTGGTGAAAATCACTACCTGCTCCACGTGGGCCTCCTGGTCTGAATCGATTTGGCTGCGCGCCGATGATCTTGAGATCTTGAGCGGCAACTACTTCGCCGGCGGCGCCGGCACTTCCTTCATCCGTGCGGTGGTGTCGTTATCGTACTCCAGATGCAGCGCGCGCACGATCATGCCGTGCATCCGCCACAGCCCGATCACGTAAAACAGCTCGAGGATTTGCTCGTCGCTCAGATGGTTCTTGAGCGCGGCGAAGGACTCGTCCTCGACCAGGTTGCGGCCGACGATTTCGTCGGTGGCCTGCATCACGGCGCGCTCGGCGGGGGTGAACTTGTCGCTCAGCGCCCATCCTTTTATGTCCGCGAGCTTGTCCGCGGCCACGCCCACCATCCGCGCGACCTTGAGATGCTGCGAATACTCGAAGCGCGAGTCGCCGACGATTCCGGTGCGCAGAATCGCGAGCTCACGGAGAGGAGCGGGGAGCTTGCGCGCCGGCCCCGGCGTCATCAATGCGCCCAGCGAATTGCGCGCCTGCATCAGCAGGTCGGGCACCAGCGCAAAGGTCGTCCAGTAATCGCCCGGGGTGCCGGTCGCGGTCCCGGGCTGCGCGACCGGATCGCGATCGCCGAACAGTCCTTTGTAGAGTTCGCGGATTTCGGGTGATGCGTCTGCGAGACTTACCTGGCGAAGCCGTCCCATCGATTTTCCCTCCATGCGTTCACCCGAAATGGCAGAAGCGGACGGCTCAGGTCAAATAGAAAGCTTTGGGCGCGGGGCGGTCTTGCGGGATTCGAACTGGGGCGCGATAATCGCGACTTCCCGGTGGACGCATAGCTCAGCCCGGTTAGAGCGCTTGCCTCACATGCAAGAGGTCCCTGGTTCGAGTCCAGGTGCGTCCACCAACAAAATCAACTAGTTAGGAAGATCTCGTTTCCCGACCGCTGCAGATTGTGCCCAATCTTGTGCCCTGCTCGTTTGGTGCTCCTCCGCTCCAACGGCGGGAACCGCCTGATCAAGGGTCGCGATCGCGGCCTGCTTGGCGGAAATCCGAATGTGACTGTAACGTTCGAGCATCTTCCGGGAGACGTGCCCGGCTAGGGATCGAATCGTTTCTTCGCTGACGTTGGGGTTCTCAGCCAAGCGGGTGATGAACGTATGTCGGCAATCGTGCCAGCGATATTGAACCTTGGCCGCCTTGCACGCGACCTTCCAAGCCTTTTTCCATTCACCGATTGGATGTGCGAGGTCGGCCGCATAAAACTTGGGGCGACGAGCGTTACCTTCTAAGCCGACCGAAAAGCGCGGGAATACATAACTGTCGGCTTCGGCTTCGAGAAAACGCGACAACCACAGCGTTAGGACCGCACAGACTCTGGACGTGAGCGGCACGCTGCGTCCAGTGCCGGCTTCCGTCTTTGACTTGGGAACCGTGAGTACGCCCTTCTCGATTACGCCGTTGCGCCACTCCAACATTAGATCGCGACGGCGCAACGATCGTATCTCTGAAGCGCGCAGTCCACTGTCTAGGCTGACAATTAACAAGGGGAGAAGGGCCGGCGAGCGGCTCTTCGCTGCTGCGTCTATGAGCTTCTTTTCATCTGCGCAACCAATCGCGCGCCCTACGTCGCGCCGCTCTCGAAGGCTCTTCACCTTGTCCGAGATCGCTCCCCACAGCCCGTGAGCCTTGAGGATCTGGCGCAATACATTAATTTCGAAATTCACCGTCCGCGCCGATTTCTCTTCCGCCAGTCGCTTGCGTTGAAGAGTCGAGATGTCTTGGTCGTCGATGTCGCAGACGAGCCGCTTGCCGAATTGTTCGGTGAGCGTCTCAACAAAATGCTCATAGGCTTCGAGTGTATTGGCCGCGAGATCCACTCTACTGGCCAACCATTCTTTTGCGGCAACCGAGAAGAGTGGCATCCGCTCGCGCTTTGGGATGCGGTTAATCGCTAGCTCGATTTCACGGCGGCGCGCTCGTTCTGCTTCGCGCGCGACCGTCTTCGAGTTGGTTTTGGCCGACTCCCTAATGAGCTGCCCTTGGAACAGGAACTTGAACCAGTACGTCTCGCCCCGTTTGTAAACGCTCATTGCCTTTCCTCTCCCACACCATTCAAGCCGCGCGATCGCTCGCCTCGGCCAGGTAGCGACGCACCTCGGTATCAAGAAGCACGACCCGCCGCCCTAAGTGCGCCGCGCGTAACCGGCCACGTTTCACCTCGAGCCGGAGAAACGGAACCGAGACGCCGAGGCTGCGGGCTAGCTCGTCCAGGGTCCAGCCGAGTTTTGGGGTACTCGACCTGTCCGAATCTGCGTGTCCCTACCAAAAAGCTCGAAAGCGTTGAATAGTCTGGTGATTTAT
>DATDGX010000049.1:0-9683 GCA_036521875.1 Binataceae bacterium (SeqCode)
CGCGCGCCCACGGGCGCGCGCTCCACGTCCTCGCCAGCCTCCCCTCCGGCGGCGCCAGACGCGGCGCCGCGGAACATCCCGCTCCGCGGCGTGCGCAAGATTGTCGCCGAGCGGATGCATCAGTCGCTCCGCGACTCCGCGCAAATCACGATTACCACCGAAGCCGACGTCACTCCCGCGACCGAGTTCCGCACGCGGCTACAAGGCGAGTTCGATTTTTCCTACACCGACATGATCATTCGGGCCGTGGCGCGCGCGCTCGCGCGCCATCCGCGAATGAACTCGCGGCTGTCGGCCACCGAAATCGTGATCTCCGACGCGGTGAACGTGGGAGTCGCAGTCGCGCTCGACGAAGGCTTGATCGTTCCGGTCGTCCGCGACGCCGCGGGAAAATCGTTGCGCGAAATCGCGCTCGAAACCAAAGCGCTCGGCGAAGAGGCGCGCGCCGGACGGCTCAAGCTCGAGGATGTGACCGGCGGAACCTTCACGGTGACCAACCTTGGGGCCTGGGGCGTCGACGCCTTCACGCCCATTCTGAATCCCGGCGAGACCGGGATTCTGGGCGTAGGCCGTATCGTCGAGAAGCCCGCGATCCATCGGGGCGAGATCGCGCGCCGCATGATGATGGCGCTGAGCCTGACCTTCGACCATCGCGTGATCGACGGCGCACCCGCCGCCGAATTTCTGCACAGCGTGATCGAGCTCTTCAACTCTGGCGAGCGATGAGAAGAGCGACCAGATTGGAGATGGCGCGCATTCGATTCTGGTTTCTTTGCGCTGCGCTTGCCGCGGTCTTTGTGGTCAATGCCCCTTTGCGCGCGATAGCCCAGGCGCCGGCACCGAGTCCCACCCCCTCTGCGAGCAAGACAGCCGCACCAGGGCCGGCGGTAGCGACGAAAACGCCGCCGCCCAAGCCAATCGATTGGGACAAGATCACACAGGAAGCGACCGCCCTTCTTTCGAAGTACATACAGATCAACACCAGTAATCCGCCTGGCAACGAAATCGCGGCGGCGCGGATGCTCAAAGACAAATTCCTCAGCGACGGTATCCCGGCAAACACCTGGGAGCCCTCGCCGGGCCGCGGAATTGTCGCAGCGCGCCTGCACGGGATCGGCAAGCACAACAAGGCGCTGGTCCTGTTGAGCCACATCGATGTGGTGCCCGCCAATCCCAAGGAATGGGAAGTGCCGCCGTTCTCGGGCGAGGTAAAGGACGGGAAAATCTGGGGGCGCGGCGCGCTCGACGACAAGGGCCCGGGCGTTCTCGAGCTGATGGCGATGCTCGCGATCAAGCGCGCCGGAATCCTGCTTGACCGCGACGTCCTGTTTATCGCCACCGCCGACGAGGAGGAAGGCGGCAAGAACGGCGCGGGATGGTTCGTCGATCACGAGGCCGGTGTTTTCAGTGACGCGGGTTTTCTTTTGAACGAGGGCGGCGGCATTCGCCTCCAGAAAGACGGCAAAACGCTCTACACCGTCTCGGTCACCGAGAAGACGCCGCTATGGCTGCGCATCACCGCCGAAGGCGCGCCCGGCCACGCGTCCGATCCGCCGCCCGATACCGCGGTGACCAAACTGGTGCGCGCGCTGCAGAAAGTGATCGAATATCGCGCCCCGGTGAGAATAATCGGGCCGGTCCAGGATTCGTTCCATGCCAAGGCCGTGATCGACAACGGACCGAAACAGTTTCTCGATCTCCAAAGCTCGCTCAAGGATCCCGCCTACCTGAAACAGTTCCTCGCAGTGCCGGAGCAGAACGCGCTGGTGCGCGACACGATCACGCCGACCGTGATGTCCGCCAGCCAGAAGACCAACGTCATCTCGGCGACTGCCTACGCCGAGCTCGACGGCCGTCTGCTCCCGGGCAGCGACCCCAAGACGTTCCTGAAAGAGATTCGCAAGGTGATTGGCGACGACAGTATAAAAATAGATGTGATCCTCAATTTCACGCCGGTCTCATCGCCGCAGCGGTCCGAACTGATGACCGCGATCCAGACGCTCGCGCTAACCAGGGACAAGTCCCAGGTAGTGCCCACGATGCTTGCCGGTTTCACCGACAGCCACTATTTCCGCCAGAAGAAGATAATCGCGTACGGGTTCATGCCAATCGAGGCCGCCGAGGGCCAGCCGCTCGGCGTCCACGGCGTCAACGAGAAAATTGGCGTGAAGGATCTCGGCGACGGAATTCAACGGATGGTCCAACTGCTGCAGATTTTCGGCGGACACAATTGATGGGAGCGAATCGATAATGGTGCGCGGCGGAGTCGGACATTCGACCGCGACCAATCCGAAGACTGCGGCCGCCGAGGCGGTTGCGCAAGCGCTTGCGCAGGCGAAGCTGTCTCGCGCCGAAGGCGCCATCTGTTTCGCATCGACGCGATATGGCGCCGCCTATCCGATGATATTGCGCACTGTCGCGTCCGAGGCGCGCACGCACGAGGTCGCGGGATGCTCGAGTCTCGGCGTAATCGCGCGCGAGCACGAGATCGAGTCCGGGCAGTCGCTCGCGGTGCTGGTGTTCGGCGGCGACGGAATCAGCGCGAAACGCTTTTTCGTTCCGACCCTGCGCGGTCGCGGGCGCGAGGTCGCCGCCGAAATCGCGGCTGCGGTGCGGCCGTCGCTCGGCGCGCAAAACCTGCTTTGCGTTTTCGCCGACACCTACACCATGGATCCCGACACCCTGCTCTCGACGCTCGCGCGCGAGCTCCCCGGCGTCGCGTTTGCGGGCGGCGGAGCGAGCGAGGACGGTTCGATCGGCGAAACGTTTCAGTTCTGTGGCGACGTCGTCAGCTCCAACTCGGTCAGCGGGATGCTGATTTCAGGCGACTTTGACCTCACGATTGCAACCTCGCTAGCCTGCACGCCGGTCGGCCCGGCGCATCGCGTGACCGCCGCGCGCGACAACGTCCTCATCGAGCTCGACGGGCGTCCCGCATACGAAGTTTTCGCCGAGGCCGCGGGGCCGCACGCCTCCGACCTCCGCCGCGCGCTCGCTTTCGTGTTCCTCGGCGTGCCGATCGAGCGTGGTCCCGTCGCGCGGCTGGAGCGCGGCCACTACCTGATCCGCAATATCGTCGGCGCGAGCGAGGAGCACGGCGTCATCGCGGTGGCACATCAGCCCGCAGTCGGCGACTCGGTGGGCTTCGTGATTCGCGACGCCGAGCGCGCACGCCAGGACCTGAAAGCGACGCTCGAGGACTTGAGCACGCGCATCACGAGCCCGCCCGCGTTCGGACTGTATTTCGATTGCGTCTCGCGCGGCTCCGGCCTCTACAACATCCCGGGCCACGACTCCGCTTACATCCGGCAGTATCTGGGCGAAGTTCCCATCGCGGGCTTTTTCACCGGATTCGAAATCGGCCCCATCGGCGCGACGACCGAACTGCTGCAATACTCGGGCGTGCTCGCTCTCATCTCCAATCGCAATCCATAATCTCGAGAGAGAAAATTACGCGAGGACGTACGATGGAAAAAAAATTTCTCAATCCCGACACGCTACTGACGCCGCGCGGTTACACGCACGTCGTTACCGTCGAAGGCGCCAGCAAAATGATCTTCGTCTCGGGCCAGGTCGCGGTCGATAAGGAAGGCAAGCTCGTCGGCCCCGGCGACCTGAAGGCGCAGGTCAGGCAGGCCGCCGCGAATCTCAGCGCCGCGCTCGCGGCTGCCGGCGCGACGCCAGCCGACATCGTGAAAACCAATACTTACATCGTGAACTACAAGCAGGAGAACTACTCCGCGCTGCGCGAGGCGCGGAGCGCGCTGTTCTCGAGCGGCAACCCGCCGGCCTCAACGCTGGTCGGCGTCACCGCGCTTGCGATCGAGGGCTTGCTGGTCGAGATGGAGGCGATCGCAGTCGTGCGCTGATGGCGTCCGCCGAGACTACATTCCCGGCCGATATCGATCCGACGCTGCCGGGCCATCCCGATCCGTATCCTCTTTATCGCAGGCTCCGCGAGACCGACCCCGTTCACTGGAGCCCCTTCATGAACGGATGGGTGCTTACGCGCCACGCGGACGCCGCGGATTATCTGCGCGACGATCGCTTCAGCCGCGTCGCGTACCTGGACGCGATGCGCGTGAAGTTCGGCGGCGGCGGGCCGATTCTCAAGTTTCAAAGTGGCGAGCTGTCGTTTCTCGATCCGCCCGAGCACTCGTGGCTCAAGAACGTAGTCGCCAAGGCATTTTCGCCGCAGCGGATCGCCGCGATGCGCCCGCATATCCAGGCGGCCGTCGATGCGATGCTCGCGCGCGTCGCGGACGCGAAAACCATGGACGTGGTTGCGGACCTCGGGTATCCACTGCCGGCGGATGTGATCGCGAAAATGATCGGGGTGCCGTCGGAGGATTGGCCGCTACTGCGCGAGTGGGTCGACGGCATCGTGGTGTCGCGGGGCGTGGTGCGGACGCCCGCGATGATGGCCGAGGGCAATCGTGCGGCGGAAAATTTCCAGGCGTACCTCCGCGAACTCATCGCGAGGCGAAAAGCCGAGCCTGCCGACGATCTGATGAGCGCGCTGATCGGCGCCGAAGAAAAAGGCCGCCGCATGAGCGACGACCAGATCGTGATCATGGCCGAGACGCTGTTCGCCGCCGGACATGCCACCACGCGCAATCTGATCGGTAACGGCGTGCTCGCGCTCCTGAACCACGAGGGTGAGCTGAAACGGCTCCGCGCGGATCCTGATCTCATCGAGAGCTGCGTCGAGGAAGTGCTCCGTTTCGATCCTCCCACGCAGGCGCCGTCGCCACAGCTTGCGCTCGAAGATGTCGACCTGGGCGGCCGGAGGATTCGCAAAGGCGAGGCGGTTTCGGTTCTGTTCGGCGCGACCAATCGCGACCCCGCGCGTTTCGCCGACCCCGACCGCTTCGACATCGCACGCGAGGACAACGAGCACTTCTCGTTCAGCTTCGGGATTCACTACTGCCTGGGCGCAAGTCTCGCGCGCGCGGAGGCGCAAATCGCGATCGCGACGCTGGTCCGCGGGATGCCGCGGCTGCGTCTGGCGACTGGCTATCTGAAGTGGCAAGAGATGGGGCGCTTCCGCGGCCTCGAATCGCTCATCGTCGAGTTCTGACTGCCGCGTCGCGATGGTCTCGAGCGCGATCCGGATGCGATGCGAACGCGTCTTTGCTCAGCGCGACTGAACCTCAGGCCGCCCTGGCTTTGCCCAACCGCTTGATGGCCGACTCCAGCGGACGTTCGGAGTCGCAGTACCCTTTCCACGCCGCGCTCCTGGCGATCAGGCTCGGCACAGTGCGTACCGTGAATCGTTTCGGATCCAGACCCGCGCGCACCTGTGTCCACAACAGCGGCATCGACACCGGCGCTCCGTCGCGAGCGCGCGGTGACAGCGGCGCGACCGCCGTCGACATGCGATCGTTGCGCAGGTAGTCGAGGTAGATCTTTCCGGTGCGCGCCTTCTTGGTCATGGTGACGAGATAGCGGCTCGGACTTTCCGCAGTCATCTGCGCGCAAACCTCTCGCGCGAACGCCTTGGCGTCCGGCCAGTTCAGGTCGCCTTTGCCGGATTGCGCGAGCGGCGTCACCACATGCATTCCCTTGCCGCCGGTCGTTTTGCAAAAACTGATCAGGCCAAGTTCATCCAACCGATCGTGCATCTCGCGCGCCGCTTCGATGACCGCCGAAAATTCAACGTCCGGCGCTGGATCGAGATCGAACACCAGACGACCTGGCACGTCAGGGCGACCAGGTTGACAATTCCACGGATGCAGCTCCAACCCGGCAAGCTGCGCGACCGCCGCCAGACCTTCGACGCGATCGATCTGCAGATATGGACTGTGGTCGCCGGAGACGGTGACCAGCTCGAACAGGCTGGACGCCCCCGCCATCGCGTGACGCTGAAAAAAGTGCTGGCCGCCGATGCCATCGGGCGCGCGAATTATCGAGCAGGGGCGCCCCTTTAGATGCTGGATCATCCACGGCCCGACCGCCTCGAAGTAGCGCGCCAGCTCCAGCTTGGTGACCGGCGCGCCGTCGCCGGCGTCAGGCCACATCGCCTTGTCAGGCTTGGTGATCGTCACGCCCATGACGACCGTGTCAGCGGCTTTGCGCGTTTTGGCCAGCTTCGATTCGTATGCAGTCTTCGCTGATTTTGGCGCGCTTACGGGTCTCGCCTTCATGCTCGGCTCCACGACATCGGCGGCGGCGGCAGGCTGTTCGGACACCACCTCGGCGGCCGGTTTGTCCTCGCGCAGACCCTTGAACGACGCCTGACGCACCATGCCGGTACCGGTCCATCCGGCGAACTCGATCTCCGCGACGAGTTCCGGCTTGACCCAATGAATGCCCGGCTCGTTTTGCGGCGCGTTGTCACCGCTAAATGGGTTTTTACTTGATGCGACCGTTTTAAGGCGCGGGAGAAGCGTTTTGACCACGTCCTGTCCGAATCCGGTGCCTACCCGGCCAATGTAGGCCAGGTGCCCGTCGCGATGTACTCCGACGAGCAGCGAGCGGAAGCGGCCGCCCTCTTCGGACCATCCGCCGATCACGACTTCCTGCCCGGCGCGGGTTTTGGCCTTGGTCCACGACGTCGCGCTGCGGCCGGATCGATACGGCGCATGGATACGCTTGGAGACGATGCCTTCGAGCGACATGCGGCGCGCCGATTCCAATACCGCGTCGCCATCGGCGTCGAAGTCTTCGACGTAGCGGATCAGCGCGCTGCCCTCGCGCGGAATCTGCAGGATGTTCTTGAGGCGCGTCTTGCGCTCGCCGAGCGGCAGATCGCGCAGGTCCTCGCCG
The DNA here is from genome assembly GCA_036521875.1 of Binataceae bacterium (SeqCode). Classification (GTDB taxonomy): domain Bacteria; phylum Desulfobacterota; class Binatia; order Binatales; family Binataceae; genus DATDGX01. The sequence goes on from DATDGX010000049.1 coordinate 6,769, forward strand.
TTGGCGAATAGCAAGTCGAACGCGAAAAAAATCAGCTCGTCGGTTTTGCCTTCCGACAGCGCCTCCTGCAGCGCCGCAAAGTCCGGCACGCCGTTATGATCGAGCGCGACGATTTCACCGTCGATGATCGAGTCGGGCAATTCACTTGCCGCGTGTGCGATGGCGGGAAACTTACTGGTCCAGTCCAATCCCTTTCGAGTCTTCAGAGTCGCGCGTCCATGCTCGACGCGAAGCTGCATGCGATATCCGTCGAACTTGATCTCGTGCACCCAACCCGCGCCCGACGGTGGCCGCTCGACCGGACGGCATAGCTGCGGCGCGACGAACTCCGGCATGCTCTTGACCTTTACGCCCTTCGCCTTCGACGCCGCAGACGGCATCGTGGCTTTCGCCGTCGTCACGCCCGCGGCGCGCAGCTCGGCGGCGTCGCCATGATTGGAATTCCAAACTGCGTTGGGCTGCGCGGTCCTTTTGGTGGCGAGCATGAACGGCTTGGGTCCGCGTCCTTTGCCTGCCGCGATGTCCGCCATCCTGCGGCCGGAGGCGACCGATCGATCCTCGGCCAGAAGCTCGTTGGCCTCGCCCTCGCGAGCGCTCTCGTCGCGATGCTTGATCAACAGCCAGTTGGTTCGCTTGCCGCCCATCCGATCGTGCTTCATCCGCACCAGAACCCAACTGCCGTGGAGCCGCTCGCCCTGGAGCGTGAACTTCAGGTTCCCGGCGGCGAGCGCCGCTTGCGGCGATATGCCCGGTTCCGGCTCCCAGTAGCCACGATCCCAAAGCTGCACCGTGCCGCCGCCATACTGCCCCTTGGCGATGGTGCCCTCGAAGTCGCCGTAGTCGAGCGGATGATCTTCGACTTCGACCGCGAGGCGCTTGTCGTTCGGGTCGAGCGACGGCCCGCGCGTGACCGCCCAGGACTTGAACACGCCGTCGAGCTCGAGCCGCAAATCGTAATGCAACCGGGTCGCGGCATGCTTCTGGATTACGAAGCGCAGCCGCTTCGAGGGCGCCACCGGCACTTCGCCGCTGGGTTCGGCGGTTTTGCTGAAATCCCGCTTCGAGCGGTATGTTGAGAGGCTCTTATTCGCCATGGCTCTGGCCTGAAGTAAGTTTACTCCCGAATACACGATTTGAATCGAATCAAAAATTACCTCTCCTGCATTACTCAGTCAGGATGAAAGAAGTGCGATGGTTCGAACATTTGGCGAAGCATCGCGCGAAGACAAGATCGAGCGGCAAAAAACCATGAGCACCATCGAGGAACGCTACCGCGCATTGACTCCGAAGTCCCGCGAACTGGCGGCGCGCGCTGAACGCGTGATGCCGGGCGGTGACACCCGCTCGAGCACCTTCCATCGGCCCTACCCGCTGACGCTGGCGCGCGGCGAGGGCCCTTACCTGGTCGACGTGGACGGCAACCGCTACGTCGATCTGCTCGGCAACTACACCAGCCTGGTCCACGGCAACGCCTATCCGCCGATCGTCGCGGCGGTCGAGAAGGCGCTTCACGGCGGCACCGCATGGCCGGCGCGCTCGGAGGCGCAAGTCGAGCTCGCGGCGCTGCTCTGCGAGCGGGTCGCGTCGGTTGATCGCGTGCGCTACTGCAACTCGGGGACCGAGGCCGGGATGCTGGCGGTGCACGTCGCGCGCCATCTCGCCGGCCGCAGATTCATCCTGATGGCGCGCTACGGGTATCACGGCTCTTACGAAGATCTCGAAATCGGCCTTGCCGGCCGCGACGGCGAGCGGACCCTGATGGCCGACTTCGGCGATGCGGCCGCGTTCGAAAAGCTGCTCGCGGAGCGCGGCGCGGAAATCGCCGCCGTGTTCCTCGAGCCGGTCCTCGGGTCGGCGGGCGTAGTGGCGCCGCCGCCGGAGTTTTTCGGCCGCGTCGCCGCGGCGACACGCCACGCGGGCGCATTGTTAGTGATCGATGAAGTGATCACGCTGCGGCTCGCGATCGGTGGCGCGCAGCAGCTCTACGACGTGCGTCCCGATCTCACCATGATGGGGAAAATTATCGGCGGCGGACTCCCGGTCGGCGCGCTCGGCGGCAGCGAGCAGGTGATGTCGAGCTTCGACCCGCGCAATCGCGGCGCGCTGTGGCATTCCGGAACCTTCAACGGCAACCCGGTCACCTGCGCCGCCGGTATCGTCTCGGTGCGCGAGCTGACCGCGGAGCGAATCGTGAAGATGGAGCAGCAGGCGCGCAAACTCGCATCGGAGCTGAAGCGCGCCGCGGAGCAGGCTGAGCTTCCGTTCTCGGTCCGGCAGGTAGGTTCGCTGATGAACATATTCTTCACCAGCGAGCCGCCGCCCGCGACCGTTGCGCGCAAGGACGCGAACCGGATCGCGAGCTTTCATATTGCCGCGCTGAACCGCGGCCTGTTCTTCGCGCCGCGCGGCATGATCGCGCTCTCGACCGTCCTGACCGACCAGGCGCTCAGCGAGGTGTGCGAGCGCGCCGCCGAAGCATTCTCCGACCTCGCCGAATCGGGAGACTGAGCCGTATCGCCATCCGTTACGCCACGGTACCGGGCGCGCAGCGCGTTTCTACCTACTGATGCGAACCCCGGCCGCGCCTGGACGCAGAAACCCGTCAGCCGCGCCTTCGGAACCTTCGCCCGCCCTGGTCACCAGTCGCGCGGCCAGTTGCAATAGTACCGTTGGTCCGTGCCTTGTGGGCCTGGACGCGCTCGATCACTCCGCGGCGCGTCCAAGAGCGCTATGCTGCTTCCGCCGCCCGCGTACGGCGTGGTAGTAACCGGAGCCCACAGGAGATCCGATGCGCTGCCCGTCCTGCAAGCACGACAATTCCGTCGACGCCTCGTTCTGCGATGCATGCGGCGCAAAGCTCGAATCGGTCTGTGCCACCTGTGGCAGCACTAATCAGCCGGGCGCCAGATTCTGCA
>DATDGX010000050.1:0-4619 GCA_036521875.1 Binataceae bacterium (SeqCode)
GTCATCGAATGCGGATTGTACGCGACATGGCACTGGCCGCATCGATGAACGTAGAGCTGACCTGCGTAACTGTCCTCTTCAGGGATCGAGCCGCGCGAACATCCGGATGTCACCGTCGCGATCGCGAGAATAAGCGCCAGGCTAGCGGCAGTCATTCGACTGACTCGCGCGCGCCCGGTTCGCACGCGACAACTGGCGTTCGGGCTATTCGCGCGGGATGCGGGCATCCGGGATGCGCGTGCGGATCTGATCACGGAGCGCGGCGAGCAGCGCCGCGCGGTCGGCGTCGGCGAGCGCGAACATTCGCTCCGCATTCGGGCGCGCCCACACTGGCGCGTGCTTGAGCTCGTCGCTCTCGCTCGCGAAGCGTGGAAACAGATGCCAATGCACATGTGCCTCGAGATTTCCCAGGCACTCGTAGTTCATCTTCACCGGCTTGACGATCGCCGCGATCGCCTCCGCCACCAGCCGCATCTCATCGAATAGCGCGCGCGCCTCGTCCGCGGGCATCAGGTAAAGCTCGGTCGCGTGCTGCTTGGCGAACAATATGCAGTAGCCGCGATAAAACTGCGCGTCGCCGAGGATCGCCCAGGAATTCGGAAGCTCCGCGACGAAGTCCGGAAACTTGCCGGTGCGGATCCGCTCGATAAGCCCGCAGATCCCGCATGGGCGCGCACCCGCCCCGCTTTCTTTTTCACCGGGGGACATCGCGCGCCTCGGGCGGAATCGCCACCAGTTTGATCGATGCGTGCTTCAGCAGCTCGGCCAGGGTGTGAAGTTTGTATTCCTTCGCGTAGAAAACCGTTCGCACACCCGTGTTGATGAGCACCTTCATGCAATGGATGCACGGGGTGTGCGTCACGTAGACATCGGCGTCGCGGATCGCGGCGCCGTTGCGCGCGGCTTGCGAGATCGCGTTGATCTCGGCGTGAATCGTTCGATAGCAATTCTGCTCGACGTCGCCGTCCGGCGTGCGCGACTCGTAGATGAGGCATCCGACTTCGGTGCAATGCGGCAAGCCGGCGGGCGAGCCGTTGTAGCCGGTCGCCAGGATGCTGCGGTCGCGCACGATGACGGCGCCGACCTGAGCGCGCAGACACGTCGATCGCTCGGCGACCTCGCGCGTGATCGTCATGAAATACTGATCCCAGCTAGGACGATGGGGCCGGGTGCTCATCAGATGTGTACGCGGCCGAGGTTTCCGGGCGCGCGATGCGCCGGCACGTGGCGATGTACTTGAATGGTGTGCGACGGCTCCGGCAAATCTTCCGGCACTGTGAACGACAGCGGCACCGGACTGAAAGTCACGACGAACAGGGCAACCGTCATCCACGCCGCCAGCCGCCGTCGCGGATTGAGGGGAGTGTCGCGGTCAACGGTCGACGGATGTCCTAGTCCCAGCGCGACCGCGAGGACCGCCCACAACAACCATCCCAGCCAGAAATCGAGCCGGAGCGCGAACGGCACGATCACCATCAGCACGCAGCTGATCACGAACAGCAGCGAGATGGTGCGATGATGGCGGGGGAACAGCGCATAGACAACGTGTCCGCCGTCAAGCTGGCCAACCGGCAGCAGATTGATCGTCGTGACGAACAGTCCGATCCATCCCGCCATCGCGATCGGATGCAGGTGCACCATCACGGTCGAAGGATCGACGCGCAGCACCAGCCGGCAAAGCCCGACGAACAAGAGCGAATTGCCGAGCTCGAGTCCGCCGGCGGTCTTGTCGAGCGGCGTCACGTCCGACAGCAACAGTCCGATGATCACCGCGGGGATGGCGACTATTACGCCGGCCCACGGACCTGCCGCGCCAATATCGAACATCACGCGGCGCGTCCGCGGCATCTCTCTCATCCTGATGAACGCGCCGAAAGTCCCGATGAGGAACAACGTCGGCGGCGCCGGGATGAAGTAGGGGAGCGAGGTGCTCACGCCGTGGCGGCGCGCGGTCAGGTAGTGGCCCATCTCGTGCGCGAGCAGGATCGCCATCAACGGGATGGAAAACGAAAGCCCCGCCGAGAGCAGCCCGAAGTCGGCGATCGGATGCGCAAACGAGAGATCGATGCCGGCCCAGGATGCACCGGCGATCGTGGTCGTCAGCATCGTGATCGCGAACAGGAACAGGTTGAGTGCGGGGATCCGTATCGGCGCGGCGGCAACCGTAACCGGAGGCAACTCGGGCGTCGAGTAGCGCGGAATATCCGTCAGCACCGCGGGCGCATCTTTGTGTATTGCGAGTTCGTCCATATTCAGCGGCGGCCCACGCCAACCGTAAGCGGCGCGCCCGGACCTGCGGCGAAGCGCGCGGCGGCGCTGCCGTCGCGAACCGCAATCTCAAGCATGCCGAAGCTTCCGAGCGTTGCGAGAGAATCGCCGACCGACGCGTCGCCATAGGCGTCAAGTATTCTCATCGGCGCGCCTCCCTTGATCCTAACGAAAAGCTGATCGGCGGGGAAGCAAGCTTTGAATAGTGTCAACCTCGCGCGGTCAATATTGGTGACGAGGTTGCCAAAACCGTCAACGTAAAGGATTTCGCCGCGGAGCACCCGACCCGCTTGAACCACTTGGGGCAGTTGGAGTTCGTGAATTTTCGCGAGCGGCGGGCCAAGTTTGTCAACCTCTGTCGCCCTGGCCAGCCACGCCGCGGCCGGCGCAAAAATGTCGCGTCCATGAAAAGTCGCGCTCACTTCCTTAAGACGATAGCGCGCCGCCGTCAGTTTCACCGCGCGCCATGGCCCGGTCTCGTTCGCCGCGAGCGACAGCAGACCGTTATCCGGTCCGACGAAGCGGGCGCCAGCGCGCGTCTCGATCGCGATCGGCAAACGCTCGGTGCCGACGCCCGGATCGACCACGGCGAGAAAAATCGTTCGGCGCGGGAAGTAGCGCCAACTCTCGCGAAGCGCGATCGCCCCCGCGATCACTTGCTGTGCCGGGATGCCGTGGGTGAGATCGATCACCTGCGCATCGGGAGCGATCGAGGCGATGACGCCGCGCATCGCGCCCACATAATGGTCGCGGTAGCCGAAGTCGGTGAGAATAGCGATCGTACTGGCGGTCCTACGCGCATGCGGCCGTCGCGAACTGGAGGGCGGCATCGTTGGAGGCATACCGCCGCGCGTCAGCGGCGGTGCCGCAACTCCTCGCGCACTGCGGCGGCCAACAGTGGGAACATCAGCTCGTGATGGCCGGTGAGAAAAATCCGGCGGCCTCCCGCTTCGGTCGGCCGTTCGACCACGTTCACGCGCGGCCGGTACTGGCGGATGAAGTCCATGTCGGCCGCGGTGAAACCGCTCGCGCGCCGGCCCGCGTTGCGCGCGAGGTTGAGCGCCTTGAGAAACACCTCGGGCATCACCACTGCGGAGCCGAGGTTGAGCACCACGCCGCGCGAGAGCTCCGCGGCCACGGCGGCGAGGCGATGAAAATCCGCCATCGTGGCAGCGCCGATCGCGGCGCCGTCAGCGGCGGGATGCATGTGCACGATGTCGGCGCCGATCGTCACGTGAACGGTCGCGGGCGCGCCGGCCTGGTAGGCGCTCGCGAAAATGCTCGCCGCGCGGAACTTGAAGCGCGAATTTAATATTTCGCGGCCGACGATTTCGCCCAGCCCCTTGCCTTCCACCCACGCAAGCGTCGCCGCACGGTTGAGAAAAGCGCCGGTCTCTTCGGCCATCCCGAAACTGCCATCGGCGAGCCCCTCGCCCACGTCCTCGGAAGTGCGGCCAGCGAACGCGAGCTCGAAGTCATGGATGATCGCGGCGCCGTTGGTCGCCAGCGCGCTCACGATCCCGTCGCGGATAAGTCCGCAAATGATCGGAGCCAAGCCGACTTTGATCGGATGCGCGCCCATCATCAGCAGCACCATGCGGCGCGCGCGATGCGCGCGCGCGATGTCGCGGGCGAGGGTGCGCAGATCGCGCGCCGCGAGCACGTCGGGGAGCGCGTCGAAGAACGCGCGCATCGAGGCGCCTGCAGCGACCGGCTTCGCCAGGTCGCCGCGCACGACCAGGCGCGAGAGCGTCGCGAGCTTGCGGGTGCGCGCGCGGCGTGGGTCGAGAGGCCTCAGCTTCACGCGCGCTCGCCTCGCGACGCTATCAAGATGTCGGCTCGACGCACGGGGAATAAAGCTAGCCGATGCGGATCATCGCCGCCAACCGGGCGCCGGCTCGCTCGCGAGAGTCGCCAGGCAGGCGGCGTCGAGTTCGATGCGGGCATGGTCGCTCTCGCGAACTTAATATTCGTATGGCAGTGGCGGTGGCCACATGAGCGACTTGGCACGAGGCGCCGACGACTCTCGCGATCGCGACAATCGCGCCGGTAGCGAGCTCGCGGGCAATGACATTGAATTGACAGTAGCGGATCCGGGTCTTAGACTTCGCGATCGAGCGGGCGTAATTCAGTGGTAGAATGCCAGCTTCCCAAGCTGGACGTCGCCGGTTCGACCCCGGTCGCCCGCTCCACGATTTCGCTTGCAAATCCAAACAGTTAGCGGCGCGCCGCGAGAATCGCGAAGATCGCGACGGCTCGCTATCACCCACGTATCACCCAAATTCGGCGGCGGTCAGCCCGATCTCGACTGATTGGATTCCTGTTCTCGCCGCTAGCCGCGCCAGGCGCTT
>DATDGX010000051.1:0-5149 GCA_036521875.1 Binataceae bacterium (SeqCode)
AATCACGTTTCGCCGCTCCAGGGGCGCATATCCTGACACCGCGTCGGGATGATCGGAATTCGATTGCGATTCTCGATAATGTACTCAATCCCTCCGGACGCAATCAAGATCGTGGGGCGGCCATCCAACCAAGCTCAATTCCTGGCTAGCCTGCGTCAAACGCAGACCCTCGCCGCCGCCCAAAAAACTAAACTGCTGGTGGTGGTCAAAGACTCAAAAGAAAAGTATGAAGACTCTCCGCCGTCGCCGAATCCGCCGACTGAGCCGCATCGGTATCCGTTACGCCGCAAATGTCCGGTGAAAGAGGTTTGATCTCAGATAAATGGCGGCGCAACAACACGCCATCGGAGGTTGTGAAAGAGACATTCTCCCCGCCGAGGTCTTCGGGCTTGCGCTCCGGATTGAAGCCGAAGCACCCGCTGTGAGTGCAACCACCATGAGCATTACAAAGTAACGGGTTCGCGGAGCGAGACTTTCGCGCTGGAACATTGCTACCATCGCGAACGCGACCCGGAGCGACAGGGAAGGGAATAGACAACCGTGGTTAAGATCGTATATGTGCTGGCGCGGCGCGCGGATGTGCCTGCCGCCAGGTTTTACGACTATTGGCTCAATTCGCACGGGCCGCGAGTGCGCGGTCACGCCAACGCGATCCACGCGCGGAAGTACATCCAGAGCCACCTGATCGACACTCCTCTCAACCGCGGATTTCAGGAACCGCGCGGAATGCTGGACCCGGTGGCCGGCATCACCGAGGTCTGGTGGGACTCGCCTGCCGACTTCGAGCGCGGTGGCGATGACCCGGCGCGCTCCGCGGCAACCCGTGATCTGGCGGAAGACGAGGCTAAGTTCATCGACATCGCGCGCTCGCAAGTGTTTCTGACCGAGGAGCATACGATCTTCGACTACACCGGCGGCGCCAAGCTCGGCCCCGATGCGATCAAAGTCACCTATCTGCTCAGCAAGCGCGATTCGTTGTCGGTCGCGGAATGCCATAAGACCTGGCTCAACGATCATGGGCCGCTGGTAACCAGCTTCGCGAACGATATGCGCGCGGCGAAGTATATCCAGAGCCACACTATTGCACCGGAGTTCAACGCAGCCGTAGTGAAGAGCCGCGGCTTCGCCACACCGCTGGACGGAATCACCGAGGTATGGTGGAAATCGATGGATGACCTGACCGCTGGTTCTGCCACACCACGAGGGGCTGAAGCGTATTCGGCGTTAATCGAGGACGAACGCCGCTTCGTCGAACTGTCGCGCTCGCGATGCTTCCTAACCAGGGAGCACGTTATCTTCGATTACACGAGCCAGGCCTGAGGAGCGACGCACCACACAATCGACAACAGGACATGTAGAATGCCTTGGGAAGGACCGAAAAAAGCCGCCGTGAATTGTTGGATCGACCTGGCGGTCTCGATCCAGCAATTCTCCTCCAAACTTCAGGTGTCTATGTCTTCTCGTCGGGGCTGCGGGAGGATGCGGCAGGTGACCTGACTTTTTGCGACGCCCGCGTCGATGCGGGCGTATCTACTCCAGCCCCAGCCCCTTTCGGAGAGCCAACTCGACGGGGGAGTATCCGCCATAAGGGCGGTCCAACTCGGCATCGTCGGTCATTTGCACCAAAGGATTGCACGCAAATCGAATGCGTTTTCCCTGGTTAGCTCCGAAGCCGTGGATCAGGAACGGATGCATCAGCGCCACATCGCCAGCCTCGCCAACCAGATGCTCGATCTGAGATTCGCTCGGATCCAGAACACCTGCGGCAGAAAGTACCGGCTTGAGAGCGTCCCAACTGACGCCGGCACCAGCATCCGCGATTGCACGCGCAACGGTTAGGTGAGAGCCGCGCATCATCGCCGTACCGCCCTCACCGGGTCCAACGTCGGAGAAGAGGAATAGCGTTACCAGAGCATGGTGATGATCGGTCAGATGTCCGTTGGTCCGGAACTGACCACCATCCACGTGCCATCCTCCCGGACCTGGAAATCCCGGCAAAAGCAGCGACCACCAGCCGTAGACCTGAGGACCTCGCCAGCGATCGATACCTACGATCTGATCCCAACCTGAGGCAAGCCGCTCATTCATGATCTGATTGAACGGTGCGCAGCCAAATCCCTTTCTGATCTGCACCATCGGCTGCCCGTATGTTGTGCAGTCGTCCCACAGCGGAACTTGATTCCAGACGAATTCGCGGCACTCCTCGGCTACTTCGCGCGAGAACGCTCGGCGCAGCACCACGTACCCGTCAGAAATAAACTGCTCTATCTCCGAATCGTTGAACACCATGGCGCGGCCCTCCTTAGGCCAAAAACAAGACCCGTGTTCGTTTGGCACTTGGACGGACTTCCGCCCGACCAAACGAACACGGGTCACGTTCCCTGCTTAGCAGGCGTCACCCGGAATATGTTGACCAGGGTTTAGCTACTGCTAGTCACGGGACCTGTCAAGCGGTCGCGCTGGCGGTCGCGTCTGGACGCAGAAACGTTAGCCGCGCGTTCGGAACCTTCGCACCTGGTCACCAGTCGCGCGGCCAGTTGCGATCGTACCGTTGGCGCGGGCTTTGTCGGCCTGGATGCGCTCGATCCATCGAGTGCCCGCGCCTTTGGAACGATAGATCTCGATTGCGGCGTCAAACTGCTCAACTGAACGAGCTGGTTTACCCTCCGCAGCAACGGAGACCGGAGATCTGGAGGGGATAACCGGAACGGCAGTTTGTCGAACGCTACCGGTGCCGATATCACAGAGATGACGCTGCATTTTCCGCACTGACGCTGACGCCGGCGCCGGTCGTGACCGTACGCATGCCAAGCGCAGTCACGTAAGTGGGATTTCAGCCGCCGGTTGCCCCACTGGCTCGGGCAACCAGCGGCGTTCTTCAATTGAGCTTCGTGCCTGCGACTACCTGGACCTTGGCGTGCACCTCGAGCGCGACCGGCAGCACGCCGCGCATCACGATATTGTCGGTGTTGTCGGCGTCGCCGCCGACGCGCTCCATCGGCACTGTACTTGCTGGAAGGAATCGTCACCATCATTTCGGGGAACTGGCTGGTGGGATGGTGGAAGGACCGGACCGAGCCGCTCGAAGAGCGTTTCATGTGCCGTTAATGTCTTCCTGGACGGGTGTAGGCCGGCCAGTCGTATGTCCACTCGCGCGGCGAGGGCCAAACGGGCGCACTCAGTGAAGGCCGCCACCGCGGCGCGACGGCGCGGACGCCGTTAGGACGGCGGTCGAGTTGACAGCCGGAATCGGCGCCCGTTACGCTTCGATTCAGACTCACCCATCTCGAAGCGCGAGGGCACCCAAGATGAATCGCCTGCTCGTATCCGCCGATTCGCACGTGATGGAACCGATCGATCTCTGGACGCGCCATCTGCCGGAGAAATTCCGCGCGATCGGACCCCGCTTCGAGAGTGGACCGGAGGGGCCGTGTCTGATGGTGGAAAATACGGTCGTCCGCCGCTTCAATATTTTTACCAAACGCGATTCGGAGGCTGGCGATGCCGGCGCAGACGCGCTGCATGCCCCAGAGGACCCGCAGCAGATGCAGAACCTCTCGATGGGCGCGAGCGATCCGGTCCAGCGACTCAAGGATCTTGATGCCGACGGCGTGTGGGGCGAAGTGATCTATCCGAACACCGCGCTGTTCTTCTGCTCCCGTATCGAGAATTCCGAGCTGCAGGCGGCAAGCGCAAAAATCTACAACGACTGGGTCGCTGACCAGTTCATCGGTTCATCGGAGCGCTTCGCGCCGGTCGCGCTGATACCGGTGAACGACACTGACGCGGCGGTTGCGGAGCTCGAGCGTGCGGCGAAGCGCGGATTTCGCGGAGTCCTGATGCCCGCGCACGTCGAGACTCATCCATACAACGATCCCGCATACGAGAAGCTCTGGTCGGCGGCCGAGGAATTGGAGATGCCGCTTACCTTCCATGCGGGCACCGGACGCACCACGACGCCCGCGCACGGCGCCGGCGGCGCGATCATCAACTACGTCGCGGTGGTCAGCGAGCCGATGGAAACGGTCGCGTATCTGTGCGGCTCGGGCGTGCTCGAGCGCCATCCGAGGCTCCGCGTGGTGATGGTCGAATGCGGCAGCGGCTGGCTGGCGTGGGCGCTGCACGCGATGGACGACGCGTATCGCGAACATCATATGTGGGTGCGCCCCAAGCTGAAGCTGCTGCCGAGCGAGTACTTCAAGAACCAGGGCGCCGTTACGTTTCAGCACGATCCCGTCGGCATCGCGAATATTCCGTTCACCGGCGAGCGCTGCCTGATGTGGGGGTCGGACTATCCGCATCCGGAAGGCACCTGGCCAAACTCGCTCAAGTATCTCGACCGCCAGCTCCAGGGCCTCTCCGAGCAGACGATACAAAAGATCGTCTGTGACAACGCGGCCGAGCTCTACCGCTTCAACGTGCTCCGCGAGTCGGCGCCGGAAGGGTAAGGCCGCGCAGTAGTCGGCACGATGCGCTGGCGCTCAGGCGGCTTTCTGCTCCGCCGTGCAGTGCCCGCACTTGGTCGCGCCGATCGGAATCGCATTCAGGCAGTATGGGCACAGCTTCGTCGAGGGTGGCGCCGGCTTCGCTAGCGCCAGTCGATTGACCCACTTGACGAGCAGGAACATCGCGAAGGCGACGATCGCGAAATCGATCAGCGTGTTGATGAACGCGCCATAGTTGAGCGTCGCCGCGCCAGCCACCTTCGCCTGCGCGAGAGTCTGATACGACTTGCCCGAAAGGTTCACGAACAGATTCGCGAAATCGACGCGCCCCAGCACCAGTCCGATCGGCGGCATCAGAATATCGCCGACCAGCGAGCTGCTGATTTTCCCGAAGGCCGCGCCAAGCACGAAGCCAACCGAAATGTCTATCAGGTTGCCCTTGACCGCGAATTCTTTGAACTCCGACAAAATCGACATGACGATTCCTCCTGGCGGCTTGAGTTCCGCGGCGGCGACGCGCGCACGGCCGCGGAGGAGCGTGGCCAAGGGAATCATCAAAAGAGCGATTTGTAAAACTGCCGCGCCGAGGTTACTGGGCCGCGTGCGAATCCTGTTAATGTCGAACTGAGTCCGAACCGCGCGAACGAGGTGGTCATGGCAAGCGAAGTGAAAGAACGGAAAGTCCGCGCGTCGAACCTGAACTT
>DATDGX010000052.1:0-74569 GCA_036521875.1 Binataceae bacterium (SeqCode)
GGCATCGATCATATGTGGGAAGTGGAGCATCACTTCCTGGAGGAGTACGCGCATTCCTCGGCGCCCGAGATTTTTCTGGCTGCGGCCAGCCAGCGCACCAAAAACATCCGCCTCGGCCACGGCATCGTGCTGCTGCCGCCCAAGTACAATCATCCGGCGCGCGTCGCCGAGCGGATCGCAACGCTCGACCTGGTGAGCGGCGGGCGGGTCGAGTTCGGCACCGGCGAGTCGTCGGCGGAGGCGGAGCTGGGCGGGTTTCTGATTCCGCGCGCGGACAAGCGCGAGATGTGGCAGGAGTCGCTCGGCGCGATCGCGCGGATGTTCGTCGAAGAGCCGTTCCAGGGGATCGAGGGCAAGTACTTCTCGATGCCGGTGCGCAACGTGGTGCCGAAGCCGGTCCAGAAGCCGCATCCGCCGCTGTGGGTGGCGTGCTCGCGGCGCGAAACGATTCACCTCGCGGCCAAGCTCGGAATCGGCGCGCTGACGTTCGCATTCGTGTCGCCGGAAGAAGCCAAGCAATGGGTCGACGATTACTACACGACGCTCGCCAACGAGTGCGAGCCGATCGGATACGCGATCAACGCTAACATCGCGATCGTCACCGGCTTCATGTGCGACAACAACGAGGCGCGGGCGCGCGCGATGGGCGAGGAAGGCCTCAAGTTTTTTTCCTACGCGCTCGGTCATCATTATGCATTCGGCCGTCACGAGCCCGGCAAGACCAGCATCTGGTCGTCATTCAAAGGCAGCCCCATCGAGCTCCCGGGGCTCAACGGCAGCAACTCGTGCATCGGCACGCCGGACCAGATCCGCACGCGGCTTCGCGAGTATGAGGAGGTCGGCGTCGACCAGGTGGTCTTCATTTCGCAGGCCGGCAACAATAAGCACGAGGACATCTGCGAGTCGCTGAACTCATTCGCCAAGAATGTGCTTCCCGAGTTCAAGGGACGTGATCCGAAGCGCGCCAAGGAGAAGGCGGAGCGGCTCGCGCCGATCCTCGATCGCGCGATGAAGCGCAAGCCGGAGCCGAAGATTCCCAAGACCGACGGACCGACGGTGATACAGGCGGGGATGCTGCCGTAACGGGTCCGCCGCCCGCCCGCTTATTTTGCGCGCGACGAATCGCGGAAGCGCGTCCCGACCTATGGGTTCGGGAGGCGCGCCCAATTCACCGGGTATCCTTTGCAGCTTCCGGGGATCGTCAGGATCTCCGTGAAGTGATCGGGATCGGTGACGGTCAAGACCACGTCGACGGTGAGCGCACTCAGCGAACCGGCAACGCCGCAGAGCTGCTTGGCCCGCACGAGGTTGGGCACCGCGCGATCCCAGGTTCCGCGCCACACCACCGTGCCGGGATGCATGTCCTTGTTTCCGTCGACCAGGGTGGCCACGTAGTTGATTCCCCGGACTTGGGCATCCATGGTGATGACCGCCTTGAGCGGGCCGCCCCGGTAAGTCGCAGTCCAATTTCCCACCAGGCTCTTGGCAAGGTTCGGCGGACCGCTGGGCGGGGGAGGTGGCGGCGGAGGAGGCGGCAGCGGCGTGACGGTTTCGGTGCATGAGAACGCCGAGCACAGGAGAATCACCGCTGCGATCGTGAGCATGAATCTCGCGAGCGGATTGCGCGTTCGAGCTCGAGCGCGAATTGATCGTGACTTCGACGAAACTTCGGAAAATTCAGCAAGTCGCATGGCGCAAGAGCTTATTTGCGCCGCCCCAACTCTTCAAACGGCAGGGGCTGACCCCTGCACCCACCGCTACACAAGAGCCGGCTCCGATGTCGCCGGCCAGCAGAGGCCAGCCCTGCACACAGGGGCAGGCAAGAAGCCAGCTCCATTGTCGATCGCAAAACCACATCGCTGGTTGCGCGCGCACTACGACCGCCTGTTGGCTGCCGGCAAGCGGCCGCAGGTTGCGCTAGTGGCCGGCATGCGCAAATTGCTCACTGCCGTCTACAGCGTCGCCCGAAATCGCCGACCGTTCGTGCCGCATCGGGCGACCTAATTCTGAAAACGCGGTCGGACGGAAACCCGTGTGTATGCTCGAAGGCGACATCGTCGAGAGGTAGCCTTCTTCCGACCTCAAAGACGCGATTCGGGAATGGGTCTCACCCGAGGCAAGCAGATTGTCGCCGAAGCGGTCAGGGAGTCGGACGACAACTGCGTGCCAACGCGAACGTTGCGGAGAGCGTTTTGCCCTGACCTAAGCTGAAGTCATATTTGAAGCGAACATCGTAGGAACCATTTTCGAAGATAGGACCCAGAACTTGCAGTGTGCGACCCTTGTCGAGATCGAGATAGTAGGGGGCGTTCTGGTACCGTCCGCCGCTCGCGGGATGACGCGTCACTGCTACGCTGCCGGCGGTCGGCCGGCCTTGGTAGTCGATTACGGCAACGATCATTCCATCGGTGCGGTAGCGCGTCGTCGGACACCCGTCGATTCCCGTGATCGTCGAACCCGGAGGATAGATTTTCGTTTCGGCCGGAAGCTTCGCCCGCGACCCTTGTCCCGTCACTGAGCCGTCCACAAACGCGAAACCGGCCAGGCTGGCGTTCGCGTCGGCGCTGGCAGGGAAGGACCGTGTCGCATCAGCCATCTGCATTGCCGGATAGTTCACGTTGATCGTCAGATTCAGCTTGCCGGTTCGGTAGGGAAACTTCGCCGCGTCGTAGCCGGGTAGTCCGGAGGGAGCCGTGGGGTTGTTCGATAGTCCAACGCCCTCGCGCGGAGTGCCGTTCGGGTTCAGCTCGAGCACATGGGTGCTGTCCTCGTCGTGAAACACCAGGATCGCGTAAGCTCCGGGGTCTTGACTCTCGAAGTCACATCCGGCGCGTCGATTGGTGATGGTCGACGCAGTGCTCGCCGCGTTCCCCGCGGTGTTGGAGGGGAAGCCGGCGGCCGACTGAAACAGATAGCAATAGACCTGTCCCCGGTTGTTTCTGAGCCCCGCGATTTTGACATGGATCAGGTTCCCGGTGTCTTCTCCTTCCTCCATCTGGTCGGTGGAAATTCTTGCTTCGTTTTGATCTGGCAACTCGGCTAGAACCGCACCGCGCTCGTCGAGCGCCGAATCGATGACCCATTCGGAGCCGAAGAGGCCGACGTCACCGGCATATGAGCCGCGGCCATAATTTTCGAGATGCACGGTTTTGATCTGCTTGCCGCGCAGCCCTTTCGATCGCAGCTTGGCTACCGCGTCGGGCAGATCCACAAAGTTCGCAGGCAACGCGCGTTGATCGTTGGGATCGGCGCTGGAGCCGGGCATCAACTCGCTGGCGGGCGAATTAGGCATAAAGGCGAGCGTCTGCTGCTGTCCGGGAGAGTAGAAAGTGAACTGGACCAGCACACCCCCCTCCGGAGATTGCGCATTGCTGATCCCGTTAGCCAGCTCCATTTGGATCGACGTCAGGAAGGCGTCGGGTTGCCATTTGCTCCGAACGTACGCGACTGCACGCTGCGCAATCGCCGGCACGCCGCTCACCGGCCATTGGACTTGCCCCGGAAGCACCTGGCTTGCGGCCGCGCTCCGCATCGGGGCCTCAGACGAGCTGCGGGTCCATTCGATATCGGCGCCGGGGGCGGTGCGAGTCGTCATATGTTTGCTGCCCTCGAGGCGAAACGCTCCGACCATCCCCGAGATGCTGCCCCCCGAGATCATAAACGTGCCGCTGTCCTTGCCGGTGAGGTAAAGGTTCGGCGCAAAGGTACCGTTTGGTATGGTCGCGATAGTGGCCCGCTGACCCGTGATCGGCATCGGGCACGAATCGCCGTAGGCGATCTGCCCCGCATCGCCAATTTCCATTACGCATTGCTGAAGCTGGCCGGCCGGGTTGGAAATTTCCGCCTGCCACCGGCCCGTTGTCTTCGCTGGCGCCGATGGATCGGACTCGGAATGCCGGCACGCGCAGATGCCGGCGGCGATCGCGATCGCCAGACCGAAACGTACGATCGCGCTCGCTCGGGACGATCGAGGTCGGCGCAGGAATGAATGGCCGATGAACGCGTGATCTCTCATTGCCGTGGTCCTCAGCTCCCGGGATAGCCGATGAGCGCCGCTCTCGGTCAGCGCTTTCAGAGACAATAACCCTGCATGCGGCGAAAAATCTACGCCGGTTTCCAATCGCGTCCCTGACAAAGAGCCAGATCGGAAAAGAAGCGCTGACGCAATTTCCCGCAACCGAAAGTATGACGCACCGCCACCAAGGTCCGCCGACCACACAAAGCGCCGCAGCCAGCACGCACGCGGCCAGCTCGTGGCAGGCATCGTAGCCGGCTAGCGCGATGCGGCTCTGCGTCGCGTACTCTGCCGCGCGGGTGGAATCGAACTTCGCAGCGGCATCAATCGCTCTCCTGGCTATAACGAATAATCTTTGCGGGTTCGTTAATGGCCAGCGGAGAAGAGATGTTGGATCTCATCGATCGCAGTTGCAGGACCGGAAATGGTCAGCTCAACGAATCCACCGACGCCATTCTCCAGCTTGAAATCGAGGAACCCACAGCACTCGCGCTCCATCGTCACGAGGCGCCGCACTTGCGGAGCCGCGCTGGCGTCAAAGACCAGCTCCAGCTTTGCGCCATCGCGCCGCGATTCTCGCAATGACTCACGTGCAAGTGCGCTGATTTGTTGGACGCGCGTTTGCAAAGCGTTGGGCTCGAGAGCGCACGTCGGTGGGTTGTCTTTACCGGAAATTGTTTTCATGCGACGCTCCAGGTTCGATTGATTGCCGACAACTAGCACCTGAAGTAACTTGAGGTTCAAGTGGCCGACCAACGAAAGAACGCTCCCCTCCATCGCACCGTCCCGATAGGCGAACTTGCGAGGAGAAGCGGTTGTTCCGTCGCGACTATCCGCTACTACGAGGCGATCGGCCTGCTTCCACACGTAGCGAGGCGATGCAACGGGCACCGCGCATTTGGAGCGAACGACCTGGCCCGTCTCACCTTGGTCCGCAACTTAAGAGGCCTCGGCGTGGCGTTGGACAAGGTCCGCCGGCTGCTAACCTTGACCGACGAACGCGGTCGCTCATGCACCGAAGTCTTCGAATCGGCGCAGTCTCATCTGACCGAAGTCCGGGGGAAATTGAAGCAGTTGAAGGCGCTGGAAAAAACTCTGACGGAACTTCTGGCGGAGGCCCGCGCCACTTGCAAGGGTGGCCCGGCACCCGATTGCACGGTCTTGCGTGAACTAAGCCGGTCTCCAGCGACGGCGCGCGATTTCTTCGGGAGCGCGGGACTCTGACCGCGGCGTGAAGCTTCCCGTCAATTCAATGCGCGTTGAATGTTGACCTGCCTTTGCGGGAGGCCGCCGAAGTCTCCTTTGGAAAATCGGAGCGGTGCGATGCGCGACAGGATACGGAACGCCGTGCTGCTGACAATCTCGATCGCGGTGCTTACTCTCGCCGCGATGATTCCGGCGCCGGTAGGAGGTGCGGAGCAAACCATGACACCAGCCGATTCCTCTTCCTCGCAGCGCAAAGCCGAAGTGCTGCGCGACGTGATGCGCAAGTTCGGCTCAGGTCAGAAGATCGATCCCGCCGAATTCCAGGAGTTCGTCAAAGCGCAGAACGACGGCTTGATGAGCGGCCCGGCGATCGGCGAACCGGTTCCCGATTTCCGCCTTCCCGACGAGAACGGCAAGGATTGGTCGCTCAACGACCTGATGGGTCAGAAGGGTCTGTTACTGGTCTTCACCAGAAGCGCCGATTGGTGACCCTACTGCCGCACCCAGCTCGTCGAGCTGGAACAATCACGCGCGGCGCTCGAAAAGCAGGGCGTCAAGATCGCCTCAGTCAGCTACGACTCTGCGGCGGTGCTCAAGCGCTTCGCCACCGAACATCATATTGGCTACCCGATGCTCTCCGACCACGGCAGCGCTGTGATTCGCAAGTTCGGCATCCTCAACACCAACATTCCGAGTGACCACAAGTTCTACGGGATTCCATTTCCCGGTGAGTACCTGATCGCACCGGACGCTGTAGTGAGCGACAAACATTTCCTGCCCAACTATCAGACCCGCGCGACCGCGTCGGAGGTGCTGCTGCACAATTTCGGCGCGGCGGTTGGAAATGACTCCGCGAAAATCGCGTCGGGCGATGTAAGCGCGGTGGTCACGCTTTCGGCTGACCATGCGGCGCCCGGTAACGAGCTGGGCATCGCTATCGATTTCGCGTTGCCACCCGGCTCGCATCTGTACGGGCAACCGCTGCCCGACAATTACATTCCGCTCACGATCGAATTGGCGCCGGAGCTGGTCGCAAATCAAAGGTTCGAATTCCCGAAGGCAACACCGATCAAGTTCGCGGCGCTCGGCGAGACGCTGCCCGCCTACACTGGCAAGTTCCGCGTGACCGGGCGCGTGCTGGTCAAGCCGGGCCTGAAGCCAGGCGACAACCAGCTCAAGGGGGCGCTCCATTTCCAGGAGTGCAACGATCAGATCTGCAAGCTGCCGCAGACGGTCGCCTTCGCGATGCCGCTCAAGATCGATCCGCTACAATTTCCGGCGCGCCCCTAGCAGCGGCGGGCGCGCCGCTAGCGCCTCTCTTCGACCTGTTCTACTTCGATACGCTCGTGCGGATGCCGGGGCACATGCGAGGAAGCGAACGATACGAGCAGTGCGTTGTCGGCGATTTGCCGCGACAAATCCTGAATCGAAGCGGCGAGCGGTGGTTGGACGGTCTCGGTCAATTCCGCCAGGGCGTCCTGGTTGGAAATATATCCGTGCATCGGCAGAAACAGGTCCATGGTTGCGAAGTCCACAATGACCAGCGCGGCATTCTTCGCGGTCAGCATCGCCGGCCTCAGATGAATCTTCGCGACGCTGGTGACGTCGGACAGGACTTGCCCCGAGCGCGAATCTTTGAACGTCAGCGTCACCCGGATATATCCGTCGAGGACTCCGTACGAGGGCGTCGTCGTGATGTCTTCCATTGCGACGAGGTCGGCGTCGCGCTCGGCGCTGTAGAGGTCGGGGGAACTCTCGACGGTCAGGAAGTTGTTCTTCAGCACGCTCTCGACCGCGGCGCTCAGCGCGGGCTGTAGGATCACCGTGCAACTGTCCTCACTGGTGCCGCATCCGTACCACTGGAACCCCGACGGCGGCGCATCGAGGAGCGCGACGCTCGCGCCAAGCCGCCGCGGCGAGTCCGGCTCTGGGTGGTAGAAATTCCCGGGCAGCGGGCCCGCGGTGTGAAAGCATCCCGCCGAGATAAGGCTCAGTCCGGCCAGCAGCGCGGCGGTTTGAAAACCCGACATCGGCGCCTACCAGTCGAACCCGCGGTTCGATTCGCGCGCGGCCCGCGCCAGGCGCCGCGACGCGCGGCGCTTCAGTTGAGCTTGTAGACCCGCGCGACGTTCTCGCCCAGAATCGCGCGGCGGCCCGAGTCCTTCATCGGCGCGATCATGCCCTCGAGTTCCTCGAGGTAGTTTCCCGGATGATCGGGATGCGGATAGTCGCTGGCCCAGAAAAATTTGTCCTCGCCGACAATTCCCATCAGCGCCGCGATGGTGCGCTCGTCAGGGTCGGCGGAGATATAGCATTGACGGCGGAAATAATACGATGGCTTTTCTTTGAGCCTGACAGTCGCGCCGAGGGTGGTCCCGCTGAAGATTGCGTCGCCCCGATCCAGGAAGTAGCCGATCCATCCGGCCTGCGATTCGAGCACGATCACGCGCAGCTTCTGGAAACGGTCGAACACGCCGAACTGAAAGAGGGTTCCGAATGCGTGCTGCACGCCCTGGCCGGCGAACAGATCGAAGTACCATGCCGCCCACGCGAAATTATCGTAGCGATGATGAATGCCGAACTCGCGCGGCTCGAAAGTCGGATGGATCGCGAACGGCACGTCGAGATCCTGCGCCGCCGCAAGCACCGCGTCGTGGCTGGGGTCGCCATGCGGCACGCGGGTAATCGTGAACGGGCACACAAACGCGCCCCGGCATCCGTCTTTCACCGCACGTTCGAGCTCGCGCGCCGCCTCGGCCGGATCGCCCAGCGACAGATGCGCGATCGGAATCAGCCGCCCGCCCGAGTCGCGGCAGAAGTCCGCGATCCATCGGTTGTAAGCGCGGCAGTAGGCCGCCGACAGTTCCGGGTCGAAGAGCTCGGCCTCCCAGAGCAGCCCGATGGTCGGATACAGAATCGACTTGGCCATCCCTTCCCGATCGAGCAGCGCGAGGCGTTCTTTCATGTCCATGGTGCCGAACGCCGCGCCCTTCATGTAGGTATCTTCGGGACGCGGGCGGAAGTTGCGGATTTCCTCGGGCTTCAGCTCGCCGCGCATCGCCAGCTCGCGAAGTTTTTTCGAGTCCTCGACGTGCTTGCCCATTCCGCCGAGCGAGCCCAGCAGGCCGGGTAACGTCATCTTCGCGCGCTTGCGATCGATCTCGAGGTACTCGAAGCCGTCGTCGCCGACCCTGATGCGCATCGCGCGGTCGCGATACTTCGGGTCGATATATTTCTCCCACAGGTCAGGCGGCTCGAGGATGTGTCCGTCGCAATCGATCACCGTCTCTCCGGTCTTCATGGCTAGCGCTCCTCTATTTCGATTCTGCTGCGCGATGAATCTGCCTCGAGGTGAATCTGCCGCGCGATTTCATCGCTGGATTCGGATCCTCAGAAAATCGCGAGCGGGTTTACCGGCGACGCGGTGCCGCGCTCGAGAATCAGCGGCGCCATCGTGAACAGGAACTCGTAGCGATTCTGCGCCGCCGCGACGGCCGCGACTGCGTCGAGGTCGGCATTGTCGATCAGATGGATGCCCATCATGACCAGCGTGCAGACGTGAATCGGCAGCGGTATGCCGTCGTAGCCGCTGGGCACGGCGTCGCTGACCGCGTCGCATCCGAGCACCGCGACCTTGCGATCGTGGAGCCACGGCAGGCAGTGCGCATCGAGGCCCGGCATCCCCTCGCGAAACGGATCCCATGCGCCTTTTACTTTGCGCCGCGCCGAGCGCCCGGTGCGGATCATCAGCACGTCGCCCTCTTCGACGCGGACCTTGTGCGCTTTCTCCGCGGCGTCCAGGTCTTCTGGATAAATTCGATCGTGCGGCTCCAGCCACTCGACTTTTTTTATGGACGGAATGTCGAGCAGGACGCCGCGGCTGACGACGCCCACGCGCGTCACGTCGATCGCGCATTTCTTCGCGCCGTGCGAGCCAACCTCCTTGGCGTCGAATCCGTTGTACATCTTGCCCGCCCAGAACACGTGGCAGAGCGCGTCGAGATGCGTGTTGGCCATGCCGTGCGGCGCGATCGCGAAGTAGTCGCCCGAATACGGCATCGGCGTTGACAGCGCGTCCTCACCGGCCTGCACCATCAGATGGGTGACGGGATTGGGATTGTCGGCGGCGGGAATGGTCGCGAGCGGCAGCGCCATCGAGACGGTCTGGCCGCTGTGCACGAGCTTGGCCGCGGCAGCGCGCTTGGCGTCGGTGATGAAGTTCAGCGCCCCGCGCTCGTCCTCCTTGCCCCATCGCCCCCAGTTGCTGAGCTTGTCGAACAGTCCTTTGACTTCGGCGGCGGTGAGCTTGGTGGGCATCCTGGTCTCTCCTTGGTGGGGTTGCCTGTCGCGCAGGAAGCGCGAAAAATCCGTATAGCACAGGCCGCGTGCGAGCGAGTAACTGAACGGATGGTATGTTCGCGCGCGGAGCCGGGGAATTTTTTGGCCAACGATTACATCGAGGCGGCGCGCGCCTACCACGAAATAACCAAGCACTCGTACACCAGCGTCCGCAGCGGCGGCCATTCGCTCGACTGGGACTCGAAGCCGCTCGCCTACAAAATTTATCCGGAGACGGCGGCGCTGCTGCTGCCGCGCGACTTGAACCTGTCGGCGATGCCGGCGCTGAGCGCCCTTTCCAGCGACGCGACGGCAGGGTCGGCGGCGCCGCTCGGACTCGACACGCTGACGCGGATCCTGTTTTGCGCCGACGGCCTGACGCGCCGCAAGCGGGTCGGCAACGAGGACTATCATTTCCGCGCCGCGCCGTCGGCGGGCGCCCTGTATCCAATCGAGCTTTATCTCGCCGCGGGCGAGGTCGACGGCCTGGAACCGGGGCTCTACCATTTCTCGCCCGCCGACCTGAAGCTGCGCGGTCTCCGGCGCGGCGACGTCCGCGCGATTCTCGCGCGCGCATCCGCGCACCGCCCTTCGATCGTCCACGCTCGCGCGGCGCTGGTGCTCACCTCGATTTTCTGGCGCAGCGCATGGAAGTATCGCGCGCGCGCGTATCGATATTGTTTCTGGGATGCGGGCACCATGCTCGCGAACCTGTTCGCCGCCGCGTCCGCCGACGGAATTCCAGCCGCGGCCGTGACCGCATTCCAGGACGCTCCCGTCGAAACGCTGCTCGGCGTCGACAGCGACCGCGAAGGGGTCATCGCAATCGTCCCGCTCGGAAGCGGTGTCGGCGAACCGGCGCCGCCCCCGGAAATCACGCCACTGCCGTTCGAGTCTATCGCGCTTTCAGAACGGGAAGTCGTCTACGACGACATTGTAAAGATGCATCGCGAGTCGCGGCTGGTCACCGACGCGGAAGTCCGCGCCGTGTCCGATGCGGTGCTGCAAGCACCCGAGCCGTCGGCTTCGTCCGCTGCGTTGAAGTTCGACACCGTCGCGCCCGAAGACGCGATGCGCCTGGGCGAGACGATCCTGCGCCGCGGCTCGACGCGGACATTTGCCCGGGAAGCGATTCCCGCCGAGGAGCTCGCGACCATCCTCGCGGCGTCGAGCGCGCATCCGCATGTCGACTTCCCGCGCCTCACCGACACGTATCTGATCGTCAACGCGATCGATGGGATGCAGCCGGGCGCGTACTACTATGCGCGTGACGCGCGCGCCTTCGAGCTCCTCAAGGCGGGCGACTTCCGTGGCGAGGCCGGCTACCTGTGCCTCGAGCAGCCGCTCGGAATGGATTGCTCCGCGCTGCTGGTCTACATGGCCGATCTCGAACGCGCGCTGGGCGCGCTCGGCAATCGCGGCTATCGCGACGCGCATCTCGAGGCGGGAGTGCTCGGCGGGCGCGCGTATCTCGCCGCCTATGCGCTCGATCGCGGTGCGACCGGTCTCACTTTCTACGACGACGATACGACTCGCTTCTTCGAGCCGCACGCGGCGGGCAAGAGTCCGCTCCTGATGGTCGCGCTCGGCGTTCCTCTTTCCCACACTGCTTAATCGCAAGCGTCCACGTCCGATTCTGATGACTCAATAATGTGCGGATGCCCGCGCGGTGGGCATTCGCCGTCGCATGGCAGTCCGATATTGCAGATTTCACGATGGCATTCTTCTTGCGCAATGCGGAGAGATCACATGCTCGCGATGGAGAGGCTCTAGGTCCTGAGGCGGATGAAGGATACGCCTCACGACCGAACGAGATTGTTGACCGAGAAGACATCCCGCTTCCAGAGAGCGGATACCGCAAGGAGGAGAAATGCCTGAACCAGCTGAAAAACCCAAAATGTTGCCGACGCTAGGGTTGACCGGCGTAACGGTCAATGCGATGGCGCTGATCGCGCCGGGAGCATTTCTGTGGATCACGTTTGTCGTTCAAGCCGGCTACGCATACCCGTCGGGGACGACCATGTGGGCGGGCATCTTCGCCGCCCTGATGCTCGCGTACGCGACCGCCATCTCGTACTCGGAACTCGCCAAGCTCTATCCAGGTGCGGGCAGTTCCTATTTCTTTGCTGAGCAGGCATTTCTCAGCAAGACGCATGCTTTTCGCTTCGCCCGCATCGCCAAATTCACGATGGGATGGGCGTCGCACCTGTACTACTGGGTCTACCCGGGTGCAATGGTCGCCACGATCGGGATCATGATCGGATATATCGTCGGCAACTTCGCGCCTGGCAGCATGAACGCCGGCACACCGGGCCCGGTGTTTATGGCAGTGGTTGCGATCATCTCGGCTTTTGCGATCGCATACATCGCGTTTCGCGGCGTGAACGGCTCGACGATGGTCAACATCGCGATCAATGCGATCCAAATCGTCGCGCTGCTGTTCTTCGCCGCATTGGCGATCGCGTATCGATTCGGACACCCGGAAGGCGTCCACGGCCTCGCCCTCGATGGCACCAGCAAGGTGTTGCACTACGCTTTGAGCGGCGACGCACCGGCACATCCAAGTGCCTGGTCGGTCATCGCGCCGCACAACTTCAGCTATGTCATGCTGCAAGCCACCATCGCGATCTTCCTGCTGGTGGGCTTCGAATCAATCACCTCGCTTGGTGAGGAAGCGAAGGACCCGAAGCGGGACATCCCGCGCGGCGTACTGCTCTCGCTGACGATCCAGGGTCTGTTCTGCTACATGATCGAATACTTCGCTGCCAACTATTTCATGTCGAGCGCTTACAGCCTCGCCGACGCGAAAGGCTCGGCGGCGCCAATCGGCGACATGATGACGATCATCGGTAACGCGCTGCTCGGTGGCCATGGCCAGGCGTTCATGATGATCGAGGCGCTCACGGTGTTCCTGGCACTGATAGGTACGACACTTAGCTGTATCAACACGGGCGCGCGGGTCACCTACGCGATGGGCCGCGACGAGGAAATCCCCGAACACTTCGGCCTGCTGCATGGCGAAAACCTCACGCCGCATCGCACGATTTGGACGCTCGCGGCTATCTCGGCAGCCCTCGGCGCATACGCGGCGCTTTATTTCTTCGCCGGCGCTTCCGCACCGGACGACAAGACGATCGCCACGCTGCCGCATAACCTGTGGTACGCGATCGGAATGAGCTCCAACGCATCTCTGACGGCGATGCCGAACGGACTGGCGTTAGTCACCCTGATCTCGAACTTCGGAACGTTTGTGGTCTACGGGTTGACCAATCTTTGTTGCATCGTTGCGTACCGCGAACATCACCAATTCCACGGCCTTAAGCACATGGTGATACCGATCTTCGGCGCAGTTGCGAACTTTTCCTGCATGGCGTTCTACATCATCGGCCCGATTGAAGGACTCGGCAGCGTCAAAGAACCTCTGATGGCGGTTGGAATAGCCGTCATCTGGGGAGTCTACGGAGCCGTCTATTTCATCCGCAACTCCAAAAAGAAGGGCAAGGAGACGATTTTGATGGCGAAGCCTGCCTGACGAATTCCGTTCTCCCACAACCGGGGCGGGCCGCAGGTGACTGCGGCTCGTCCCTTTTTTCATTTTCTCCGGCGTTCGACTGGCCTGAGATAACCCGTATCAGTAAGCTCTTCGCCGATGGACTCTCCCGTCCCTCCTCCGATCGATCACCAGGGCGTGTTCGAACTTGCCTTGTTGTCTGATGTCGGCACCAACCGGCCGGGCAACGAAGATTCGTGTGGGCATTTCGTCGAAAGCCCGGATTGTGTGGTCTTCGTGATCGCCGATGGAGTCGGCGGCTACGAGGGCGGCGAGATCGCCAGCAAGATCGCGGTCGACACCACGCTCGAGGCGTTCCGCGAAAGTCCTGTCGCGTGGGGCGCAGCGAAGCGTCTCTATCGCGCCATCCAGCGCGCCAACATCGAAATCCACAACATGGCGATGACAGTTCCCGAGCTGGGCCGGATGGCGACGACGATAACCGCCGCCGCGGTGGACAAGGGGATGGTATCCGCGGTCCACGTCGGCGATTGCCGCCTCTATCTGGTGCGTCACAGCAAGATCACGCAGGTGACCAAGGATCACACCATGGTTGGCGAGCGCGTGCGGATGGGATTGATGAGCGCCAAGCGCGCCAGGGAACACCCCGAGCGCTCGATGCTGCTGCGATGCCTGGGGCACGAGCTTATCGTCTCGATGGACCGCATCTCGCTGCCGCTGATTCAGGACGACCGGCTGCTTCTTGCCAGCGACGGGCTCTACGGCGTCCTCGAGGACAGCGACCTCGAGACCCTGAGTCGCGGAGTTCCCGCCGAGGATGCCTGCCGCGAATTGATCCAGACCGCCAATCAACGCGGCACCGCCGATAACCTGACCGTCGCGGTGTTCAAGATGATAGCTGCGACCGAGCACCATCCCGCCTCGGGCGGCTGGCGCGAGCGCCTCGCCGCGATGTTCCGCCGGGGTCGCTAGCGCATGCTCCATTGATTGAAAGGCCGCAGCGGCGAGTGTTAACGTCCGCGCGAGACCGAATTTCCCTCCCGGACGGCACGATTCATGCGCGAGGTCAGCGTTGGCGAAAAGCTCGATCAGTATCAACTGACCGAACTGATAGCCCGCAGTGGGATGGCCTCGATTTTCAAAGCGACCGACCTCATCAGCGGCGACACCGTCGCGATTAAGGTTCCTTACATGCAGTTCGAGAGCGACGTCGTCTTCTACGGCCGCTTCCAGCGCGAGGAAGAGGTGGGCCGGCGCCTCAACCATCACAACATAATCAAGGTGCTGACGCCCAAGCGCAAAAGTCGGATGTACATCGCGATGGAGTACGTCGACGGCCTCTCGCTGCGCGCGATCATGCGCGACCAGCGCCCGATGCCGGTCGACAAGGCGCTCGGGTTCGCGCGCCAGATCTGCGAAGCGCTCATCTACATGCACGGCGAGGGCGTGGTTCATCGGGATCTCAAGCCCGAGAACATGTTGGTCACCGCTGAGGGCGTGCTGAAGATAATGGATTTCGGCATCGCGCTCGATGAGTCAGCGCGCCGCCTTACCTGGTCGGGCCTGTCCTCGACCATCGGCACGCCTGATTATATGGCGCCGGAGCAGGTGAGCGGCCGGCGCGGCGACGCTCGCACCGACATCTACTCGCTCGGGACGATCCTGTACGAGATGCTGACCGGCGAGCTGCCGTACCAGGGCACCAACGTGTACAACGTGATGCGCGCGAAGACCAACGAGGACCCGCAGCCGCCGAGCCGCTACGTTGCCGATATCGATCCGCGCCTCGAGGACATCATCCTGCACGCGATCGCGCGCGTGCCGCGCGACCGCTACCCCAGTGCGGCGGCGATGCTCGAGGATTTGCGCGACCCCTCGCGGGTACAACCGGGCGCACGCGCGTCGGCGCTGCGGCCGCCGAGCATCCGCTTCAGAAAGTTCAAGCGCGGGCTCGCCGTCGCGCTTTTTTTCGTCTCGCTGGCAGCCGTCTTCGTGTTGATGATCTGGCTCGCCAACCGTTACCCAGCGGCTCCGAACAACAAAGCGCATCGATCCTACCGCGGAGAGATGAGATGACGAAGGCATTGGCAAAATCGCCGCTTCGACTCGGCGCCGTTGCGGCCGTCGCCGCCGCGCTGATGCTCGCCGCGGGTATCGCGCATGCGCAAGCGGGCGCGGCTCAAGTCCCGTTTGATCAGTGGCTCAATCTCGCCTGGGTGCTGGTCGCCGGCTTCCTTGTGATGTTCATGCAGCTCGGCTTCGCGATGCTCGAGACCGGATTCACGCGCTCGAAAAACGCCGTCAACACGATGGCGATGAATCTCATCATCTATCCGATCGGCGTGATCGGATTCTGGCTCACCGGCTATGCGTTCATGATGGGCGGGGTGCGCGCGTGGCCGTCGCTCGGCAGCGCGGCCATCAATCATCATGAGATCGCCATCACGCTCGGCAGTCATCAGTTCGGAATTCTCGGCTTCAGCAAATTTGCGCTGCTGAGCGTGAGCCGCGACCCGGGAAGCCTCGCGATGTTCCTGTTCGCGCTCGTGTTCATGGACACCGCGGCGACGATTCCAACCGGCGCGATGGCCGAGCGCTGGAAGTTCTCCGCGTTTTTCGTCTACGGGCTGTTCATGTCGATGTTCCTCTACCCGCTGTATGGCAACTGGGTGTGGGGCGGCGGATGGCTTTCGCAACTCGGCGCCAACCTGGGACTGGGGCACGGCCACGTCGACTTCGCGGGTTCGAGCGTCGTTCACATGACCGGCGGCGTGACCGCGCTCGCCGGCGCGCTGGTGCTCGGACCGCGCATCGGCAAGTTCCGCCGGGACGGAATGATCGGCGCGCTTCCCGGCCACAATCTGCCGATGGCGATGGCCGGGACGCTGATCCTCGCCTTCGGATGGTTCGGCTTCAATACGGGCTCGACGCTGGCGGCGTCAGATCAGCGCATCGGCCTCATCGCCGCGAATACGATGCTCGCGTCGGCCGGCGGCGCGCTCGCGGCGCTGCTCTATCTGTGGGAGCGTTTCAAAAAACCCGACGTCGGAATTGCGTGCAATGGATTGCTGGGCGGCCTGGTCGCGATCACCGCGCCGTGCGCATTCGTCTCGCCGGTGACCGCGGTTCTGATCGGCGTTATCGCCGGCTTTATCGTTGTCGGTGCCGTGATCACGCTCGAGCGGCGCTTTCATGTCGATGATCCCGTCGGCGCAATTGCGGTGCACGGCGCGTGCGGAATGTGGGGCGCGCTCGCGCTGGGAATTTTCGCCGACGGGAGCTATGGCGACGGATGGAACGCGGTCGGTGGTCCCGTGCGCGGCCTGCTCTATGGCGACGCCGGCCAGTTCTTCGCGCAGTTGATCGGCGTGACGGTCAACCTGGTCGTCGTGTTCAGCCTCGCGATGCTGTTCTTCGTGATCGTCGAGCGCCTGATCGGAAACCGCGTCCCCGCGGAGGTCGAATGGACCGGCCTCGATGCGCTCGAGATGGGGAGCGACGCGTACCCCAACGTGTGACGGCTCGCGGCTCGGCAGAGCTTCAAAAGTTCGCGCAACGGTGAATCATATTGCGCGATGATTTCTCCGCAACCGACAGTCCGCCTGGGCGGGCTCGTGCTCTTGATCAAAATTCTGATCGTGATGGTGCCGCTGGCGCTGGCGGCGACGGCATCGCCGCCCGCCCGCAGCCGCTCGGTCGCACCTTCCTCCAACCGATCTTCACGGAGAACGCCGACCCCAGCAATCAGCTCCAGATCCAGCCCGCATGACTGCGCACGAGGTCAGCCGGCCCTCATTTGCCGGCCGTCGCGACCGCTCGCTCGTCGGCTCGGTAGATTGTGAACATAGCCATCACCAGGCACAGAGCGATCAGGATCGACACTACTCCGGGCGCCGCGAAGAAATACATCCAGCCCAGGACTCCCAGCAAAATCTCAGCAATCAGGATAGTCACTATCAGCGGCAGAGCATTGCGCGGTGCGGTCCGGCTCATATTGCTCAACTGCCAGATCAGCACCGCCAACAGTAGAAAGCTGACCGAGATGGAAAGCTCATAGCCTTTGTAGAAGTCCCAATGGCTCCGATTGGATCCCATGACATCGAAATGAAAGGCCCGCATCGCGTTGAACACCGCTTCTTCCTCCGGTCCACGGCTCGGAGAATTCAGTGAAGCCAAGGTATGGCCAACGGTACCGAGCGCCTGAAGAACCGCCGCTACCCGCAACCAAATCCATGGTTTCATTGCATGGCCTCCGAAATGAGAATCGCGAACTCCCACATTGCTTGTCGAGGCGAAGCGATCGATGCGTCGCGCGGCTTTGGCTAGAGTCCGGGGAGCTTGGGAGTTTCCTTCCACGCAGTGCGCGAGCGGATAGCGTCGAGGTACGCGCGCACCTTTGGAAAGTCCCCGAAGCTGAAGCCCGCCTTCTCAATCACGTTAAACACCGGACCGTAGGCGCATTCGACCAGGGTGAACTCGTCGCCCAGCAGCCATTTGCGGTTCGCGAGCTGACCCTCGACGATCCTGATCACGTCGGGCAGAGCTTTCTCGCCGCGAGCGATCGCTTCTTCGTCGGGGGAACCCCCGGCCAACTTCACCGCGATCCGGTTGAACGCGAGATCGGTCGCCGCCGGAGAGATGTG
Organism: Binataceae bacterium (SeqCode); assembly: GCA_036521875.1. Lineage (GTDB taxonomy): Bacteria > Desulfobacterota > Binatia > Binatales > Binataceae > DATDGX01. The sequence goes on from DATDGX010000052.1 coordinate 17,714, forward strand.
CCCGGACAGGAAGAAGAGCCATCGCAGCGCATCCGCTCGCCCGGCCGCCGATGTCGGCCACATCTTTCCAGTCTTTTCACCCAGGTAGGCGATGATTGCGTGCGATTCCCAGAGCGTTAGATCGCCGTCGGTGAGCACCGGCACGCGGCCGACGGGATTGAGCGCAAGGAACTCGGGCTGGCGCTGCTCACGCTTGAGCAAATCGAGCGGGACGATCTCGCACTCGAGGTTCATTTCCAGGAGCGCGAAGCGGACCTTCTGCGGATTGGGTGACGGAAAATAATAAAGCTTCATCGCGTGTCTCCTCACTACTTAAGCTAGGTGTTCCGGCAGATATGTAACCTCAAGGTTTCATATCTGTCAAGTCCAATAGCGGGGACGCTGCGCTTTGACCGTGACCCGGTCGGTGGCGCTCTGAGCGCACTACCAACGGCGGTGACTCTTGATTGCCGCCGATCGCTTGGATAACCTTGGCGGTTTCGCGAAAGTAGCGACGGCTCGAGTCATCATGCCGCAGATTCTCGTTCAAGATCTGACGAAATCGTATCGCGTCTCCGAACGCGAACCCGGCGCTCTAGGCGCGCTGGCCGGACTCTTCCATCGCCGCTATCGCACCATCGAAGCCCTCAAGGGAATCAGTTTTTCTCTCGAGCGCGGCGAGTTGATGGGGTTCATCGGTCCGAACGGCGCGGGCAAATCCACCACCATCAAAATTCTCTCCGGCATCCTTGAGCCGTTGTCCGGCCGCTGCGAGATCGACGGTTTGGTGCCGTGGCGCGATCGTATGCGTCACGTGGCGCGCATCGGGGTCGTCTTCGGTCAGCGGACGCAGCTATGGTGGGACTTGCCGGTGCTCGACGGATTCGAGCTGCTGCGGGACATCTATAATGTTCCCGCTGCGGATTACCGGCGCACCCGGGACGCGATGGTCGCTCTGATGCGGCTCGAGCCGCTCCTCGATCAGCCGGTGCGTCAACTCTCGCTGGGACAGCGCATGCGATGCGAAATCGCAGCCGCGATGCTGCATCAGCCGTCGATTCTCTTCCTCGACGAACCGACCATCGGCCTGGATGCGCCGTCGAAACTCGCCGTGCGCGATTTCGTGAAGACCTTGAATCGCGAGCGCGGTGTGACCGTCATCCTGACCACGCATGACATGCACGATATCGAGGCCCTGGCGCAGAGGGTCATTGTGATCGGCAACGGAGTCATCCTGGCGGATCAGCCATTCGATTCGCTGCGCGCGGAAGTACTGACCGAGCGTCGCCTGTTCGTCGATTTCGCCGGCGAGGCGCCCGCGATCCGGATCCCCGATGTTGCGATCGTCCACCGCGAAGGGAATTCCCTGGAACTGTCATTCGATCCGGCTGTTGTCGCGGTCGCGGAAATCATCAGCCGCATCACGGCCGACTACGAGCTCGTCGACATACACGCGGAGCAGCCGCGGATCGAAGAGGTAATCGCCCGCTTCTATAGCCTGCACGGCGCGACCGAGCCGTGATGCCGTCGTTCGTCCAGCCCTACCTCGCCGTATTCAGGATGCGTTTTCTGCTGATGCTGCAGTATCGCGCCGCCGCAGTCGCGGGCTTCGTTACTCAGTGCTGGTGGGGTTTCATCAAAGTGATGGTACTGGTCGCTTTCTTTCACAGCACCTCCAGCCACCAGCCGCTCGACCTCGGACAGGCTATTACTTACACGTGGTTGGGTCAGGCATTCCTTGCGCTGCTTCCCTGGAACGGCGACCCGGATGTTGCCGAGATGGTGCGGACGGGCAACGTTTCCTACGACCGGCTGCGGCCACTGGATACTTACTTCTATTGGTATGTCCGCGCGGTGGCGCTGCTGGCGGCGCGCACTGTCCCGCGCGCGATGCTCATGTTTGTATTCGCGATCCTGATTCTGCCCCTCATCGGACTCGGCGCCTGGCGCCTGAGACTTCCTCACGGCATCGAGGCTGCGGTACTCTTCGCCGCCGCGATGCTCTGTGTAGTACTACTTGCCAGCTCGTTCATCATGCTGATCAACATCGTGATAGTGCATACCGTCTCTGATCGAGGAGCTAATGCATTGGCGGCACCCCTCGTTAACATTCTCTCCGGCGCCATCGTGCCGCTGCCATTCTTTCCTGGCTGGGTGCAGCCGTTGCTCTTCCTTCAGCCTTTCGCCGGACTAGTCGATATTCCCTACCGCATCTACTTTGGCAATTTGACCGGTATCGCCGCGGCCGCGGGTCTCCTCCAGCAAGTCGTGTGGACGCTCCTGCTGATGATCGCGGGACATTGGCTGTTGAGTCGCTCGATGAGCCGCTTGCAAGTCCAGGGAGGCTGATCGATGAACGGCCTTCAGCTATATCGTCGTTACGTCGCGGCTTCGATTCGCGCGCAGATGCAATTTCCGGCGTCGTTCCTGATGCTCTCTTTCTCGCAGTTCTTCGCCACCATCACCGAGTTCTTCGGCATCTGGATTCTGTTCCGCCGCTTCGGTCAGATCGCAGGATGGACGTTCGGGGAGATCGCGGTCTTCTATGCAGTCGTCAGCATAACCTTCGCGGTCGCCGACTCCATCTCACGCGGCTTCGATATCTTCGGCCCGGAGTTCGTCAAAACGGGAAACTTCGACCGCTTGTTGTTGCGTCCGCGTGCGACTGCGCTCCAGCTCCTCGGTCATGAATTGCGGCTGACTCGAATGGGGCGCCTGCTGCAAGGCTTGCTGGTGCTTGCGATCGCCGCGAACCTGGTTCAGATCAATTTCGGCGTCGCGAACTTGATTCTGTTGTTCGTCACGCTCGCGGGCGGGACGGCGCTGTTCGTTGGCATCCTGGTGCTGCAGGCGACGCTCGCGTTCTGGACGGTCGAGAGCCTGGAGATAGCTAATACTCTGACTTATGGCGGCGTCGAGGCGGCTGAGTATCCACTGGATATCTATACTCGATGGTTTCGCGACTTTCTGATATTCGTAGTGCCTATCGGATGCGTAGTCTATTTCCCGGTGGTGCGGATGCTGGGGCGATCCGATCGTCTGGGCGCGCCGGACTGGCTATTGGCTATAAGCCCGATGGTCGGCTTTCTGTTCCTCGCCGGATCGCTCGCGGTCTGGCGGTTCGGCGAGCGGCACTATACTTCGACTGGTAGCTAATGGCCGCTTGCGCGCGCGTCAAATCAAATCGACAAAGGGAGATCGCCTAATGGACCTGGGACTCAGCGGCAAGGTCGTGATGATCACCGGCGCGAGCCGGGGCCTCGGGCGTGCGATGGCCGCCGGCTTCGCGGCGGAAGGCGCAAAGCTCAGCATCTGCGCACGCGGCGCCGAGGCGCTCGAGCGCGCCGCGGCGGAGCTGAAAAATTCCGGCGCGGAGGTCCTCGCGCATGCGGCGGACACCACCGACAGCGCGCAGATGGAACGATGGGTCGCGGCGACGCTCGAGCGGCTGGGCGGAATCGATGTGCTGGTGAACAACGCGGGCGTCGCGCGCGTCGGATCGCTGCACGAACTCGATGACGCGGCGTGGCGCGAGTCCTTCGAGCAGAATTTTTTCTCCGCGGTGCGCCTCTCGCGTATGGCCGCCGCACAAATGGAAAAGCGCGGCGGCGGTGCGATCGTCAATATCAGTTCGCTCTATGGGCGCGAGGCGGGCGGTCCCATTACTTACAATGCGTCCAAGGCCGCGCTGATCGCGCTGACCAAGATGCTCGCGCGCGAGCTCGCGCCCAAGCATATCCGCGTCAATGCGATCGCGCCCGGCTCGATCATTTATCCGGGCGGAGTGTGGCAAGAGATCTTCAAGGCGGACCCGGCATTCGAAAAAGATTTCCTGAGTCACGATTTCCCCTTCGGCCGCCTCGGCCGTCCTGACGAAGTCGCGAACGCCGTGATATTCCTCGCGTCGCCGCGCGCGAGCTGGATCGCCGGGGCCTGCCTTCCGGTCGACGGCGCGCAAGGCCGCTCGAACATCTGATCAGGGTCGCGTGCCGCGCCCCACGCGCATCGCGGGTTGGCGCAATTCCCGCCGATTGCGCTAGCCTTGCGCCAACCCTTCAACCGTTCTGAGAGGAGCCGCGAACAATGGCTTACACCGATATTCTTTTTGACAAGCGCGACGCCATCGCGACGATTACCATCAACCGCCCGCAGGCGATGAACGCCGGCACGATCAAGACCTGGGCCGAGATCGCCGACGCGTTCCACGACGCGGAGCGCGACGACGCGGTGCGCGTGGTGGTGCTGACTGGAGCGGGCCGCGCATTTTGCGCCGGCGACGACGTGAAGGAAATTTTTCTCAACCCGGAAGTTCGTGACGCGCGTCCGATCAAGCGCCAGGAAGTCGAGGAATGGCGCACCCACCAACCGGTCGCGCTCGATTTTCTCTTCACCTATCCGAAACCCACCATCGCCGCGGTCAACGGCGCCGCGGTCGGCTACGGATGCGACATCGCGCTGATGTGCGACATGCGGATCTGCTCCGACCAGGCGCGCTTCGGCGAAGTGTTCATCCGCCGCGGCCTGATTCCCGAGGCCGGCGGCCTGCTGGTGCTGCCGCGCCTGGTCGGACTCGCGCGCGCGTACGAGCTCATCCTCTCAGGCGACATCATCGACGCCGCCGAAGCGGAGCGCATCGGGATGGTCAACAAGGTGGTGCCGCACGCGCAGCTCGGCGAGGCGACCGCCGCGTTCGCGCGCAAAATCGCCGCGCAGGCGCCGCTCGCGCAGCGCCTCGCGAAGGAGGCGCTCCGCGTCGGGCTCAATTTGAACCTGCCTTACTTTTACGATTATCAGCGCCACGGGCAGCGCCTGATGCTTACCTCAAATGATCATCTCGAGGGCGCGAAGTCGTTCGTCGAGAAGCGCGCCGCGAATTTCAAGGGCGAGTGAAGGTCGGCGAGGGCGGACGCGATCCGGGGCGATTCGACGCTCGCGTACCCCGCGCCAGCCATCTACCTTCAGTTATAAATATCTACTTGCAGTTCGAAGCCGATGCCTATTCTTTGACCCACGCTTCCGGCGCTGCGCACAGAACTAATTAAAACGTCCCTAGGCTCAAGTTACGAAACTTAGGCTAGAGGCTCTTGCCAGCGCGGCATCGCCTTGTTTTCAGGCGCCTGCGCATCATGAAATCATCGCCGAGCGGGTCGCTGTCCTCTGGAACTTCGGCGGTATCGGTCTCAATCCAAATAAAATACTGTTTGAACGATGTTTGGCCTTGGATTCATTTGACACAGCAGCCACTTGTCGTTATCTTCGTCGAACCTGACAAGAGGTTTACCTTATGAAATTCGGCGCTGACTCTCCCGATCTCGACGCCATAGATCTGCAGATTATCAACACGCTTCAAGAGCACGGCCGCATCCCGCTGGTGAAGCTCGGTGAGCAGGTCGGTCTCAGCGCGCCGTCGGTGAACGAGCGCGTGAAAAAACTCGAAGACAGCGGCATCGTCACCGGTTACCACGCGTCTGTCGACGCGCGCCGGCTCGGCAAAGACGTCGCTGCGTTTATCGGCGTTTCGATCGTGCATCCCAGGACCATTCCGCTTTTCGAGGAGACCATCGAACTGCTCGAAGACGTCCTCGAATGCCATCACGTGACTGGCGAGCACACCCTTCTGCTGAAAGTGAAAACCGACAACACCTCGTCGCTCGAGCGGCTCATCCGTTCCATCCGCTCGATCGAGGGGGTGGCGCGGACCGAGACGATGGTGGTGCTGTCGACGCATACCGAGCGCGAACAGATCGCGGTGCATGCTAATGGCGAGAGGCACGAGGCCGGCAACGGCCGCCGTCATCGCCACGCGCCCGCGCGCAACGCGCTCCCTGACGCGAAGCGAGTGTGACGATGCACACGTACAGGAGCATTCCGGAAAAGCAGGGCCTTTACGATCCAGCCCACGAGCACGACGCGTGCGGCGTCGGCTTCGTCGTCGACATCAAGGGCAAGCGCTCGCACGACATAGTTGCCAAAGCGCTACAGGTGCTCGACAACCTGACTCATCGCGGAGCCTGCGGATGCGATCCGCGGACCGGTGACGGCGCCGGCATTCTGATCCAGATTCCCCACGATTTCTTCGTCAAGGAATGCGCGCAGCTCGGCTTCGCGCTTCCGGAGCGCGGCGAGTACGGGGTTGGAATGGTGTTCCTGCCGCTCGACGCCGAAAAGCGCGCGGCCTGCGAGCAGGCCTTCGAGCGCATCGTCGCCGAGGAGGGGCAGCGGCTGCTCGGCTGGCGCACGGTGCCGATCGTCGAAGGCGAATGCGGCGATATCGCGCGGCGCGGGATGCCCGCGGTGCGCCAGGTATTTATCGCGCGCGGCGGCGCGGGCGCCGACGCCGAATCGTTCGAGCGCAAGCTCTACGTGATTCGCAAACGCGCCTTCAACGAAACCGGGCGGCTCGGAATCGAGGCGCCCGATCTTTTCTACTTCTGCTCGCTCTCGGCGATGACCGTGGTCTACAAGGGCCAGCTCATCTCGCATCAGATCCCGAAGTTCTTTCCCGAGCTGCTCGACCCCGCTTTCGATTCGGCGCTCGCGATGGTGCATCAGCGCTTTTCGACCAATACGTTCCCGAGCTGGGAGCGCGCGCATCCGTTTCGCTTCCTGTGCCACAACGGCGAGATCAACACGCTGCGCGGCAACGAGAACTGGATGTACGCGCGCGAGAAACTTTTTTCCTCGCCGCAGTTCGGCGACGACCTCCGCAAGCTTCCGCCGATCGTCGAAGCCAACCTTCCCGACTCCGGCAAATTCGACAACGTACTCGAACTGCTGATTCGCACCGGCCGCTCATTGCCGCACGCGGTGATGATGATGATCCCCGAGGCGTGGCAGAACGATGCGCAGATGAGCGACCGCAAACGGGCGTTCTACCAGTTTCATTCCTGCATGATGGAGCCGTGGGATGGCCCCGCCTCGATCGCGTTCACCGACGGCATCCGCATCGGCGCGGTGCTCGATCGCAATGGGCTGCGGCCGTCGCGCTACCTGGTCACCAAGGACGGCCTGGTGGTGATGGCGTCGGAGACCGGCGTGCTGCCGATTGCGCCGGAGAACGTCGCGCTCAAGGGCCGCCTGCAGCCGGGCCGCATGTTCTTCGTTGACACCGAGCTCGGGCGCATCGTGCAGGACGAGGAAATCAAGGAGTCGATGGCGGCGCGCGCGCCATATCGCGATTGGCTCGACGGGCAACTGGTCGATCTCGACACGCTGCCCGAGCCGGCGGAGCCGCCGTCGGTCGACGGCTACCCGGAGCACGACCTGCTCAAGCTCCAGCAGTCGTTCGGCTACACCTTCGAGGATCTCAGAATCATTCTCGCGCCGATGGCGGTGAATGCGCAGGAGCCGGTGGGCTCGATGGGCACTGACACGCCGCTGGCGGTGCTCTCAAATCGATCGCAGCCGCTGTTCAATTATTTCAAGCAGCTCTTCGCGCAAGTCACCAATCCGCCGATCGATCCGATCCGCGAAGAGTTGGTGACCTCGGCCGAGACCACCATCGGCGCGGAGCAGAACCTGTTCGAGGAGTCGCCGCTCCATTGCCGCCAGCTTCGGCTCGCGCATCCGGTCCTCACCAACGTGGAGCTCGAGAAAATCAAGCGGCTCAAGATGCCGGGGCTCAGCAGCATCACGATTCCTACTCTTTACCGCGCTGCCGACGGTGAGATGGCTCTGAGAGCCGCGCTCGACGAACTGTGCCGGGCTGCCTCCGAGGCGATCGAGCAGGGGCACACCATCATCGTGCTCTCCGATCGTGGCGTCGACCGCGAGCGCGTCGCGATTCCGAGCCTGCTCGCGACCGCCGCGGTGCATCATCATTTGATTCGCGCGGGCACCCGCACCCGCGTCGGCCTGGTCGTCGAGTCGGGCGAGCCGCGCGAGGCGATGCACTTCTGCCTGCTGATGGGCTATGGCGCCGGCGCGATTAATCCATATCTCGCGTTCGCGACCCTCGCCGGGATGATTGGCGACGGGCGGCTCCGGGATATCGACGAAGAGACCGCGATCAAAAATTTCGTCAAGGCCCTCACCAAGAGCCTGATCAAGGTCGCCTCCAAGATGGGAATTTCGACGCTGCAGAGTTATCGCGGCGCGCAGATCTTCGAGGCGATCGGACTCAACCAGGAAGTGGTCGACAAATATTTCACCTGGACGGCGTCGCGCGTCGGCGGCATCGGCCTCGACGCGATCGCGAAGGAAACCGGCGCGCGCCACAACTACGCGTTCGAGGCGCAGGCCAATCTCGACGGCGAGCTCGACGTCGGCGGCCAGTACCAGTGGCGCCGCCGCGGCGAGTACCACATGTACAACCCGAACACGATCGCGAAGCTGCAGCATTCGGTGCGCGCGGGGAACTACCGCATCTTCAAGGAGTACACGCGCCTCATCGACGAGCAGAGCCGCTACATGGCGACGCTGCGGAGCCTGCTCAAGTTCAAGCTCGACCGGCCGCCGGTGCCGCTCGAGGAAGTCGAGCCCGCGACCGAAATCGTGCGCCGCTTCAAGACCGGCGCGATGTCGTTTGGATCGATCAGCAAGGAAGCTCACGAGAACCTCGCGATCGCGATGAACCGCATCGGCGGCAAGAGCAACACCGGCGAGGGCGGCGAGGATCCGCTGCGCTTCAAGCGCGACCCCAACGGCGACTGGCGCCGCAGCGCCATCAAGCAGGTGGCATCCGCGCGCTTTGGCGTGACCAGCAACTACCTGGTTAACGCCGACGAGCTGCAAATCAAGATGGCGCAGGGCGCCAAGCCCGGCGAGGGCGGCCAGCTTCCCGGACACAAGGTTGACGACTTCATCGCGAAAATCCGCTACTCGACTCCGGGCGTCGGCCTCATCTCGCCGCCGCCGCATCACGACATCTATTCGATCGAGGACCTCGCGCAGCTCATCCATGACTTGAAGAACGCCAACCATCGCGCGCGGATCAGCGTCAAACTGGTCGCGGAAGTCGGCGTCGGCACCATAGCGGCGGGAGTCGCAAAGGCCAAGGCGGACGTGGTGCTGATCAGCGGCCACGACGGCGGCACGGGAGCCTCACCGCTGCAATCGATCAAGCACGCGGGAATTCCCTGGGAGCTCGGCCTGGCCGAGACGCAGCAGGTGCTCGTGATGAACGGGCTCCGCGGGCGGATTCACGTCGAGACCGACGGGCAGCTCAAAACCGGCCGTGACGTCGCAATCGCTGCGCTCCTTGGCGCGGAGGAGTTCGGCTTCGCGAGCGCGGCGCTGGTCGCCTCGGGATGCATCATGATGCGTGTGTGCCATCTCAACACCTGCCCGGTCGGCGTAGCGACTCAGGATCCGGAGCTGCGCAAAAAGTTCGAGGGCCGCCCTGAGCACGTCGTGAACTTCATGATGTTCATCGCGGACGAACTGCGCGAGCACATGGCGCGGCTTGGCTTTCGCACCGTCGCGGAGATGGTCGGACACGTCGAATGCCTCGATGCGAACGAAGCGATCGAGCACTGGAAGGCGCGCAACGTCGACCTCGGCAAAATTTTGTATCGGCCGCTGGTCGATGCCGGCGAGCCGCTGCATTGCGTCGAGAAGCAGGACCATGGACTCGACGCGGCGCTCGACAATGAATTGATCGAGCTGGCGATGGACGCGCTCGAGCATCGCAAGCCCGTCGAGATTCGCCTGCCGATTCGCAACGTCAATCGTACCGTCGGCACCATGCTGTCCGCGGAGGTCTCGCGCCGCTTCGCTGAGGAGGGTCTGCCGCCGCACACTATCGCGATTCATCTGAAGGGCTCCGCAGGTCAGAGCTTCGGCGCCTGGCTCGCGCCGGGAATCGCGATCCATCTCGAAGGCGACGCCAATGACTATTGCGGCAAGGGCCTTTCAGGCGGCTTCATGGCGGTGCGGCCGCCGCGCGAGGCGACTTTCAAGGCCGAGGAGAACATCCTGATCGGCAACGTCGCGCTCTACGGCGCGACCGGCGGTGAGGCGTTTTTCCGCGGCGTCGCCGGCGAGCGCTTCGCGGTGCGCAACAGCGGCGCGCACGCAGTCGTCGAAGGCGTCGGCGATCACGGATGCGAATACATGACGCGTGGGCTGGTCGTCGTACTCGGCAAGACCGGACGCAATTTCGCGGCCGGCATGAGCGGCGGCGTGGCCTACGTGCTCGACGAGGACGGGACGTTCAAATCGCGCTGCAATCTCGGGATGGTCGAGCTGGGCGCGATCACCGAATCCGAGGAGCTCAAGCAGCTTCACGCGTTGATCGTGCGCCATCATCAGTACACCGACAGCGCGGCCGCGCGCCGGATTCTCGACGATTGGAACGCGTGGTCGGCGAAATTCGTCCGCGTGCTGCCGACCGAATACCGGATGGTGCTGGAGCGGCAGCATCTCAGCTCCAACTCCGACATGGCGCGGCTCGCGTCAGTGTGATCGCACCGATGCGAACCGGTGTCGACGTGCGGATGACGAAAATTCGGGAAACCAGGACGACCAGGAAAGCGGGCTGCAATGGGTAAGATCACTGGCTTCATGGAGATCAGACGGGAGACGCCGGAGCGGCGTCCCGTCAGCGAGCGCCTCAAGGACTGGCGCGAGTTCGATCTCAAGCTGCCCGAAGAGAAGCTCAGGGCGCAGGGCGCGCGATGCATGGATTGCGGAATCCCCTTCTGCCACAAGGGATGCCCGCTCGGCAACATCATCCCGGACTGGAACGATTTGATTTATCGCGGGCGCTGGCGCGAAGCGATCGAGCGCCTGCACTCGACCAACAACTTTCCCGAGTTCACCGGCCGCATCTGTCCCGCGCCGTGCGAAGAGTCCTGCGTCCTCAACATCAACAACGATCCGGTCACGATTAAACTCATTGAGAAGAACATCATCGATCACGCGTGGGGCGAAGGATGGATCACGCCGCTGCCGAGCCCGCGTCCGAGCGGCAAGCGCGTCGCGGTGGTCGGCTCGGGACCCGCGGGGCTCGCATGCGCGCAGCAACTTGCGCGCGCCGGACACGCGGTCACGCTCTACGAGCGCTCCGATCGCCCCGGCGGGCTTCTCACTTACGGCATTCCCGATTTCAAGCTCGAAAAGTGGATGGTCAATCGGCGCGTCGAACAGATGCGCGCCGAGGGCGTCGAGTTCGTCACCAATTGCCGCGTCGGCTTCGACATCCACGGCGACGAGATGCGCAAGAAGTTCGACGCGATCTGCCTCACCATGGGCGCGACCAAGCCGCGCGATCTGCCCATCCCCGGACGCGACCTCAAGGGGATCCACTTCGCGATGGAATTCCTGCCGCAGCAGAACAAGCGCAACTTCGGCGACACGCTCGATCCGAAGCTAGAGCTCAGCGCGCACGGAAAACGCGTCGTCATCCTGGGCGGCGGCGACACCGGCTCCGACTGCCTCGGCACTTCGAACCGGCAGGGCGCGCTCAGCGTGCATCAATTCGAATTGCTCCCGATGCCGCCGGAGCGGCGTACCGAGGAGATGCCGTGGCCGGACTGGCCGATGATCCTGCGCACCTCGAGCTCGCACGAAGAAGGCGTCGAGCGCGACTGGAGCATCAACACCGCGAAGTTCAGCGGCGAAAACGGCCAAGTCAAAAAGCTCCACGGCCTCCGCCTCAACTGGAAGCGCGACAACGGGCGGATGGTGATGGAGGACATTCCCGGCAGCGAGTTCGAGCTGGACTGCGACCTGGTGCTGCTCGCGCTTGGCTTCCTCGGCCCGGAGCCGGAAGGGATCGTCTCGGAGCTCGGGCTCAAGCTCGACCCGCGCAGCAACATCCTGACGGAAAACTACATGGCGTCGATGCCGGGCGTGTTCGCCGCGGGCGACGCGCGCCGCGGGCAATCGCTGGTGGTGTGGGCGATTTGGGAAGGCCGTGAGTGCGCCCGCGCCGTCGATGCGTACCTGATGGGCGAGACGTTCCTCCCCAGCAGTCCCGAAATCTAGCACGCGCGCCAGTCGCGCCAGCGCGCATCTCGCACGCACGGGAAGGACGCATCATGATTCGCCTGTATGACTATTTGCCTTCCGGAAATGGCTACAAGGTTCGCCTCCTGCTGACGCAGCTTGAAGTACCGTTCGAACGAATCGAGCTCGACATCAATCGCGGCGAGACTCGCACGGCCGAGTTCCTCGCGAAATTTCCCAACGGTAGAATTCCAGCCGTCGAGTTTGAAGACGGCCGCCGGCTCTTCGAGTCCAACGCGATCCTGTTTTATTTCGCCGAAGGCACGCCGATGTTGTCGGACCACAAGTTCGAGCGGGCGCGCACGATGCAGTGGTTGTTCTTCGAGCAATACAGTCACGAGCCGCACATCGCGGTCGCGCGCTTTCTGCGGATGTATCCGCAGGTGGCTGACGACCGGCGCGAAAGAATGGCGAAAATTCAGAAGCTCGGCCGCGACGCGCTGGCCGTGATGGAAGGTCATCTCGCAGACCGCGAATGGTTCGTCGGCGGGCGATATTCCATAGCGGATATCGCGCTTTTTGCGTATACCCACGTCGCCGGCGAGGGCGGTTTCGATCTGGCGCCGTATCCCGCGGTCCGCGCGTGGCTCGGGCGCGTCAAGCTACAGCCGCGTCATATTCCGATCACGGAAAGATAGCCGCGACCGCTCCTGGAGCCATCGCGCTCGATCGCGAAGCACTCGACGCCGCTCGCCTGTCAACCTGGTCAACCTCGTAGATCTAGCGCGTCGAGTTTCCTGATTACCCAGTCGATCCGATCTTCGCCCCAGAATGGCTCGCCGTCCACGATGAACGTCGGCACGCCGAAGACACCGTCGCGATTCGCTGCGGCGAAGCACGCGTCGAGGTCGCCGCGCGCGGCGGCGTCGACGTAGCTCTCGAAGTCGGCGCGGTCGAGTCCGACTTCCGCGACGATGCCGGCTATCGCGTCGCGGTCATCGACCTCGAGCTCGCGCTTCCAGAATCGCTCGAACACTCGCGCCGAGTACTCGCGAAACTGCTCGTGCTTGTCGGCGTAGAGCCCGCCGTAGAAGGCAAGCCGCGCGCTGTAAATCTTTTTCGGCGGATGAATTATGATCCCGCGCTCCCCGGCGATTCGCCGCGCGTCGACATACAGGTAGCGGACCTTGCGCTGATCCACCTCCGCTCGATCTACGTCGCCATAAACCTTCCGGATGTTGATTCCGTACGGGATGAATCTGACTCGCACCCGATGCGATCGTTCGAGCGCGCACGCCGGTGCAAACGCCAGGTACGAGTATGGGCTGGTGTACGCGAAGGACAGCTTGATTTCGAATGGCTCGGTCATTGCCGCGATGCGAGCGCGAGGAAATCGGCGAGATGGATCACGCGGGTCTTCGCTCCGGCGCGGCGCAGCTCGGCCGCGATCTGAAATTCGCATCCCGGATTTGCGAGCACGACGTAGTCGGCGCCGGTCGCGCGAATGTTGTCCGCCTTGCGCTTCACGAGTTCGCGCGACATCGCAGGCTCGGTCAGGTTGTAGCTGCCCGCCGAGCCGCAGCACACGTCCGCCTCCGCCATCTCGACGATTTTCACGCCGGGAATCGACGCGAGAAGCTTGCGCGGCGCCACGCGGATGCCGAGACCGTGCACGAGGTGACACGCGTCGTGGTACGTGACGGTACAGCGGAATTCTTTCGCGATGATCGCCGGGCGGGCGAGCAGCAGCGTGCTCAGATCGTTGACCCGTGCGGAAATCTCGCGCGCGTCGGCGGCCAGCTCGGAATCGCCCTTCAGCAACTCACCGTAGTCCGCGATCGCAACCGAGCATCCCGAAGCCGCCGATACGATCGCGTCCGCGCCGCACGCCTTGAGCGCGCGGACATTGGCGCGCGCGAATTCGAGCGCGCGGTTTCGATTGCCTGCGTGAAGGTCGAGTGCTCCGCAGCAGACGGTGTTGCCAAGAGGCAGCACCCGGTAGCCCGACGCGGCCAGCGCACGCTCTATGTTCGCGTTCTCCTCGTCGGCCAGCACCTGCGCGATGCATCCGTGATGCACCACCACGGTGGGCGCGTCGGCGGCAGCGTCTGCATGCGGCGTCTCGATGAGCTGCGGTGCGCCGGCGGTGAGCCGGGGCAACAACTCGAGCCACTCGCGCATGGCCCGCGGCAAAATCCGCGTGAACCAGGGCCGCAGACCTGCGCGCTCGAGCATCCGCAACGGAGCGAGCAGCGCGCGCATCCGCGATGGGTAGGGAAAGATCGAGCTCACCGCGAAGCGGCGCACGCGATCGCCGAGAGCACGGTGATGCTCGCGCTCGACGAATGCGCGCGCGTCCTCGATGAGCCGTCCATAGTGAACACCCGATGGGCACGCGGTTTCGCATCCGCGGCATCCGAGGCACAAGTCGAGATGGCGCACCGCGTCCTGGTCGAGATCGAGTTTTCCCTCGGCGAGCGCTTTCATCAGGTAGATTCGACCACGCGGCGAATCCATCTCGGCGCGCGTCAGCATGTAAGTCGGGCACGCTTCGAGGCACAGACCGCAATGCACGCAGTCGAAAAGGAGATCGTAGTCGACAACGTCGCGAACTGGCTGCGCTGGAGCGGCGGGCGCTTCGGGCGGCATCAAATTCCTCCAACGAAGCATCCGGGATTGAAGATGTTGGCCGGGTCGAACGCTGCTTTCAATCGGCGCATGAGCTTAAGCGCTCCATCGCCTGGCTCGTCGAAGAACACCAGCGAATCGCGCAACTCCGATGCGGCGGCGAGCACCCGCACGTTGCCGCGAGCGCGATGAGCGATCGTGCGCCATCGGGCGAGCGTTTCGCGCGCAGTGTCGGCGCTCAGTAGCGGTGCGAAAATCTCCGCGACGCCCGAGCCGGCGTGAGCGACGAACTCGACCCCGCAGGCTTCCAGAGCGGTCCCCAACTCCCCGGGCAATACCGCGATCCGGGCGGCAAGCGAGGCTTGCGGGAGATCCAGATCGCGAACCTGTGCGTAGGTGGTTTCGGCGGCCTCGGAAGTGAGGAACTCGACTCGGGTCGCGGCGATCGCGGTGAGCCTGTCACGCTGGTAATCGATTTCGCGCCGGTTGCCATAGAATCCCGCGATCACGAGGAAACTCCCGGAGCGTTGGAACGCGGCTGCGAGAGCGGGGCTCACCACTTCGAGATGGGCGAGCGGAAGCGCGTCGTTGAGCGCACGCGCGGCGTCGAATGCGGCGCCGCTACGATCGTAACCCGCGATCGCGACAGAATAGTTTTCCAGGAGCGGGCGCACTTTGAACGTCGTCTCGACAATAATCCCGAGCGTCCCGAACGAGCCGCCCATCACCTTCATCAGATCGTAGCCGGCAACGTTCTTGACTACGCGCCCGCCGCCGCGCACCAGCTTTCCGCCGTGGCCGACGAAGTGGATTCCGATCAGCAGGTCGCGCGCGCTGCCGTCCGAGTGACGCAACGGTCCCGCATGCGCCGCTGCCACGAGCGCGCCGAGCGTGGTCGCCTCGGGGCCGCGCGGGTCAGCCGGAAGGCGCTGCCCAGATCGCGACGTCGCGCGGTTCAACTCGGCGACGCTCAGACCCGCCTCTGCCACTATCGTCATATCGTCGGACTCGTAGGCGACGATGCGCGCGAGGCGCGCGAGCGAGAGGCCGACCGCGACCGGGGTCCGGCGAATCTGCGCCAGCGTCCGCGCCGCACCGAGCGGCGCGAGCGAGAGGTTGTCGGCTTCGCATGCGCGCACCAGCTCGGCGACTTCTTCGACGCTCGCCGGTTCGACGATCGTATTCGCAGCGCGGGCTTCGGGTCCTATGGGAGATCTCACGCGATCGGCGCCCAACAATCCGACGATCCGGTCCGCGTGATTCGATTCGACGGCTTGAGCCACGATGCGAATAGCCGGAGCGGCTCTCAGAGCGGAACCTGGCGTCGTGGCGCGGCGACCTCGACGCACGCGCCGGGTGCGGGAATGACTTTGTTGGGGTTCGAGCGTTCCAGCGGGTCGAATACGCGGCGCAGCTCGGTCATAGCTGTAAGGTCGTCGGGCGAGAACAACAGCGGCATCTCGGCCAGCTTCTCGACGCCGATTCCATGTTCGCCGGTGAGGCTGCCGCCCATCTCGACGCAGGCCTTCAGGATTTCGCGTCCCGCTTCGATCGCGCGGAGGACCTGACCGGGCTCGCGCTCGTCGTAGAGAATTATTGGATGAATGTTGCCGTCGCCGGCGTGGAAGACGTTGCCGATGCTGAGGCCGTGGCGGCGGCTCACCTCGCTTATTACGCGCATGATTTGCGGAAGACGGGTGCGCGGTACGACGCCGTCCTGCGTCGCGTAGTTGGGTGCGAGGCGTCCGACCGCTCCGAAAGCCCGTTTGCGCGCTTTCCAAAGCGCGGCGCGTTCGGCTTCATCGCAGGCTAGTTTCACGTCGACCGCGCCGTCGGTGCGCAACAGTTCCATCACGGCGGCGGCGCGATCGCCAAGTCCGGCCTTCAGGCCCTCGAGTTCGACCAGCAGCACTGCGCCCGCTTCAGCCGGCAGGCCGACGTGAAACGCCGCCTCGACCGCGCGAATGATGAGCTGGTCCATCATCTCGATTGCGCCCGGGACGATTCCCGCCGCGATGATTGCCGACACGGCGCGCGTCGCCGAATCGACGTCGGGGAAGATCGCGAGGATGGTGGCGCGGCTCTCGGGCTCGCGCAGCAGCTTGAGCGTCGCGCGCGTAACGATTCCGGTGGTGCCTTCCGCACCGACCACCGCGCCGGCCAGATCGTAGCCGCATCGCTCTTCGCAGGGGCCGCCCAACTCGACGACTTCGCCGTCGGGCAGGACCAGCTCGAGGCCGAGCACGTGATTGGTGGTCACGCCGTATTTCAAGGTATGCGGGCCGCCCGAATTTTCCGCGATGTTGCCGCCGATGGTGCACGCCTGCTGCGAGGACGGATCGGGCGCGTAGAAGTAACCCTGCTCCTTGACCGCGTTGGTTACGTGGAGATTCACCACTCCGCTTTCGACTTCAACGCGGCGACTGGCGATATCGATCGAGACAATCCGGTTCATCCGCGAAGTGCAGATCATCACAGGCGCATCGAGCGGAAGCGCACCGCCGGAAAGACCGGTGCCCGCGCCGCGCGGGACGAACGCAACGCCGCGCCGATGCAGCGCGCGCAAGATGGAACTGGTTTCCGTGGTCGTGCGCGGCATCAGCAACAGGTCCGGCGCGCTCTTCTCGATCGTCCATCCGTCGCACTCGTAGACTTTGAGCTCGCTCGGTCGCGCGACGATACCGCCCGGACCGACGATTGCGGAAAGCTCGTCGACCAGTTCTCGATCGATAGAACTCGCGCCGTTGTTCACGTCCAAACCTTAGCACAGCCGCCCATGCTAGCGGTTTTGCCAATCTTTAGTTGCGGGTCATAATAGCGGGGATCGAAATAAGCGCGCAGTTTACCAAGTCGCGATCGAGGCGCAGATTTTGCGGCGCCAATCGGAAGGGGAACAACTTTGGCAGATACATATCCGGAACTCAGGCCCGCGGCGCGCGTGCTGCTCGGCCCCGGCCCGTCGAACGTTCATCCGCGCGTGATGAAGGCGATGCTCTCGCCGGTCGTCGGCCATCTCGATCCCGACTTCCTCAAGGTGATGGAAGACATCAAGCGGCTGCTGCGGACTGTCTTCCGCACCAAAAACGAGATCACCTTTCCGATCTCGGGAACCGGGTCGGCCGGAATGGAAGCGGTGATGGCCAACCTTATCGAGGAAGACGACGAGATCGTGGTCGGCGTCGCGGGCGCTTTTGGCGTGCGGCTGGCCGAGGTCGGCGAGCGGCTCGGCGCCAAAGTGCACCGGGTCGAAGCCGAGTGGGGGCGAATCGTCGAGCCCGCGAAGATCGCGGAGGCACTCAAGACAGCGAAGCGGCCTAAGCTCGTCGCGCTGGTGCACGCAGAGACGTCGACGGGGATGTATCAGCCAATCGAGGAAATCTCGGCGCTCGCGCATCGCGCGGGCGCGATGATGGTGATGGACGCGGTGACCTCGCTCGGATGCGTTCCAGTAGAAATCGACAAGTGGCAGATCGACGGCTGCTACAGCTGCACGCAGAAGGGAATTGGCGCGCCGCCGGGTCTCGCACCGGTGACCTTCAGCGCGCGCGCGATGGAAGCGGTGCACAAGCGCAAATCGAAATGCCACTCATGGTATTTCGATGTTGCGCTGATCGAGCAATATTGGGGACCCGACCGGCTCTACCATCACACTGCGCCGATCACGATGAACTACGCGTTGTACGAAGCGCTGCGGATCGTCGTCGAAGAAGGACTCGAAGCGCGCTGGCGGCGGCACGTGGCAAACGCTTCCGCGCTGCAGGCCGGGCTTGCCGCGATGCGGCTCGAGCTCGCGGCACAGGAGGGACATCGTCTGCCGCAATTGACCGCGGTGCGGGTGCCGTCCGGGATCGATGAAGCGGCGGTGCGCGCGGAGTTGCTGCGCCTTTTCAACATCGAGATCGGCGCGGGTCTCGGCCCGTTCAAGGGCAAGGTGTGGCGAATCGGGTTGATGGGAGAAGGATCGCGGCGCGAAAACGTGATCCTGATCCTGAACGCACTCGAGGAGATCCTCGGCTCGATGGGCCTGGAGATAGCGCGGGGCAGGGCGCTCAGCGCCGCCGACGACGCGTACGTCGCGCAAGGTCTGGGAGCGGGCGCACCGCCACCGGGCAGCGATTGAGGAGAAGGAGCCGATGGGGCGCCGGGTCTCGAGGCAGTGGCTATGAGCGGCAACGAGCCATGGAAGCGGACCGAGGGTGTCATCGCACGCGGTCCTGAAATTATCATCGTCGAGTACGATTCGCGGTGGCCGCAGATGTTCGAAGCCGAGAAGGCGCGGCTGATGGCCGCGACAGGCGATCTGTTCGTTGAGCTCGAGCATGTCGGAAGTTCAGCGGTTCCTGGTCTCGCCGGAAAGCCGGTCATGGATATGCTCGCGGCGGTTAGAAATCTCGGAGCCGTTGAAGCTCATGTGCCTGCGCTGGCGAATCTGGGCTATGTGAAAATTCCGTTTCTAGCCGGTCGGCTGTTCTTTTTGAAACGCGGCGGAATAGACAATTACAATATTCACATCGTGCCAAGGGAAAGCTTCCAGACCGATAGCCAGTTGCTGTTGCGCAACTATTTGCGGTCTCATCCGGAAGTCGCCGCGGAGTATGCGCGCTTGAAATGCGAGATCGTCGGGCGAATCGAACACTACTCGCAATACAGTCCCGCCAAGAGCGAATTCATTCAGTCGATGGTCGACCATGCCTGCGACGAGCGCGGCATCAAGCGCCGCAGAACCCGAGATACCGCTTGAACGAGTGCGGCGAAGATCACGGGCGCGCCGCGCGGCGGAGAATGGACATGAAAATGTACGACTTCACGCTCGCGCCAAGTCCGCGCCGGGTGCGGATTTTCCTTGCCGAGAAAGGGGTCAGCGTCGCGCTCGAGCAGGTCGATATCATGCGCAACGCAAACCGCACGCCTGCCTTCTACCGGATGAACCCGCTCGGCTCGCTTCCGATACTCGAGCTCGATGACGGAAGCTTCCTCAGCGAGAGCGTCGCGATATGCCGGTACTTCGAGGGATTGCATCGTGAGCCGCCATTATTCGGCGTCGGCGCACTCGAGCAGGCGCGCGTCGAGATGTGGAACCGGCGCGTCGAGTTGGGAATTTTCGCGCCGGTCGGCCACGTATGGTCGCATCTGAGCAAGGTGTCGGAAGGACGCGGGCACAGGATTCCGGAGTTCGGACGTATCGAGCGTGACACGGCGGTCAGAGGCTTCGCGATCCTAGACGTAGCGTTGGGGCAGAGCGACTTCGTCGCCGGCGAGCGATTCTCGATCGCCGACATCACCACGCTTTGCATGGTCGATTTCGCGAAGACCGTGGAGATCGAAATTCAGCCGGAACAGAAAAACCTGGCGCGCTGGTACGCGCAGGTCGCCTCGCGCCCAAGCGCGAACGCGTAGCAGGAGCTACTCTTCGCTCTCGCCGGTCGCGGCGCCATTCGAGCCATTGCCGTTGCCGCCGTTGCCGTCGTCCTCTTCCTTCTCGGCCAGGCCGGCGACGGCGCGGACTTTCTCGTTCGGCTCGAGCTTCACCAGGTGCACGCCCTGAGCGTTGCGGCCCGTGATGCGCACGTCTTTCACCCCGAGCCGGATCACCTTTCCGCCGTCGGTTATCAGCATCACCTGATCGTCCGAGCCGACCTGGCGAACGCTGATTACCTTGCCGGTTTTTTCGGTGACGTTCATCGTGATCACGCCCTTGCCACCGCGATGCGTCAGCCGGTAGTCCGACGCCGGCGTGCGTTTGCCGTAGCCGAGCTCCGAAACCGTGAGCAGCGTTTCGTCCTCGCGCGAGGTCGACATCGAAACGATTTCGTCTTCGACCAGCGTCACGGTCTTGCCTTCCTTGATCGGGTACGATTCGAGCTCCATTCCGACCACGCCCTGGGTATCGCGGCCCATCGGGCGCGCTTCCTCTTCCTTGAACCTGATGGCCTGGCCCGCGCGCGTCGAAAGCACGATCTGCTGATTGCCGTCGGTGACGCGCACGTCGACCAGGGCGTCGCCGTCGTCGAGGCTCATCGCGATGATCCCGCTGGAGCGCACATTCGCGAACGCGTCGATCTCGGTTTTTTTCACACGGCCGCGGCGAGTGGCGAAAAACACGAACTTGCCCTTGAGGTCGCGCGGCACCGGGATGAACGCGGAGAGCTTCTCGTCGTCGGCGAGGCTGAGCAGGTTCGCAATCGAGCGGCCCTTGGCGGCGCGGCCGGCTTCGGGAAGCTCATAGGCCTTGAGTTGATAGACCTTGCCCTTGGAGGTGAAGAACAGCAGGCGGTCATGCGTCGAGACGCGCTCGAGATGCTCGACGAAATCCTCTTCGGTGGTGGTCGCGCCGATCTTGCCGCGGCCGCCGCGCCGCTGCGTCCGGTACAGCGACAGCGGCGTGCGCTTGAGGTAGCCGCCGTGAGTGATGGTGACGAGCACGTCCTCTTCGACGATCAGGTCTTCGACCGAGAACTCGCCCTCGGCCTCGATGATCTGGGTGCGGCGCGGATCGGCGAACTCCTTCTTGATGTCCTCGAGCTCGGCGGCGATGAGCTTCAGCAGCTCGTGGTCATCGGCGAGGATCTCCCGGAGGCGCTTGATCGTGTTGGCGACTTGCTTGTGCTCGGTTTCGATCTTCTCGCGCTCCAGCGAGGTCAGTCTGCGCAGCGTCAGATCGAGGATCGCCTGCGCTTGGGGCTGCGACAGTTTGAATCGCGTCATCAGGCCCGAGCGAGCTGCCTCGGCATCTTTGGAGGCGCGAATCAGCTTGATGACCGCGTCGAGGTTCTGCAGTGCGATCAGCAGTCCGTCCAGGATGTGCAGGCGCGCCTCGGCCTCGCGCAGCTCGAAGCGGGTGCGCCGCGTGAGCACCACTTTGCGATGCTCAAGAAAGGCGACCAGCATCTGCAGGAGATTCATCTCCTTGGGCCGGCCCTCGTGGATGCCGAGCAGGATGATCCCGTAGCCGAGTTGCATCTGGGTCAGCTTGTAGAGCTGGTTGAGCACCACGCGCGGCTCGGCGTCGCGCTTGAGCTCGATCACGATTCGCATCCCGTCGCGGTCCGACTCGTCGCGCAGATCACTGATGCCATCGAGCCGCTTTTCGTTGACCAGCTCTGCCATCCGCTCGATCAGGCGCGCCTTGTTCACCTGGTAAGGGATCTCGCGCACGATGATCGACGCGCGGTTCGAACGCTTGTCGGTCTCGATCGCCGCCAGCGCGCGCATCGTGAGCGTTCCGCGCCCGGTCAGATATGCCTGCCGGATGGTGGCGCGGCCGAGCAACTGTCCGCCGGTGGGGAAATCGGGGCCGGGAATGATGTCGAGGACTTTCTCGAGGCTCAAGTCCGGGTTTTCGATCAGCGCGAACAGCGCGTCGCATACTTCGCCGAGATTGTGCGGCGGGATATTGGTCGCCATCCCGACCGCGATGCCGTCGGAGCCGTTGATAAGCAGGTTCGGCACCTGCGCGGGCAGAACTTCGGGCTCCTCCTGCGAGCCGTCGTAGTTGGAAATGAAATCGACGGTGTCTTTTTCGATATCGGCGAGCAGGCGCTCGGCCAGGCGCGTGAGCCGGCATTCCGTATAGCGCATCGCGGCGGGCGGGTCGCCGTCGACGGAGCCGAAATTTCCCTGGCCGTCGATCAGCGGGTAGCGCAAGGTGAACGTCTGCGCCATGCGCGCGAGCGCGTCGTAAACCGCGGTGTCGCCGTGCGGATGATACTTGCCGAGGACCTCGCCGACCACGGCGGCGCACTTGATGTGGCGGCGGTTGGGAAGCAGGCCGGCACGGAACATCGCGTATAGAATCCGGCGATGAACGGGCTTGAGGCCGTCGCTGATGACCGGCAGCGCGCGTCCGATATTCACCGACATCGCGTAGTCCAGGTAGGACTGCCGCATATCGTCTTCGATATTCAGCAGCGAGGGCTCGTGGCGGGTCGGTTCGTTGCCGTTGGTCTCAGCCATAAATTTCCAAGCTGGCTAGCGCGAATCCCCAGCTGATCGTTGTCCGGCGACTGTGCTCACCGCGACGCGCAGGC
The DNA here is from genome assembly GCA_036521875.1 of Binataceae bacterium (SeqCode). Lineage (GTDB taxonomy): Bacteria > Desulfobacterota > Binatia > Binatales > Binataceae > DATDGX01. The sequence goes on from DATDGX010000052.1 coordinate 40,237, forward strand.
GCGGCGCGATCAGTTGTCGACGCTCGTCGCGATCAGATGTCGAGATTGCGGACGTTGAGCGCATTTTCCTCGATGAACAGCCGGCGCGGCTCGACCTGGTCGCCCATCAGCATGGTGAAAATTTCCTCGGCCTCTTCGAGCGACGAGATCTGCATCTTGAGCATCGAGCGCGTCTCCGGATTCATTGTGGTGTCCCAGAGCTGCTCCGGATTCATCTCGCCGAGGCCCTTGTAGCGATTGACCTCGACGCCCTTCTTGCCCGCTGCGAGGACCGACTCCGCGGCGGCCTTGAGCGACTCGACGGTCTGCTCGCCCTCGCTGGTCTTCAACTTGAACGGCGCGCTGACCGCCTCGAGGTCGCCGTTGAGGCGGCGAATCTCGCGCAGCTCACCGGAATGGAACAAGACCAGGTCGACGACCGTCGGCGGCTTCGCGCCGTTCTGGCGATGGGTTAGGGTGACGCGCCAGCGCGAGTCGACGTCGAGAGCGACCAGGGTGACAAGGTTGGGTTCCTTGAGCTCTTTGCGGAGCGCCTCGCCCATCGCTTTCGCCGTTTTTTCGCTTTCGAAGCTCGCGTCGGTGATGGTCTTGTCCGCCGACAGCCGCGCCAGCGCCGCGACGATCGTCCGCTGCTTGGAGCGCCGCTCCAGCGCCTCGAACATCCGATCGTGATACAGCGCCTTGCGCACCAGCGTCTTCAGCGCGACGCCCTTGTACTCGGGCGCGTCCTTGCCCTTGCCCGCCTGCAGCGTCACCGCCTCGGTGCCGAGGTCGGTCAGGTAGTCCTCGAGCGCCGCCTCGTCCTTGAGATAGCGCTCGTGCTTGCCTTTCTTGGCGCGGAACAGCGGCGGCTGCGCGACATAGAGGTAGCCGCTCTCGATAATTTCAATGAACTGGCGGAAGAAAAATGTCAGCAGCAGCGTCCGGATATGCGAACCGTCGACGTCCGCGTCGGTCATGATGATGATCTTGTGATAGCGGAGCTTGGTGACGTCTTTTTCGGTTCCGATTCCCATCCCGAGCGCGGTGATGAGCGTGCGCAGCTCTTGCGAGGAGAGCATCTTGTCGATTCGCGCGCGCTCGACGTTGAGGATCTTTCCACGCAGCGGAAGGATCGCCTGGGTCTTGCGATCGCGGCCGTCCTTGGCCGAACCGCCTGCCGACGGACCCTCGACGATGAACAGCTCGGCGCGCGCCGGGTCGCGTTCCTGGCAATCGGCCAGCTTGCCCGGCAGCGAGCCGGAATCGAGCGCGCCCTTGCGCCGCACCAGCTCCTTGGCCTTGCGCGCCGCCTCGCGGGCGGTGGCCGCCTCGATCACGCGCGCGACGATCTTTTTCGCCTCGCCGGGTTTCTTCTCGAGATGCTCGCCGAGCTTCTCGTTGACCAGCACCGCGACCAGGCCTTCGACCTCCGAGTTGCCGAGCTTGGTCTTGGTCTGGCCCTCGAACTGCGGCTCGCCGAGTTTCACGCTGATGATCGCGACCAGGCCCTCGCGCGTGTCGTCGCCCTCCAGGCGCATCTCCTTGTTCTTGAAGAGATTGTTTTTGGTCGCGTAGAAGTTGAGCGTGCGGGTCAGCGCGGACTTGAATCCCGACAGATGGGTCCCGCCTTCAATCGTGTGGATATTGTTGGCGTAGGTGAAAACCACCTCGTGCACCGCATCGGTCCACTGCAGCGCGCATTCGATGTCGACGCCCTCGCGCAGGCCCTTGAAGAAAATCACGTCGTGCAGCGGCTCGCTGCCCTTGGTCAGCGACTCGACGAACTCGGCGATTCCGCCTTCGAAGTGAAACTCCTCCGCCTTGCCGATCCGGTCGTCGCGCAGCCGGATGCGCAATCCGCCGTTGAGGTAAGCCATCTCGCGCAGGTAGCGCGCGATCACTTCGTACTTGAACTTGACCTCGTTAAAAATTGACGCGTCGGGCGTGAAGGTGGTCTTGGTGCCGGTGAGCTTGGTGGCGCCGCGCTCCTCGACCTTGGTTTTCGGCGCGCCTTTCTCGTAGCGCTGGAAATAAATCCGGCCGTTCTTGTGGACCTCGACTTCGAACTGCTCGCTGAGCGCGTTGACCACCGATGCGCCGACGCCGTGAAGGCCGCCCGAGACCTTGTACACGCCGCGGTCGAATTTACCGCCGGCGTGCAGCATGGTGTGCACCACTTCGAGCGCGGAGCGCTTCTCGGTGGCATGCATGTCGACCGGGATGCCGCGGCCGTTGTCTTCGACCGAGATCTGATCATCGCTCAGGATCGCGACGTTGATCTCGGTGCAGAAACCGCCCAGCGCTTCGTCGACCGAGTTGTCGACGATTTCGGAAACCAGGTGATGGAGTCCGCGCTCGGCGGTGTCGCCGATGTACATTCCCGGACGTTTGCGGACCGCCTCGAGGCCCTCGAGAACCTTGATAGAGTCGGCGCCGTAACCGTCAGACGATTGCTTTTGTGCCATAACAGAGAGGGATGATGAGGCTCCTCCAGCCACCCAAAACCGCATCCAAATTGTAGTCCGAGGAGCGCAGGAAGTAAAGCAGCGTCGATACGTTCAGAGACCGCAATCAAACGGTATTTCTATTCGAAGCCTGTGGATAAGAAACCATAAAGAATCAGGGAACTATTTGCTACCAGAAGGTCAGCGGTCTCAGGCGGCGACTCAGTGAGCGAACGTTACCATAATAAAACTCGATTCTGGCAAGCGCCAGCCCTCTCGTCTAACGCCGCTCTTTCAGCCCGACAAGTGGATATTTCAGAGCGACAAGTGGGTAATTAGGGCGACGAAACTTGCCGAGGCGTCGCGCGCGCCGCGCAATGTCGAATCGGCTCTCGACATCAATCCAACCAATTCCTAATTGCAAGCGCGCTGGATTCCGTCGAAAAAACAGTCGCCGCGAATCATCGCTGTGATCGCGATAGACAATTTTATGCAGGTCACGAGCAACGCGACTGGCGTTCGGACGGGCTCTGTCCTCAGTTTCGGAGCGCCGTCTCTCATCGCGTCGCGTCTTGGCGAGGGCGTGTCGTGTCGTCACTTGGTGGAAAACACTGTGGCGCTTTTCCGTCGAGCCTTCGGCCATCGGGTTTGAAGGTTTCGAAACCCATTTCAGAAGTAGTAGAGATACCAAGGCCCAAAGTTCCGAGATAACAATTGGGCCGTCGGACAATCAGTCAGGCCGATCAGGACCCCGAAGGGAGTGGCGGTGAACATCAACGAGTTAGCAATAGTCGATGCAACCGCGCAGGCGGACCTCGTTCGCCGGCGCGAGCTCACGCCGTTGGAGCTGGTCGACGCGGCGATCAGTCGAATCGAGCGGCTCAACCCGGTGCTCAATGCGGTCATCACACCGCTGTTCGACGAGGCGCGCCAAACGGCGGTATCGAAGGACCTGCCCGACGGACCGTTTCGCGGCGTTCCATTTCTTCTGAAAGACCTGGGCGTGATGCAGAAAGGCCAGCCGTACTACATGGGTAATCGGGCTCTGCGCGATGCGCACTACATCTCTCCCGCGGATACCGCTCTCGGCGCGCGCTTTCGCGCCGCCGGGTTTATCACACTGGGGAAAACCAACACGCCAGAATTTGGTGGTCAAACCACGACCCAGCCGTTGGCGTTCGGCGCAACCCACAATCCGTGGGATCTGGATCGCTCGACCAACGGCTCGTCGGGCGGCTCGTGCGCCGCGGTAGCGGCAGGTTTGGTGCCGATCGCACACGCCAACGACGGCGGAGGCTCGATCCGTTTGCCGGCGGCATGGTGCGGATTGGTTGGGCTGAAGCCGTCGCGCGGCCGGGTTCCCTTTCCCAATACTGCGCGCACGGCGGTCGACTTCGTGGTAAGCCGCACGGTCCGCGATGTCGCGGCGGCGCTAGACGCAGTGCAGGGCTCTGAGCCGGGCGAGCTCTACTTGATTGCGCCACCGGCGAGAAGCTACACGGCCGAAATTGGAGCGGACGCCGGCAAGCTGCGAATCGGAATCCTGACCCGGACACCTTTTGGCGAAATCCATCCCGAGTGTCTCAAGGCGGCAACGGCTACGGCCAAGCTGCTGGAGTCACTCGGCCATCGAGTTGAAGAATCGTTCCCGGAAGCCTTGTTCGATCCGGGCCCGGGTGCCTACGGCATGGTCTTGCTGATGGCCGGATTGCGCGCGCAACTTCAGCAACTGGCCGCGATGCTTGGCCGGCCCGTGACTCAAGACGACGTTGAGCCCTACTTTTGGTTTCCAACCCAGGGATCTCCGGTCGCGGCCGAAGAATATATCGCCGCCATGGAATCGGTGAATGAATGGGCGATTCGGGTTGCGCGCTGGTGGACCACGGGATTCGATCTTTTGCTCACTCCGACCGTGTGGGAGCCGCCAGCCACGCTCGCGTCGATGATGCCGGAGGAAGGCAAACCCTGGAAACTGGGCCAGAAGGTCGGCCGGCATTGCTTTTTCACGCAGCCCTACAACGTCACCGGGCAGCCGGCGATCTCGATGCCGCTGTATTGGACCGCTGAGGGACTGCCCGTGGGGGATCAGCTGGTGGCGGCGATGGGCCGCGAAGACCTGCTGATTCGCGTCGCGTCGCAACTCGAGCAGGCGCGGCCGTGGATCAACCGGCTTCCGCCAGTACACGCGTGACTGCACGGCTCGCGTCGCCGCGCTAGACAACGGCATCGCCGGCCGCGACGTGTTGGTGATAGGTATCAACACTCAGGCGATCGTCGTAGGAATCGACAGTCAATCGAACTTCGGAACCAGCTTGCGACCTGAACGCGCGCTTGCCATCTAGCGCGACAGCCGGGCACCGCCGGGTGTCAGCTTTCGTTCACTCCACGCTGTCTAAGGGTTGCGAGCGTTTTTTTGAGCGCCTCTTGCGTTGAGTTCCATTGCCCGGGGTTGTCTTTTTCCGAGAGTGCGCTGAGGACTTCACGGTAAGTTGTCGCCGCCTCGCTGAGATGCGTGGTTCCGGGCTCGAGCGTGCCGATGTCCGCGAGGGTATCTCCGATATTGAGCTTGGTGGTTACCCAGTAACCGGGTGCATTGTCCCTGGTAAAAACTTTTAGCGCCTGATTGAAAGCCTCAACTGACTGCTTCAAGTCATCTATGTTCGATTTGCGGGCTCCCAATCCTCTGAGTGCATTGCCGAGAGCTTCTTGCGCGGTGGCCCACGATTCGGCTTGATTGCCATCCGGAGATAGCTTCGCGAGCGCCGCGCGCAGCGCCGCCACGGCCTCCTCATAACTCCTGGCATCAGACTCATAGGAGGCAAGTGATATCAGCGCGTTGCCCAATCCGATTTGGGTTGCGACCCATAGTCCCTCGTGGGCGTTGTCAGCGAAGTGATCCAGGATTTCGCGATACGCTGAGACCGACTGCCTAAGGTAGTCTGGCCTGGACGTACGCTCGCCGAGCGCGCGTAGTGACTGCGCCAGCCCGGTTTGCGCATAAGCCCACTGTGCGGGATCCGAGTCCGGTCCGAAGACTGTGAGCGCGGCGCGATCCGCGGTAGTTGCGTCCTGATAGTCGGAGCTGGTTGATTCAATGTCGCCCAGCATACGAAGAGTCCATCCTAACTCGACTTGAACTCCCGCCCAGGTGAGCGGATTAGCCTTCATGGTCACGCCCGCGAGCGCGGCGCGAAACGCTGTGACTGCCTGAGTTAGATTGTCGAGGCCGGCATCGCGTTCACCTAGATCTCTAAAGGCATGGCCTATCGAACTCTGCAGCAGCACATAATCCATAGAATAATCGTGAAGCGTAAACAGCTTAAGTGCTTCCCGGAATGCTGCTATCGCCTCTTGGAGATAGGCGCTCTGGTGGTCGAGCTGGTAGAGACTCCTCAGCGCGGTGCCAAGGTTCGACTGCGCCATGGCCCAGTTCTTGGGGTCGGACTCGCGCCTAAATTCGCCAAGTGCCCGGTGATAATAGATCAACGAAGTCTCCAGAGACTCTTTCGACCCGGTTTGTTGACCTGAGATCGCAAGCGCCGATCCGATAACCTGGTCGACTTGAGCCCGGGTGTCGGGCCTCCATCGGTCTCGTCGTTTCGAATCGTCCGCCATCGCGCGCGCGTTTTCGATAAGCGGCTTGAGCACATCGGCAATCTCTTTGCCCAGCGTCTCGGTGTGTTGAGAAGCCGCGCCTAAAGCCACGTAGGTGGCCAGATCCTGGACCGGCAATTCCAACGGCATAGGCGCTCCCCCGCCAGCCATCGGTCCGGCAATCGGATTTTTCGCGATCACGGACAGGGTGACAGTTCGACTCCCGGTCGCGCCGACAACCGAGCCCCAGAGCATCGCCGATGCCTGGGCTTGATGCGCCGTTTTAGAAAGCTCCTCTTGCGTCACTTTATTCGGGATAGGGCGGCTGAGACTGATCGCGTGAATCTTCAGCCTCGGATCCATTTGGTCCAATGTTGCTATGAGCTGGTTCTGGACTTGATGACCGACGTCGTTCTCAAAAGGAGCGACTGCGACGACGAACCCGGTGGAGTCGGCGGAGTCTCGCGGCCATAGCCGGAGCGAGGAACGCTGGGCCGCGAGAAATGAGAGCCCGACCAGCGCAACCATCGCGGAGACGCGGCGCACGTCTTTGTAACGCAGCTTCCGGCGTCCCATCTGCACGCGGGCTTTGGCCCAGAACGTCAGCCCGCACACTGCGGCCGAGAGCGCTCCGACTATCGTCGCGACAGTAACGATCTCGACTACCAGTCGAGCGTGCGGCCAAATCAAAACGATCAGGAGCGCGATGCCGAGTGTCCCGAGCGCCGCGCGCGCCCAGGTGAGCTTCCCGAGCGAGCTGAACAGCAGCTCGCCCCAACGGCCCATTTTCAAATCCGAGGACATAAGAAGTGACAGAATGATTATCATTCCGCTCGACTATCGGCGAGGTCTTCGCTCGCTGACGGATGAAAGCGGACGCTGGTGGGCGTCAGGCTGGCATGTCGTGGCTCTCCTCGCTCGCTTCGGGGGTGATAATCAGTCGCTCGAGGCCGCGGAGGAAATATGAATCTTTGTAGGTTGGGGGCGCTTCCGGATGGGCCAGGCCGAAGCGTTGACACTATCTTCGGGAGCGGCGGCGTCAGGGCCCCAGGGCCAGGCCGGCCGGGGCGAGGAGCTGGCTGGTTGGACCGGCGAGGATGAAGTCCGGTTTGAGGTCGCACGGCTGTGGATCTGCTGAGGTGCAAGCGGCGGGATTAAATCCGAGGACACTGGCGCCCGCGAAGTTGCCCACCAAGAGCTCTCCTGCGCCATCGAGCGCGATTCCGATAGGAAAATTCAGCGTTGTTTGAGCGCCCGCGATCGTCGCGATGAGCTTTCCCGACGGGGAGAATTCCAGCAGGCTGGAGTTCGAGTTCCCGATAGGGTTGGTCACCCAAATGTTGCCCTGGTGGTCGAAGGCCAGATCAAGTGGACCGGAAAGGGCGGGATTGGTGATGACTGCCGTCGGCGGTTGATCGCATGTCGAGCCGCTTGCGCATTGACCGCTTAGATACTCGGTAAGCGAAATCGATCCGGCGGTGTTGACGACCCAGATGTCTTCGTTGCTATCCAAAGCGAGGCCGACAGGACTTGAGAGGCCGGTGTCAGCTCCCTGGATCGTGAATATAGGAAACTGGTCGCCGTTCGAGCCGGCAGGAAACACCGTAATTCGATTGCTGGTGGTGTTAGCCACATAGATGTTGCTGGAGCCGTCGAGCGCAATGCCGGCCGGACTGGTCAGATCCGTGTTGGGTCCGAAAATAAACGGCGATGGCGCACGGTCTCCGTTAATCGGCGGCGCGAACACATTTATGCTTTGCGGGAGCGATCCGGAATTGGGATTGCTCACGTACGCATTGCCGCTTCCAACCCGATCCAGCGCGAGAAAAGCCGGATTCAGCAGCGCGGTCGCCGGGCCGCCGAGTACTCCAAGCGGAGGGATGTCACCGCCTAGCGGATCCGGATTGGAGTATTCGCGCAAATTCGGGGCGAAAGTCAGCGGAGCGTCCATTACGTAGAGCTTCGCGGTAAGCAAGTTGAGGGCGACGGGAGTGACCCTCACGACGTCGCCGGTGCCCATCTTGATTCTACCTCTGCAAATCAACGAGCCGGTCAGCAAGATGTCAGCCCCCAGCTCGCAAGCGGCGGCCGAGGCGAAAAGGGTTCCACTCAACGATGACTTGTTGCCGAGCGACACCGCAGAACCATTCACGAAAACGACAACGTTTTGCGGAACGATTCCACCGAGAAGATTGAGCCGCGCGGCTTTCCCCAGCGTGAGATCGCCGGCGACGCGGATCACCGCAGATGTGGTCGAAGCACCGTCAAGGACGAGCGCGGCGGCTTCCCCGACCGATATCGCGGGAATGTCGACGACATTGAAACCCGGAGTGAGCGCGATGGTCGCAGTTCGAGACCGACCGACCTTGATACGCGCCTCAAGGGTTTGCGTGGCAGAGTATGATTCCAGCGCTTGAGCGAAGCCGGCCGCATCTTCGATCGCGTCGCTCAACGTGTGGAGCAGCGGATTCGCACCACTGGAATCTTCGCCGCCGTTGCACGCGGATCCAGGACGCAGATTGATCGCGCCGCCGCCGGACGCGCACCGTCCCAGGACCGAAGTTACGCGGCCGAGCCTGATTGCTTTTCCCGAAGGAACAGACGCGATCAAATTGTTGCTGAACGAACCGCTCCTGCCGGCTTTGATACGGGTTGCGCCGATGTTGCCCGGTTGGCTCACAACGCGTTCGGCGTTGCCCATGATCACGCTTGAGGCGGTACTGAGTATCGCGAATGTGCTCACGCCGCCGGGCCCCGACGGAGGAGCCGAGTTGGCAACGATAGAAAATGCGAGCGCTCCGAGTATCGCCGCGCCGATCAAAAATAGTCTTCTTTCGCGGCTCATCTGATAAATCGAAGGTTCAGCAAGGCGACTGCACCTCTCACGAAGGCGCGGAATTAGCCAGCACAGTATGCGAAGTCAAAGTGACTACGCAAAAGCTTCTGATGGTGGGATCGCGATCCGCCCAATGGTGCGCAGCGTTCGACAAAAATCGAGTTCTCGTCGCGCAGACGATCGCCGTCTTCGTCGCGCCAAAGCGTCCCGCGTAGCTGTCCTTGGATGCGAACCCGCGCTCGCTCCGCCGCGCGCCAGACTCGCGCGCGCTCCACTTCACCGAGCGGAGTAGTTCCCTACCCGGCGACAGCGGAGCCGGTTCCGCCCCCGGATCCGGGTGCGGGCACCTGGTTGCAGGCGCGCTGGATTCCGTCGAAGAACTGCCACCACAAATCGAGCGAGCGCTCCGCCGCGCTCCACACGCGCGCGCGCTCCACTTCACTGAGCGCAATGCGGCTCAGGATATGATCGCCAACGTCGCTGTGATCGCGGTCGGCGATTTCATGCACGTCGAAGAACGCGACCTGCTCGCGGCTGAGCCCGTAGTGCTTCTCGAGCGCGCGCGCGAAACCGGCGAAGTTGCCGGGCACCTGGCCCTCCGCGGCGATATTGATCGCGGCGACGCCCTCGGCGAATGAGCGGTCCTTGGTCGAGAGCTCGAACCAATCGATCAGCGCGGCGGTCGACGCCAGCGGCTTGCCCTCGATCAAATCATTGCGGCCGAGGCCGACTCCCAATCCGATGCGCATGAAGAGTTCCGGATGCGGCGCGCTGCCGGAGATTTTTCCGGTCTCCTCTTCGTAGAGGCTCTCGGCGAGTTTGATGCGCTCCTCCGCGCTGGTGCATCGCGAGTGCAACGCGCTGAGCGCGCGCGGGAACTCGCGCACCTGGAGAAAAAATTGCGTCGCGAAGATGCTCAGCCCGGTTTGCGAGAGTTTGCCGTGCTGGATATCGAGCCAAATCGGATGGCGTCCGAAGGAGCGCCGCTCCTTCACCATCGCGAACAGCTCGCGCACGAAACCGTCGCTCGTCTGCGCCATCGTGGAGGACCTCGTGGGTTGGCCGCGCGTTAATCGAATCGAATCGCCGCGCGCGGGTTTATGGCGATACCTTCACGCAGCGGCGCGTGGCGCGAGCTCACCGCCGCAATTTGGACACACGTGCTGGTAGCCCGACGCGCAGTCCGCGCAAAACGTACATTGGAATGAACAGGACTCCGCGTTGCTGTCACGCGCGACCGGCGTGTGGCACTTCTCGCATTCGTTCTTGAACGTGCTCATCTGCAGCAGCAGCTTGCCGTTGGCATCCTCGCGATCCGCGGCCGCCAGCAGGCGCTCGCGTGCTTTCACGTTGTGCTCCGTCTCGGCCCACGCGCGATACATCGCACCGCCGCCGAACTCGAGGCGCCCAAGCAGCGCCATCCGCTCGAGCCTTGATTTGCCTTCGAACAGCGCCGCGATCACTTGCTCGGGTGCGACTGGTTCGTCTTTCATCTTTAGCCCTTCCCATTGTTGATTTGGCCCGCCCTGCTAATCGACGCGATGCAGATCGGCGAGCAGTTCCGTGGCGCCGATATAGCCGACCTTGCGCTCGAACACCCGTCCGCGCGAGTCGATCAGCATTGTGGTCGGCACCCCCTGGATCGAGTACTTGCTGATCAGCGCCTCGTTGGCCTTGTCCTGCGCGGTGAGATTCGCGCGCAGCCGCACGAAGCGCGCCGCTTCTCTGACCACCGACGGATCGACGAAGGTCGAATGCTCCATCTCGCGGCACGGAATACACCAGTCGGCGCTGAAATCGACCAGCACCGGCTTGCCCTTCGACGCCGCCGAATCGAGCCGCGCGGGATTGAAGGCCTCGAACTCGAGCGTCCGCTCCGGCGTGCGGCGCGCAGTTGTCATATAGATGAGCGCCAGGACCGCGGCCGCGCCAAGCGCCCATCGGAAGATCAGAAACGGGCGCCAGTTGCGGCCCACCGCGGTGATGAAGCCCAGGTAAATCGCGGCCATCGCGCCGTAGTAGGGCAGCATCCGCGTCATCAAATGATTGGGCAGCACCGGATCGAGGAAATAAATCGCAAGACCGATCAAGACGAAGCCGAATAGCTGCTCGACCCACGCGAGCCATTCGCCGGAGCGTGGCAGGCTTCGTATCGAGCCGGCCGCGAGCGCCAGCCCGATGTACGGAAGTCCCAGGCCAATCGCGAGCGTGAAAAACAGCGCGAAGCCGAACAGCGCGCTCTGGCTCCGCTCGACCATCAGCAGCAGCCCGAGCACGATCGGCCCGATACACGGCGCCGCCACCACGCCCATCCCGAGGCCCATCAGCATCGAACCCGCGTAGCCGGGACGAGCAGCGCCCGCCCATTGCATCATGAACTGCGGCGGCTGAATCGTGAACATCCCGAAGCAGGAGGCCGCCAGCGTCACCATCACCGCGGCGATCGCGACGAGCACCAACGGGTTCTGCAATGCCGCGCCGAAAATTCCGCCCGACAGCGCGACCGCGACTCCGACCGCCGAGAACATCAGCGCGATCCCCAGCACGTAGCAGATCGCGAGCACCCATATGTTACGCGGGCCGCCGCCCTGCCGGCCGAAGTACGCGATAGTGACGCCGACCAGCGGGTAGACGCACGGGGTCAGATTCAGCGCCATACCGCCCAGCAGCACGGCCAGGAAGCCGAGGAAGAGCCCGTGCTTCGCGAACACGCGCGCGAGCGTTTCGCCGGCGTCGTTGCCAGCGAGGCCGGCACCTGATGCGGTCGCGCTCGCAACTGCACCGCCGAGGACTCCGCTTCCGCGACCGTCGGACGCGGCGAGCGTTCCGAGATCGACCGTCGAGCTGACCGAAGCCGGCTTCAGGCACATGTTGTCGTTGCAGGGCTGGTAGTCGATGGTGACGGTAAGGTTATGGCCGGGGCCGGTGCGGAAATCCGGGGCGACGGCGAGCGGTACCTCAAATGCGATCGCGCCGCCGAAGACCGAAAGCTTTTCGCCGCCCGAGAAATCGGGCTTTATCTCTTTCGCCTCGGGATACTTGATCGCGCCGGCTGCGATTCCTCCCGGCGCACTCACGCGCAGCACGGTCGGGATGTAGTCCTCACTGAGCGGATGATTCGAGTTGATATGCCATCCGGCGAGAACCAGCGCGTCGACCTTGAGCACGCTGCTCGCGCCGGGCTCCAGCGGCCGCTCGAGGGTGATCGACCTGATGCCAACGATCTGGCCGGGCGACGCCGCCCACGCCGGAAGCGCGATTGTCGCGGCCAGCGCGAGCATCATGGCGGCGATCGCGATGGTCGCGATGTTCAGGGGGACGCGGATTAATTTTCGCGGCGCCGGCTCGCGCATCGCGCGGGTCATCGAATTAAAAGTGAATTCAGAAATCGAATCGGGAATCATCGCTAGCTAGAACAATAGCAGTGCGGCCCCGGTTCCGCTCGCCGGCGAGCGCCGTATCGGCTAGCTGGCGGCGGAGGCCGACGAGTTTCCGTTGCTCGCCGAAAGCGGGACCGAGCCGACGATTTCAAGGCCATAGCCGGGCAGGTTGGCCAGCCGCGGCCTCGCGTCGGACATGATGATCATCTTGCGCACGCCCATGTCGCGCACAATCTGCGCGCCGATTCCGTAGTCGCGGAAGTCGGCTTCGAAACCGCTCATCCGGGTGGTTGCGCGGCGCACCACGTGTCCCGAAGGGCCGTCGAGCTCGGCCGCGATCGCGTTCGATTCGCGTTTCAGATAGAGCAGCAAGCCCTCGCCGGCCGCCGCGATTTTTTCCATCGCGGAGCGCAGCAGGCCGCGCGTGTCGCGGTCCGCGTAGCCAAACACGTCGCCGGGCAGGTACTCGCGATGCACGCGGACCAGGATCGGCTTCGACGAGTCGACCTTGCCCATCACCAGCACCAGGTGCTCGGTGTAGTCGACCAGGTTGCGATAAACGACCGCCGTGAAATCGCCGTACCGCGTGGGCAGGCGCGCCTCGGCGATCCGCACCACCATCGTCTCGTTGCGCAGCCGGTATTCGATGAGGTCGGCGACGGTAACGATCTTGAGGCCGTGCGCGCGCGCGAATTCGACCAGGTCGTCGCGCCGCGCCATGGTGCCGTCTTCCTTTAGAATCTCGCAGATGACGCCGGCCGGCTTGAGCCCCGCCAGCCGCGACAAGTCCACCCCGCCTTCGGTCTGGCCGGTGCGCACCAGCACGCCGCCGTCGCGCGCGCGGAGCGGATAGACGTAGCCGGGAGTTTTGAACTCGGAGCCGCTGGCGTCTTCGCGCACCGCCTGAAGAATAGTTATCGCGCGATCGTGCGCGGAAATTCCCGAGCCTGACGCGCGCCGCGCCGTGATCGCGGTGGTGAACGCGGTGCCGAGCGGCGCCTGATTGTCGCCGACCATCATGCTGAGCCCGAGCCGATCGATGCGGTCGCCCGACATCGGCAGACAGATCAACCCGCGCCCATGCGTGGCCATGAAGTTGATCGCCTCGGGCGTGACTTTCTCGGCGGCCATGCAGAGGTCGCCCTCGTTCTCGCGCTGCTCGTCATCCATCAGGATGAGCATGTGGCCGCGGCGGGTTTCCTCGAGCGCTTCCTCCACCGAGATGAAGGGCGCCTTGGCTCTTGCGCGAGGGGTTATTTCACCGAACATGATTTATTTCACCGAACTCGACTGGTTGCCGGCCGCGGATCTGGCTCGCGTTCCGAAAGCGTCTCGCTCGCATCTGGATTCTACATCCGTCCGGAGCACTTAGTGAACCCCCGCGAGGCAGCCGGAAAGGCTCCTTGGTGCGCTGCAAAACCTTTGTACAGCCTCTTCTCAAGACGCCGCGAAGCGGTATTCTCGCTGCGTGACCGACCAACCCCAGCTCCGCAAAGCCGTTTTGCTCGCGGCCGGGCGCGGCACCCGGCTCGGCGCGCTTACCGCACATACGCCAAAGCCGATGCTCGAAGTCGCGGGCGCGCCGATCATCGAACATATAGTGTCCGGACTCGCGGAGGCGGGCGTCGCGGAATTTGTCATCGTTACGGGGCACCTTGCGAGGCAGGTCGAGTCGTGGTGCGCGAGTTACGCACGCGCGCATCGCAGCGTGCGCATCGCGGCCGTGCGCCAGGAAAAGCGCGACGGCACCGGCGGCGCGATGCTGGCCGCGATGCGCCGGGTCGCGAGCGAGGCGCGCTTCCTGTTCGGATGGGGCGACGTGCTGATGGATCGCGCGAACTATCCGCGCTTCCTGGTCCGCGCGCGCACCGAGCAATACGACCTGATGCTCGCGGTGAATCGGGTGCGCGACCCTTACCGCGGCGCCGCCGTGTACGTCACGCCAGACATGCGCGTGGAGCGAATCGTTGAGAAGCCGATGCAGGGCGCGTCGACTACCACCTGGAACAATGCAGGGCTGTTCGCGGCGGGTCCAAGTCTGTTCGATTATCTCAAGCGCCTCAAGCGCTCGCCGCGCGGCGAGCTGGAGCTTCCCGCCGCGATCGAAATGATGATCGCGGAGGGCCGGCTGGTGCGCGCGGTCGACACGCGCGGATTCTGGAGCGACGTCGGCACGCCCGAGGACCTTGCGAAAGCTCGCGAACGTTTCAGGCCGCAATCCGCGGAGCAGCCGCGCGCCGCGAATGGCGGCAATGCAGGGCAGGCCGGTAAGGCAGACAAAATAAAAGAATAATGGACGGCGACGGCTGGGATAGCGGCGAGCTCGAACGCGCGGGCGCGCTCGCGCGCCAGGTGCGTGCGGTAGCGGGCGCCGACGCGAGGCTGTTCGCGATTCGCGCGCCCGGCCGTGTCAATTTGATCGGCGAGCACACCGACTACAGCGGACTGCCGGTGCTGCCGGTGGCGATCGATCGCGCGACCATAATCGTCGCGGCAGCGAACGCGGCGCGCGAGATCGAAATTCACAACGCCGATCCCGCCTATCCAGCGCGCCGCTTCCGAATCGAGCGCCAGATTCCGCCCTACGCGGTCCCGGACTGGGCGAACTACGTGAAGGCTGCAGTGCAAGGTGTGATCGATTATTTTGCTGCGCGCGGCGCCGGCGTCGCGGGTCTTGGTGGCGCGACGATGGCGCTCGACAGCCGCGTGCCGCCGACCGCGGGGGTCTCGTCGTCGGCCGCGCTGACGGTCGCGTCCGCGCTCGCATTCATGGCCGTCAACGCACTCGAACTCGCGCCGCTCGAGACGGCTGCGATGGTGGCGCGCAGCGAATGGTACGTGGGTACGCGCGCGGGCGGGATGGATCAGGCCGCATCCCTCCTCGGACAGCGCGACCACGCGCTGTTCATCGAGTTCGAGCCGCTCCGGGTGCGGGCGGTCAAGATGCCGGCCGACGCGGCGCTGCTGGTCGCCGACAGCCGCGAGGTCGCCGACAAATCGGGCAAGGTGCGCGCCGAGTATAATCGCCGCGTCGTCGAATGCGCGCTCGGGGCGCGAATCCTCGCGCGCGCACTCAGGTTTGACGGCGTGCGGATTCTGGGCGACGTGGTGCGCAAGTTCGATCAACAGCCTGACCGCGAGTTCGATCAAGGTGCCGCCGACGACCTGGTGCGCACGCTCGCAGCGAGCGCGCCCGCATCGCTCGGTGCCGACCTCGTCGCGGCGGCGGGAATCCTGGAGGTCCCGCGCGAGCAGCTGGCGGCTGAGTTGCTCGGCACCGGCGCGAACCGAATTGTGCTCGACGAGCAGCGGCCGCTCGAAGTGCTCCGCCGCGCGCGTCACGTGCTCGGCGAGACCGCGCGCGTGATCCACGCGGCCGCGGCGCTCGAGGCAGGCCGGCTCGACGAGATGGGCGCGCTGATGAACGCCTCGCACGCGAGTCTCGCGGACGACTTCGAGTGCAGTACCGCGCGCCTCGATGCGATGGTCGCATGCGCGCGGCGCGGCGGCGCGCTTGGCGCGCGGCTCACCGGCGCGGGCTTCGGCGGATCGATCGTCGCGATGTGCCGGGCGGCCGACGTCGCACGCGTAACTGACGCGCTCGATCGCGGCTACTACGCGGCGCTCACGCCCGCGGTGCCGGCAGCGGCCTCGCGAGCCGTGCTCCATGCAGGAGCCGGCGCCGGCGTCATCGAGCTCTCAGCAGTATAAGTAGTGTTCGGGTGCCGCGCTAAGTTCGGATGCGCGCGCTAGTTTCTGATCCGGATGGTTCGCGCGGCATGCGGCGGAATCTCGATCGAATCGCCCAGCGCGTGCTCCGCGCCGCCGAAATCGCGCTGCGTCATTTTTCCAACTCCGAGTCGCAAGTCAAAAAGCCGGATGCGCTGACGCGACGCGCCCAGATTCAGGAGCATCGCGAGAGCACCGTCGCGCATCGGCTTCACCAGCCCGCGAATCGCGCCGGAGGTCATCAGATCGAGCGCAAGCACCGGCTCGCTTGCCGCATCGTCATCAACTTCAGCGCCGAGCGCCGCGACTGCGCGATACAGCGCGCCTGCCTCGCGCTCGAGCAGCGCCATGTCGTCCGAGATGAGCAGCATCCCGCCGCTCGCGGCGATCGTCGCGGCCAGCGCGCCGCGCTCCTCGGCGGTCAAGCGCGTCTGCCGCGCGCGCAGCATCAGGCAGTCTGGATCGTTGAGCCAGAGCCGCCGATGCATGAAGCTGCGCGCGACGATCGCATCGAGGGCCGCGGCGGTGGCCGGCTCGCTCGCGCCCGATCGCGCGTCCCAGTAGGGCGCGACGTCGGGTCCGATGCGCATCCCATCGACGATTCCGACCGCCGGCCCCAGCGGACATCCGCATCCCAGGATGAACGCGTCGTCGCCGGCGCCGCGGCGAATCGCCTCGAGCCCGGCGCGCAGCATCTCGGCGCGCGTGAAGCTCGCGTCGTGGCGAATGCCCTGCGCGGCGGCGGCGTAGAGAAAATCGAGTTTCAAATATGAGTAGCCGAACTCATGCACCAGCTTCGCGAAGAGCTGCTCGTGATGCGCGCGCAACTCCGGATTGCCCGCGTCGAGCGCGTAAGCGAAGGCATCTTGCCCGGTGGTCCAGTTGGTGTTGTACGCGGCGCGGACCGGATCTCCGGAACTGTGCATGATGAACCAGTCCGGATGCTCGCGCATCAGGCGCGAGTCGCGCGCGGCGAGAAACGGCGCGCTCCAGATTCCCGCGCGGAAACCGGCGCCGCGGATTTCATCGGCGAGCGCTTTCAGTCCGCTCGGGAACTTCGCGTTGGTCGAATCCCAATCGCCAAGCGCCGACTGAAAGCCGTCGTCGAGCTGGACGACCTCGATCGGAAACTCGGAGCGCATCGCGGCGAGCGATCTGATGTTCGCGCGCATCGCGTCTTCCGTGATGGCGTGGAAGTAGTGATACCAGGAGCACCATCCGCGCTGGTACGGTGCGTCGATGCGCGCGTGCATCGCGGCGCCGAGCATCGCGGCCCAGCGCGCGGCGAGCCGCGCCGCGGACTCATCGGCGCGCGCGAAGTAGAGCGGCTCCATGGCGCGAGTCGCGCCCGGCGCCAGCGTGACGCCGTCGAGAATCGCGCGCGCGCGAATCGTGTCGGGCGCGAGCATCGTGACGGTGGTGAGCGCCGCGGCGCCGCCGATGAATCCCGCGAGCATCCGCTCGCGACCGCCATCGGTCTCGACGATCGCGAACAGTTCCGAGGTCGCCGCTTCGGGAGCCTCGGGCGGGCGGGCGGTTTCGCTCTGATGGCTGAGGGCGACCAGGTTGACACGCACCGGGGACGGCGCCGCGCCGCTACGATCTCGATGGCTCCCAGAGCCAACGTCCACTGCTCGCGAGGCGCTCCACGACTGATAGCCATGTTTGAACATCCGCGTCCGCCGGGTTGACGCGAGGCCGGTCGCCAGCTCGAAGCATGCCGCTTCGAGCCGTATAGGCGCCGCGCCGCGATTGGTGACCCGGCTCCGCACCACTACGCCCTGCTGAGCGTGCTCGAGGTGCGCGCCGAGCGTGACGCCCGCGTGCGTCACCGTCTGCTCCGCTGAACTGCCGGCGCCGGCCGCATCGGGATCGATCGCCAGCGGTGATGCCGGCGCGCCCGCGAAATCCGCGAAGCGCAGTTCGATTCGCGAGAGCTTCACGCCGCCAGCGTCGCAGAGCAGTCATGCCGCGGCAAGCCGCGCGCAAGCACTCGCACGGCTAATCTGGCTCTGGCAAACTGGAATTGTCCCCATCCAAGGAGCGATCGCGATCGACACGGTACCCGAGATCGAGGCCGTCGAGGCCGAGCAAGACATCGCACCCAACGCCGACGGCTGGACCGGTCCGCTGACGGCGTTCCGCGCGATGCGCCATCGGAACTTCCGCCTGTTCTTCGCCGGCCAGCTCGTCTCGCTCATCGGCACCTGGATGCAGATGGTCGCGCAGGCGTGGCTGGTGCTGAAGCTCACCAACTCGCCGCTGATGCTCGGGGTGGTCGCGTTCGCCGGCTACTTTCCGATCGTGCTGGTGTCGCTGTTCGCGGGCGTGGTGGTCGATCACGTCGACCGCCGCCGGCTCATCATCGCCGCGCAGATCATCCTGATGACGAGCGCGTTCGTCCTTTCGGCGCTGACCTGGACCGGCGTGGTGCGGGTCGAGTACGTGATCATGCTGGCCGCGATCAACGGCCTGGTGAGCTCGTTCGACATGCCGGGGCGGCAGGCCTTCGTGGTCGAGATGGTGACGCGCGAGGACCTGCCCAACGCGATCGCGATGAACTCGATGATCTTCAACGGCGCGCGGATGGTCGGTCCCGCGGTCGCCGGCTTGTCGATCGCGGTGATCGGCGTGGCGCCGTGCTTTTTCTTAAACGGGGTGAGCTACCTGGCGGTCATCTGGAGCCTGCTGCAGATGGATACTCCGCGCCGCGAGCGCAGCGAGTTCGGCGCCGCGATGTTCCTGCGGATGCGCGAAGGCCTCAACTACGTCTGGGGGCATCGCCCGACTTTCTACCTGATGCTGCTGGTCGCGATTAACTCGGGCTTCGGGATGCAGTACACGGTGCTGGTCCCGATGTTCGCGCGCGACCTGCTGCACAGCGGCGCGCGCGGCTACGGGTTCCTGATGGCGGTGCAGGGGTTCGGCGCGGTGTTGGCGGCGATCGTGATGAACTCGCGCTCGCAGGCGCCGCGCGCGCTGCGGCAGAACCTGGTGTTCGGAATTTTCTGTTCCGCGGCTTCGATCGCGGTGTTCGGGCTCTCGCATTCGATGTGGCTCTCGATGCTAGCGCAGGCGTTGATCGGCGTGGGCCTGATGCATCACATGGTCACCACCAACACGATGCTGCAGCTATTCGTGTCCGACGAGTTGCGCGGCCGCGTGATGAGCATCTACACGATGTCGTTCATCGGCACCGCGCCGATCGGCAGCCTGGAGGTCGGCTACGTAGGCGAGCATTTCGGCCCGCGCCTGGCGGTGCTGATTTGCTCGGGCTTCTCGCTGCTATGCGGTTGTCTGCTACTGACGCGGCTCAAGATGTTCGCGGCAGCGCAGGCGGAAACGCTGGCCGCGACGACGGCGCCAGCGCACGCGAGAGACGGTCGGGGCCCCAATGGCGAGGCGGAATCGATCCGCCCCGAACCGCCCCTGATCCGCGAAGTCGTGGACTGACGCGACTCTTCGCAGGAGCGCGACGAGCGCGTGCTAACGACAGTCCAAGGCGGTTAGGTTGGCCTGCAGATATTGCTGCAGCGATGATCTTGCGCCGTCGTTCAAGATTTGCGCCGCGGATTTCGAATTGGGTACCGGCTGCGGGATAGTTTCGCGAGATACTGAATACCGACTCGGAAGTTTACGGAGGGTCGAAGGTGGGAATCTTGGCGGCGTTCAATCGCAGGCGATATCATCACACGGCCTACGGCGTTCTATCGCGATCGAGGTGCCGCCGCTCGCGGTAGTCTATTTCGCCTTGCCCTAGGGCCCTGACCATCATGCGACGCGATGGGATCGGTGATGGAGTGCTATGGCGCGATGGAACGCGTTGGGCGCCCTAGCTTCCGTGCGTTAGCGTTTTCCATTCTTGCAGTAGCGTGTCCCGCCATTGGTCGAGCTTCGGCGAAGAAAGAGGCATCCCTTGCAGAGTTTCATTTGGGTTGCACACCATCTCCAGCGGCCCGTCGAGCGAACCGTAGGTTGCGTCTGTGACGTTGCCCTGCCCGTCAAGACAGACGTAAATGTCCTGCGGCGGCGCCGGTGGGGGGCACGAAGAATCTAGCACCTCTCCGGTACTGGGATTGTACCTAAAGGCGCAGCCGTCTGCCTTCGCCGGCTGCACTCCGGCAAAAAGTAGTATCGAAAGGCATAGCGGACCAACGAAACCAAGGTATTTTCTCATCGCCCGTACCTTCCTCTTCCTTACTGGTGAATTCAAGGAGCGATCTCGTTGTAGGTGTTGAATTGTTCTGTCCCCGGTGCGCCCGGAGGCCCCGCGGTGGTACAGTCGCCGAAGCTCTCGAACTTGCCTCTCACAGGATCGTACGTGGTAGTGGAGTAGTCTCCCCAGCGATTACCCACGGGGCCGCTCGCGTCCACGCTGCTTTCGTTCTGAACCAGAGTCGACAGCGACGGCAGAATTCTCAATACTTCATTAGTGGGATGGTGAAGATTTCCCGTCTGATGGCGCGAAAGGGTGTCAGTGAGAATGGCGCGGTCGCTGCCGCTGACTACGGTGTGCGCAATGCTCGGCCAACTGTGTGAGATGCCCCCGCCTTTGGTTGAGTCCTGGGTCCAAAAAGTGAACGGCGTCGTCTTAGTAACGGTGTCCCAAGTAACCACTTCCGAAATAGCGCTGCCATCCATCACCCCCCCTTCGGTGCTACCACCGTACTTCTGTGAGAAAGCAACTTCCAACGTGGCGTGACCATTAGCCCAGACGTCCTCGTCGCCATAAGGTATTGGGACATTTTTCGCGTGACCGAGGCAGTAAGTGCAGATCTTTTGATTAAGGTCGGGGATTCTGCCCTTACCACTTTTCGTACCCGAAACCGATATCATGCCGGTGCCAATATCGAAAGCGTAAGAGGGCGATGTGACTGGGCCGGTGATACTCGAAATTACTACGGTTGCACCGGCGTCACCTGGTTCAGGGGTGGCAAGGTAAGCAGTCGCGTCTTGGTTTAGCGCGGATAGCGGCGATTCGTAGTAGTTGCCCGGTGCCAGGCTCGCAAAGACATGATCGTGAAATGCACCAGAATAGAGTGCGGATTTCTCGATTGCGTCAATCTGGCTTCCTCCGTGATCGCCTGAGCTATTGAAGCAATCAGTCTCGACTATGATCCAGTTGCCTGAAAACGCAATTCGAGGGTCATCGACAAAGGCAGAGGAGGGAAAACTAGAGCAGGCTACAAAAGGGGGAAATTTAGTCCAGCCGGAGTGAAGCGATGCAGGTTGATTGGCCGTCGCAATATAAAGCCTCGTCTGGGTTAACAGCTGACTCTGATTACCCGCTACAGAAACCATCGTGAACTGGCCGTTGGAAGGGTCAACAACGACATGAGGATCGAGGTTGCACTCTTCGCTTGTGTCACTATTCGAGCCGCAGTTCGCGCTGTCGATCGCGTTCCAGAAGTCCCCGCCCAGGATGTAGTCCTGCACTATTCCTGCGGCGAGTGCGATCGAACCGTTTGCAGGAGCAATTGTGTCGCCAAAACCATATCTAGCTCCTGTTACGTCAATCGGTACGTAAAGCGCGTTAGAACCGTCCGCAAAGGTTACGACGCTGTTATTAAGTGTTGTCGAGTTCCCGCAATTCGCAAATTGCGCTCTGGCCGCACATGGCGCCAGCACCACCACAAGCAGCGCCAGCGAAGCGAAAATTGGAAGGCGCTGAAAACCACGGACACCAGGGCACTGCTGCTTCATTGTCCCCTCCGCGTTGCCGAATAACGTGACGTGGTTAAGTCGCGAGGCTGCCAACCTACAAGGTCGACAACAAAATGTCAATGAGAGTAAACTAGCGGGTTTACAGGCCAAAAGGCTCTCTTGTCAATATCTTATTGGCAACCTCATGTTTGCACTCGGTGAGTAAAGACAGAGGAAACCAACCGCCGCAGGATTACGGCAATCGTGACAAGCCGATCTAGCCGGGCCAGTTTCAGCACCGATTTGATTTTGTTCCCTTGAGATTGTTGCCCGATAAGACAGTCGTAAAATAGTCGATTCCGCGGCGATTGATCTTAAATCGTTTTGGTGACCCTGCAGAGTCCAATGTTACGAATTTGGAAGCTGGTCCTCGTAGCAATTTTTGAGTCGTTCTCTTGTTCAATACGCACCCCCAATTGCTTGCAGATTTCCTCGATCTCTGTGGCCGCTATCGCGAATCATCATTGAAATACCTATGCGTGATATGCCACGCCTGGCGGTGCTGATCTGCGCGGGCTTCTCGCTGCTATGCGGTTGTCTGCTGCTGACGCGTCTCAAGATGTTCGCGGTAGCGCAGGCGGAAACGCTGGCCGCCACGACCGCGCCCGCTCGTGCGGGAGCCGGTCGCGGCCTTAATGGCGAGGCTGAATCGATCCAGCCCGAGCCGCCAGCGATCCGCGAAGTCGTGGACTGACTCCGGTTCCGCCAGAGTGCCAGCGGCGCGCGCTGCAGTCCGCTTTCGGTGCGTACCTCCGACTTGGCGTCGCTGCGCGGACTCGTGAACGCCGCTCGTCCCCATCCGCGTCTTTCCTCGGTTGGTCCGATTCGATGAGCTTGACTTAGTGTCACAGGCTTGCAATACATACAGACACCCAGACACACTCACAGAGAGAGGGCACGATGACCCCGATAACCCCGACCAACTCCTTCCAGTCAAGCCAGATGAGTGAGAAGAGCAAGCTGATCGCGAATCCTAAATACCGCGAGATATTGCAAAGAGCCGTCGAGATCGAGGAGCGGGAGGCTGCGCGAGAACATTGGTTGGGCTGGGAGTGGCACGAAGTCAGGGCCTACCCGGCAAGTCTCGTAAAGGTGGTAATTGCCGGAATCGTGAAGATCACTTTTAAGTCTAACAGCTCGACGCATTACCGCCTGGTGGATAGCAAGGCTTTGAAGCAAGCCTTGAAGGCTTAGTGCTCGAAGACCTTAGAGAGGCAGCGATTCGAAAACAGAAAGTCGGCACGACATTTGGTTAGCGTCTGGCCCCGAAGGAACGTTCTGAGGGAACTCAGGCCCGAGAGTGCTTGCTGATGAGAGACGCGAATTGCGAGTATCGAGGGGACCACGAGATCGGCTGACCTCTGTTACGAGCGAACACAAACAATAGAATGTGTGACCAGTGACGATGAAGCGCGACAGGCCAGACGCTTCGGAAAACGCGCAGAGGCGAAGTTTCCAGATCTGTCTAGATGATGCCTTCGCATGGATGAAGCGTCGTGATCCAGGCTCGATCCACGCGATCGTGACCGATCCGCCTTACGGCTTAAAGGAGTACACCGACCTCGAGCAGCAGAAGCTCAGGCGAGGGCGCGGGGGCGTTTGGCGCATCCCGCCCTCCTTCGACGGATGTGTGCGCCGTCCTCTGCCGCGTTTCACGGTTCTAGACAAGCGCGATCAAGAGGCACTGCGAGAGTTTTTCTCTCGATTTGCTTCTCTTGCCATAAGACTGCTCGTGCCTGGCGGGCATCTGTTCATCGCGACCAATCCTCTCCTGTCACATCTCGTCTATCTCCCGATGATCGAGGCCGGATTCGAGAAGCGCGGCGAAATCATCCGGCTGGTACAGACACTTCGTGGCGGTGACAGACCCAAGAATGCACATGATGAATTTTCTGAAGTTAGCGTGATGCCTCGCTCAGCCTGGGAGCCTTGGGGGCTGTTCAGAAAACCATGTGAGGGTCGCGTGCAGGACAACTTGCGCAGGTGGAAGACGGGCGGCCTTCGGCGAATTTCCTCGAGCTACCCCTTTGTCGATGTGATTCGTTCGACACCCACTCCGCGTGAAGAACGGGCCATCGCGCCGCATCCCTCGCTAAAGCCGCAAGCGTTTATGCGCGAAATCGTACGAGCCTCCCTGCCTCTCAGTGAAGGGATCGTGCTGGATCCCTTCATGGGTGCAGGGTCCACAATTGCCGCCGCGGTTAGTGTTGGCTATCAGAGCATTGGCATTGAACGCGATCCGGAATATTTTCGGATGGCCGAAAAATCGATTCCAAGGCTTGTCCAAGTCGCGCCGCAAGGTGCATTCTGGCCCGATGCCTCGAAGGGCAAAGGTTTCGCTCCCGCTTCCGAAGGGGTTGGAGCTGATTCATATTCGAACGGCGGTCGAATACGTTGAGGACAGGGCAGCGGAACTGGTTGACCTGTACTACGAACAAGCGAACGTCTTCAGCGGCATTGTCGGAATGTTCGGCGTTAAAGCGCTCGACGCCGTTAGTCCCTACAAACGCCACAAGCACCCCGATATTGCGCAGCAGCGCTTTCCTGATCTTTCATTCCGCGGCCAGCTGAATCCGCCGCCCAAGCTCGCGCTCGAATCCAAGGGAAGCACGCGTCCTTGGGCCGTTCAATCGCACTATGACCATCCTGGTTGGTACATCATCTGGCGCTATCTGGTTGACTCGACTCGAGCCATCAAGAGCGGCCGACCAGTGGTAATCTGGCGCGTCGACGTCGTTTACCTGGCCAAAGAGGATTGGAAGTATGAACCCAGCAAGGCTGGTTCATCGGGAGGTGGCCGCACGCACACCTTCGGTCTGCATCGTCCAGCCGAAAAGTTGAGGACCGCCGCGGCTTTCACTCTGCCGAACATCAAACTACGGAACGGAAGACCTGTATTGGCGGGCGCCAGCTAACCAAGACTGAAAAATCTCCCTTGCGGCTTCGTGGCAGATTCGTGAAGCCCGCGTCAACGCCCTGACAAGCGGCATAGCCGATGCGCGCGGCGAATCCCCTCCCGCGAAACGCTATCAATGCGGGCGATTCAGTCCCTCGAAGTGGAGACTCAACGCTGCGATGCCGGCGGCCACGTTCAACCCGCGCTGGCCTTCGAAGGAGACCGGCTGCAACGCGAACGATCTGTGAAAGCCGCCAACCAGGAAATTTGCTCCCGCTCCAGCACCCAGAGTCAGTGAGCCGGCAGCGCCGCCGTAGCTGCCCTCGAGCGCACCGGGCCTCAGATCGTTGGTAGTAGCTGCGACCGCCCACACCACCACGGCCGATTTCAGATAGCCGATATCGGCGCCGAACTTCGAGATCGAGCCCGAATAATATTCGGTGCGTCCGCTGTTCGAGGGCGCATACTCGCAATGAATGTCCCGCGAAGAACCGATTATGAAACCCCATCCGCCCGCTTCCTGGCAGGTCAGGTAGCCGGTTTTCACCGTGTACGAATCGCCTTCGGCGCTCGCCTGGGTGATCTCGCAGAACACGAGAAAAAAAACGGCAAGCGCAACCGTCGCGGAAACTTTCAAGATTAATTTCATTTTCATTTTGATCTCCGATCCTTTAGCGGCGCTCAACCGACACCGCATCTTAAAGTGTCGTCCAGCGAGGTGACTATTTCAATGGAAAAGGCAGGGGCCAGCCCCTGCACCGGAGGGCCACGCACCAGGTGCCAGCATCTGGACTCGCGCTCAAAGCACCCTGACCATCAGGGCTGCTAGCGCGAGGAGCAGAGCAGGCGGCATCACTATCGCGCCCAGTTTCAGAAAGCTCCATGCGGTCACATCCTGATTTTCCCGCCGCAGCGCGGACAGCCACAGGATAGTCGCCAACGATCCGGTAACGGACAGATTTGGTCCGAGGTCGACGCCGATCAACACGGCACTGGCGACCTGCTGCGGCACATGCGAGGCAGACACGGCGGAGCCCGCGAGCAACCCGGCCGGCAGGTTGTTAACCAGGTTGCAAATGACGGCCAGCGTCACGCCCGCTCCCCAGGTCGCCATAGTCACGGAGCGATTTGCGGCGGAGTGCAGAACCTCGATGAGCGCGTTCAGCACGCCGCTCCGATCCAGCGCCTCGACCAGCACGAACAGACCGGCCACCAGCGGCAGAACGTCCCACGTGATGTCCTTGAGGACGGGCCACGGCGCCTGGCGCTCAAGCAGGAGCACCACAAGGGTGGTCGCGGCACCGGCGAGAAAGGTCGGCAGTCCGAGTGCGACGTCGAAGCCGGAGGCGAGCAGCAATACGATCGCGGTGCCCACGATGCCGTAAGCGGTTGCGCGGCCGCCGCTCGAAAGACGGGCAACGTCGAGCCCGGCGTCAACCTCACGCTCTTGTCTCAGCGAATCGCGCTGCGTGAACCATAGTGCCGCGAAGGTAACCGCGATCGACAGGAGCGAGGGCAATGCGAACCGTCGGAGCCATTCCAGCAGCGGCGGCATATGGGCACGGAATATGACGAGGTTCGCCGGGTTGGAGATTGGCAGAACGAAGCTTGCCGCGTTTGCTATGAATGCGCAGATGAACAGATAGGGAAGCGGGTCCTTGACCTTGGCGGCCCTGGTCGCCGCGAATACGGCGGGAGTCAGCACGACTGCGGTGGCGTCGTTCGACATGATCACTGTGACGACGGTGCCGACGCCGTAGATCAGGGCAAACAGCTTCGTCGCGGAGCCGCCCGCCATGCGAATCGCGCGCGCGGCAAGGAAGTCGAACAGCCCTTCCTTTCGCGCCAGCTCAGCGAGCAGCAGCATGCCGGCCAGAAACAAATAGACGTCGGCGCCCTTGCCGACCGCATTCAGTGCGTCGCGCCACGGCAGCAGTCCGAGTGCGATCAGTAGGACCGCGCCGCTCACCGCCCAGGTCGCCTCGGGCAGCTTCCAGGGGCGGGCGATCACGCCCAAGGTACTCAGCGCGGCGATCGCCCAAATGGCTTCGTTTGCAGTCGTCAACGCAGATAATATCGCCTTGCTTGGCTAACTGTCGGATGATAGCTCAAAGGCAGCGGTTTTAAGAGAAAATGGCCGTTCGCGACATACAGCGACACTCGACAAGATAGAGCGGAGCTAACTAGATGAAGACAGTTTACCTTGGAAATCGTTCGCTGCGATGGTTCGCCTTCCTGGTGCTCACTTCCGCGGGATTGATGCTCGCATCCGCGGGAATGCCGGCGGCGGCGCATGCGGAGACCACGGTTGGGACGATCACACAGCTCAGCGGAACGGCGCAAATCGAGCGCGCCGGCATCACCAGCAACGCGGCGGTCGCACTGCCGGTCCAGCTACACGACAAGATTACCACCGGCAGCGGCTCGCAGCTCACGATCGGCCTGGTCGACAACGGCTCGCTCACCTTGAGCCCCTCGAGCACGATGATGCTCGACGACAGCGCGTTGGTGAACGGAGTGGCGGCGCCGACCAAGGTCGGGCTGATCGGCGGGACATTGCGGGCGATTATCCTGGGTGACTTGCGCGGCGCCGGCGGCGGATTCGAGATTCACACGCCGAACGCGATCGGAGCGGTGCGCGGGACTGATGTCACCGTCCACTACACCAACAGCGTGCCTCCAACTCCATGAGGGTCATTCGGCTGAAGCGAAATTGCTGAATTGGTATTGTCGCACGCCGGAAGTGAGATTTGAAGTTAGTATCACTTCCGGCGTTCGGCGATTACTAACTTAGTATTGCGGAAGCTCTTTGGGCGAACCGGTTGACGCGAACTAGCCGAGGTCGCGGCGCTGGAGGCCAAACAGTCCAGCGGTCGTCAGTAGTACGGCGACGACCGTGAGCCAGATCCATGCCGCGATAGTCACTTGCGCCGACCAGTGCACATGAGCAAACGGTGAGAGGTCAAATACCGGCTGGCTGACCTGCCGCAGCTCCCAGCCAAGCTCGAGGACCAGGAACGCCGCGAGCGCGGCCCAGCTCAACGACGCCGCGAACCGCGGCAGCAGTCCGAACAGCGCCATCGCGATTCCAGCCATCACCCAGACTGCCGGCAGCGTCACCATCGTCGCGGCCAGCAGGCGCGGTAGCTCGCGGCTCACGTCGCCGGCGTTGATTCCGTAAGTCAGCCCGATAGCCAGGCCCACCGCGAACAGCGCGGCCGCCGGCCCCGCGCTCGCGAACAGCAGGTGGCTCGCGGCCCATCGGAGGCGGCTGACCGAAGTCGCGAGCACCGGTTCGGCGCGCAGCGTCATTTCCTCGGAGCGCATCCGCATCGTGGCCAGGATGGCATAGGCCGCGATCGTTTGACCGAGGACGTAAAGGACGATGCGCAGGAACGCGTGTGCCGAGTCATGCGCCCCCATATGCGCCAGCCAGTTGCTGAACTGCGGCGTGTTGGTCAGCGTCGGCAGGGTTTTGCTGACCGCGCCTAGCAGCAAGCCAATCAGCGCGAACGCGACAATCCAGCCGAGCAGCATGCCACGCTGCAGCCGCCACGCCAAGGCAAGGGGAGAGCGCAGTCGCGGCGGCGCAAATGCAGGGCCATGCCTCGGAGGCAGCAGGCCGGCGCCCAGATCGCGTCGCGCGGACAGCGCGTAAGCGGCAGTATCGAGAACCGCGACGAACCCGGCGACCAGGGCAAAGAGCCACCATCGCTCGCCAGCGAAGGGACGGATCAGACGCGTCCATTCGAGAGGCGAGATCGATGACGGTGAAAATGAAAGTGACCTCAACCACACCCCGCTGTGTTCACCCGGCGAATTTGCGGCGGTATGGATCAAGAAGAACAGTCCAAAGACTCCGAGCGCGATATTTCGCGCAGTGGCGGTGCTGGCGCTCAACTGCGCAGCCAGCGCTGCGACCGCCGCGAACATCAAACCGGCGGCCGCCCACGACAGTCCCAGCGCGATCGATCCCGCCGCGGGAAGCCCGAGGCTCATCAGTCCGGTTGCGACCACGGCGGCTAAAACCAGATTGGCGAACAGCGTTACGATCAGCGCCGCCGACAGCGCCGCGTGCCGTCCGACGGCCGTCGAGCCGATGATTTCGCGCTGTCCCGCTTCCTCTTCGGCCCGGGTATGGCGGATGACGATCAGGAGGCTCGGAATCGCGGCCACGATCATGCCCATCGCGCCGGTCCGCCACGCGGTGAGGCCGCCGACGGTCGGCGCGAACACCGGGCCGAGGATCGCGACGATCGCAGGGTTGCTCATGCATTGATCGGCGAATGCGCGCAGTGAATCCGGGCTGGGGTAGAGCTTGGCGAAACTGGCCGCGACGCCCATCGGGAGGAGGCCCGCGCAGAACCAGATCGGCAACACGACACGGTCGCGGCGCAAGGCGAGGCGAATCAGGGTGCCGGTGCCGGCCATTGAATTCATTTTCGTTTTATCGCGCGAACGATTTTCATCTTGCGATCGATTTTCACTCTTCGCCGCGCGACTGATTTATCTGGCTGCCGGCGCGTGCCCATGCTCGCCGGTAGCATCGCCATGGCTCGATGGAGACGGTTCCGACTGGTAGTGGCGCATGAACAGCTCCTCGAGCGTCGGCGGCCGGCTCAGCAGGCTGCGGACGCCGGCGCGGGTGAGCTCACGCAACACTTCGTCGAGCCGGTCGGCGTCGACAGTGCATTGCACGCGCGATCCATCCACGATGATCCCATGAACGCCGGGCAGCGCAGCGAGTCCGCTCGGCGGGTTCGCCAGCTCGGCGGAGATCGAGGTGCGGGTGAGATGGCGCAGTTCCGCCAGCGTGCCGCTCTCCACGGTGCGGCCGTTGCGGATGATGCTGACGCGGTCGCAGAGCGCCTCGACCTCGGCCAGGATGTGGCTGGAGAGCAGCACGGTGCGCCCGCGGCGGCGCTCCTCGGCGATACATTCGCGGAACACGGCTTCCATCAGAGGGTCGAGGCCCGAGCTCGGCTCGTCCAGCAACAGCAGCTCGACGTCGGATGCGAGCGCCGCGACCAGCGCGACCTTCTGCCGATTCCCCTTGGAGTAATTGCGGCCCTTGATTCGCGGGTCGAGATCGAACCGCTCGAGCAGGCTCTGGCGGCGGCGTGGGTCGAGGCCGCCCCGCAGCCGGCCGAGTAGGTCGATGACCTCGCCGCCGGAGAGGCCTGGCCACAGCGTCACATCGCCGGGAACGTAGGCGAGGCGGCGATGCAGTGCGACGGCGTCGCGCCACGGATCGCCGCCGAGCAGCCGGGCGTCGCCGGCATCGGCGCGAATCAGGCCGAGCAGGATGCGGATAGTGGTGGTCTTGCCGGCGCCGTTGGGACCGAGGAAGCCGTGCACCTCGCCGACCCGCACGCTCAAGTCGAGACCGCCGAGCGCGCGCGTCGGGCCGAACGACTTGACCATGCCGGACATTGAGATTGCTTCGGTGGAGCTTGCCCCCGGGGAGATTGTCTTCGCGAAACCTGTCTCCGTGGAGATTGCGTTCGTCATGGGCGTCAATATACACTACATTCACAAATTTGTGAAACTACGCAAACGAGTGAAAAATAAGGCTGCGACGCGCGGCGCCAGCAGTTATGCGGCGGCGGGAGACGGCCGCCGCGACCCCGCGGCAGTGGGGCGCTTCGTCGAGCGCTCCGCACTCAATCTGTCGGAAGCCGGTTTCCCGCGCATGACGGCCCGCGTGTTCGTCGGGATCCTGATCGCCGCCGACGGCCGCCGCACCGCCTCCGAGCTGGCGCATCTGCTGCGCGTCAGTCCCGCCGCGATTTCCGGCGCGGTGCGCTACCTGGCGCAAGTCGGGCTGGTCGGCCGCGAGCGCGAGCCCGGCCAGCGCCGCGATCACTATCGGGTCTTCGACGACATGTGGTACGAGGCGTTCACCCGCCGGGAACAGCTTTTTACCCGCTGGGAGCAGGGTCTGCGCGAGGGTATCGAGGCCGTTGGGCGGGACACCGCGGCGGGCGCGCGCCTCGACGAGACGCGCCGCTTCTTCGGGTTTATCCACGGCGAATTCCCTCGGCTGATGGACCGATGGCGCAAGCTGCGCGGGGCGGCTAGTGGCGCGCCGCGCGCGGAATCGACGCATCGAGCGTAGCGCGCGGCAGGGGCCAGCCCCGGCACCCAGCGAGGAGTCCATCTCCGTTGTCGCCGGCAGAGAAACGCGCCCGCCCGAGTGCGCTTGCGCGTGGCTTTGGCGCTCTCGGATAATCGCCTCACCATGGAATCGCACTCGTCAAAACGCAGACGCGCGAGTGTGGCGTCAGAGGGTCGTGGCAAACTCCTCTCCGCGATGCCGCCGCTCGACGAATGTATGCGCGCCGCTTCGAGCTTGCCGTCGCTGGCGGGATTCGGCCAGGGCTACCTCAAGTTGATGGTGCGGCGGGCGCAGGCGGAACTGCGCGCCGCGATTGAGACTGTCGCCGCGCCCGGCCCGACCGGGAAGAGTGGGGCCGCGAGCCCGAACTCAGCAGACTCGTCTGGCGGCGCCGGAAAAGATCTACCCGCGACCCGCGCCGCGATGCTCGACGCGATCACACGCGCAGCCGAGCGCGCGGTCGCCGCCGACCAACCCAACCTGAAGCCGGTGATTAACGCGACCGGAGTCGTACTTCACACCAACCTCGGCCGCGCGATTCTGGCCGAGAGCGCGATCGAGGCGGTGGAGCATGCCGCACGCTCCGCAGTCAATCTCGAGTACGATCTTGGCGGCGGTGCGCGCGGCGATCGCGATGCGATCGTGGAAGAGGAACTGCGCGTGCTCACCGGCGCCGAGGCTGCGACGGTGGTGAACAACAACGCTGCGGCGGTGTTGCTCGCGCTCAACGCGCTTGCCGAGGGCCGCGAGGTAATCGTGTCGCGCGGCGAACTGATCGAAATCGGCGGATCGTTTCGGCTGCCCGACGTGATGGCCAAAAGCGGCGCGCATCTGCGTGAAGTCGGCACCACCAACCGGACCCATCGGCGCGACTACGCCGACGCAATTGGCCCCGACACCGCGCTGCTGCTCAAGGTGCATCCGTCGAACTACCGGGTGGTCGGATTCACCAGCGAGGTCACGCTCGCGGACCTGGTCGCAATTGGGCGCGAGCACGGAATCGAGGTGATGGAGGATCTCGGCTCGGGAGCGCTGGTCGATCTCGGTGCCTTCGGGCTCCCGCGCGAGCCGATGGTCGCGGAGCGAATCGCCGCGGGGGCGGCGCTGGTCACCTTCTCGGGCGACAAGCTGCTTGGCGGTCCGCAGGCCGGGGTTATCGTAGGACGGCGTGAACTGGTGGCAAAAATCAGGGCGAACCCGCTCAAGCGCGCGCTCCGATGCGACAAGCTGACGCTCGCTGCGCTCGAGGCGACGCTGCGGCTCTATTTGCGGTCGCGCGATCTCGGGGCGGAGTTGCCAACGCTCCGGCTGCTGCGGCGCACGCCCACGGAGCTCAGGATCGTCGCCGCACGCGTCCGGGATATTTTGACCGACCGGCTCGGCGCGGTGCGCGAAAGCATCGGCGCGGAGCTGAATTTCAATGTTGAGATGGTGGAGTCGACCTCACAAATCGGCTCCGGCGCACTGCCGATCGAGGAACTCAAAACGGTGGCGGTCACAGTGACACATCCCGAAATTTCGCCTGACACGATCGCGGCAATGTTTCGCCGCGCGGGCGTCATCGGGCGCATCACGGACGACGTCTTCCAGCTCGACATGAGAACGGTCGAAGACCCGGCCGCATTCGCGCTCGAGTTCGCCCTTCCGGCACGCTAACCGTCCGTCCCTCCGTGGAAAAATCAAATTAGGCGAACCTGAACATTCGTTCATGTGTCCGGTTGCGACGCGATCGTGCCGCGATCGGCAATTGTAGCCGATTTCACGGGAGTATTGCTTCAGTTAACAGCGAGATTTTGAGAACCAACCTCAAGTCATCGCGGATAGCGTTAGCTCCCCGATGGAACAGCGCAAAGTGAGCGTATAGACCAGCCGGATCGCAATAGTCCCGTTTCTGGGGGACCAAAAAGGAGCATTCATGCAGGCTAAGTTTTTCACGATTCCGATAGCGGCAGTTGCCACTATCTTTCTCGCCCTGACGGTGGCGGTTCCGGCGCGCGCGGCAAGTCCCGACCTGAACCGGCCGGTAGCATTTGCCGGCGTGGGATCCGACGGTACGCTTCTGAGCGTTGGCGGTAGCCAAACGAAGTCGGCTGCCTCGACGCGACTGAGCAAGGGTCTTTATGAGATCACCTTCACAGGAACTTACAACGCCAATACCAAGCCGGACCATCCCGTTCCGGTATCGAACGCTGACGGCAGCCAACACGGTTTCGCGGTCTCCAACGCGAACGTGGTGAGCGTCACCAAGACGGAGTTGGTCATCGAAGTATTTACTTTCGATCCCTCGAGCGAGACGGCCGAGGACAATGCCAGCTTCGTGATCGTGACGCTGGGCAATCCTCCCAAGTAGGAAATCCTTCGCAGTAAGAATCTTTCAGCGTAGGCTCTGCGCGCCCGGGTCGAAGTACCAGCCTCGACTCGGGCGCAGTTTTATCGGGCGCGATAGTGCGGCGAGTTCGCACCGCGCATAACGCTCCGCACTCTCAGCAGTGCTTGCGCGTCGACAGACATTCGGAATAGAGCAGCGAGAGAGCTGAAAGCAGGCGCCTCGTGCTAGCGATGCGCGTCACGCAAAGGAGATTCCAATGCCGGATAAAACATACAAGATAATCGAGGTCGTCGGCGTGTCCGAGGACAGCGTCCAGCAGGCGGTGCGCAACGCAATCGTAAAGGCCCGCCAGACGATACGGAATATCGACTGGTTCGAGGTCAAAAATATTCGCGGCTCGGTGAACAAGGCGGGCGATCCGTCTTTCCAGGTGGAAGTGCGGATCGGATTCCGGCTGGAAGGCGATCCCGTAGTTTGAGGGGCTCCCGGAAGGGCAGGATCAGGTTTGAGTACCCGCTCCGGTGGCTCAATCGTATGCCGATATTTGTGGCATCCGGGTCGAGAAAATAGGGCGCCGCGACTCTTTTGCGGGGCCCCGAGGGAGCTGCGGAATGCGGGCGCCGATCACGAAATCCACCACTCAGGTAACAAAAGCCCACACCCAGTAACGTCCCAATGCTCGCTGCAAGGCGCCGGACACGCTAAAAGGTTCGCTTTCAGAAACTTTTCATAAACCGTTGACATTCAATCGAGCTTCACGTACTTTGCTGCGGCAAGGGAATGAATTTCCGGGCGTACGCAACCCGGCAAAGCCAGTTTTCAGGGGAGGATTCCATGACGAGGAAGTTTTCAGTCATTTCGATCACGATGATGGCGTCGGCGCTGCTGGCGTTGTCTGCTACGGTACCAACCCGAGCCCGGGCGCAAGTCACTACCGGCAACAACCTGGCGCTCAAGCGCGTCGTGTCGCAGTTCACGGCGTTCGACGGCAATTTCATCGATGTGGACGATGAGAGCGCGACCTCAGGCGGAATTACTATCTTCGACAACGCCACCGTCAAGGTTCCCGGGAACGCCAATTTTGCGTATATCACGGTCAATTCCGAAGCCCGGGGCGATTGCAACGGAATCGCATTCAACTGCGTGCTCGACGGCGCCAATTGCAACGGTGGCTTTAACCAGACCACCGGAGCCACCTTCGACGGCGTGACCGACAATCCGGACGGCTGGATCACACTCGCCGGAAACGGGGACACTATCGATATTATAAATTTTGGTCCGCAGGTGGCGAACTACACCTGGTGTACACCGATGGCGAAGAC
>DATDGX010000053.1:0-2016 GCA_036521875.1 Binataceae bacterium (SeqCode)
GCACATCTTCGTAGAGCTCAAGGCGCCGTGGTTTGAGATCACCGGCGATACTCCCCAGTTCGATATCCCAACCCTGCGCGAATTCCGGTCGCGAACCAGGCCGTCCGACGACTAGCTATTTCATGGAACTAGCTATTTCACGAGATGCTCATTCAGAGAATCGGTACGATTGCTCGCTGCCGGCGCGGTCTCCGCTTTCACTTGACGCGGTAGATCTTATACGTCACCACGCCGTTTTCGACGCCGCCAACGCCGAGCGTCTGCAGCCCGTTGAGCCACGCGTACTTGCCCGCGGTTGACGCGGAGAAGTTCGGCGCGGTGTGAATCGATTCGGGCATGCCGTTCGCGCCAATTTTCGCGCGGCCGCCATAGGTCACATAGATGTGCTCGCCGTCGTTGGTCTTCAGGACCAGGCGGACATCGACCACGCCGACACCGTCGGGACGGACCAAAAACCAGTCGCCGCCACCGGGAAGGACCTCACCCTTGAGACGCGGGCCTTCGAATTTTCCGCCGGTAAGATAGATGATAACGCGGGTGCCTTCGGGCGCGCCGGCGATCAAGATCGGCGGGGTAAGCGCGGCAGAGACTTCGAACAGCAGCTCGGTTTCCATCAAGGTGCTCCTTCAAGTTGATTACTCAATTCATGTGCGCAGACTACTTATTGCAGAAGCTGCGGACGTAGGCGATCAGATCGTGGATCTCGGAGTCCTTCAGAGTTGAGCCCCATTCGCGCATCTCGGGACTCAGGTCCGCCGCCTCGCCGCCGTTTTTGATTACCTCGAATATCGTGTCATCCGAATCGGCCGCCATCCGCTTGCAATTGGTGAAATCGCGCGGCCGGGTTTTCAGCGTCGACGCCTCGGGACCCTGTCCTTTACCGTTGGCGCCGTGACAGTTCACGCAATAGGTGCCGTAGTTCTGCGCGGCCGCATCCAGGTCGGCCGCGTGCGCCGGCGAAATCGCGACCGCGACAGCCGCGAACGCGAACGCCGCAATCGTCGCGCAAGCCGAAATCGGCGCGGGCCGATTCACACGCGGCGCTAGCCCTTGGGCAGGCCGAGCGTACGCTCGCCGATGATGTTGCGCTGGATCTCGCTGGTGCCACCGGCGATCGTGTACTGGCGCGCGCTGAGCACGCGATTGAGCCATCGCGGAGCATCCGGGACGACGTCGGTCGGAGTGGCAAGGAGCGCCTGCGCGCCAAGCAGATCGGTTGCGAAGCGTGCGATCTCGACGCCGAGCTCGGAGCCGAACAGTTTCAGCACCGAGCCCTCAGGCCCCGGCGGCAGTCCTCGTAGGCGGCGCGTCAGCGATCGGAGCCGGGTATATTTCGCCGCCTCGCACGCGATCAGAAACTCGGCGAGCCGCTGTCGAACCCATTCGTGCTCCCACGCCGGACGTCCATCGATCTCGACGGTCTTGGCCAGCTCCGCGAGACGACGCACCTGCGAGCTGCTGCCGCCACCTCCCGCGCCTCCGCGCTCATACGCGAGCGTGGTGACCGCGACTTTCCAGCCCTCGTTGAGCGGGCCGACCAGGTTTTCTTTCGGCACCTGGACGTCGGTGAAAAAAACTTCGTTGAAATGCGCGTGGCCATTCATCAGGACCAGCGGCCGCACCTCGACGCCCGCGCTCTTCATGTCGACCAGCAGGTAGCTGATTCCCTTGTGCTTGGGCGCGTGCGGGTCGGTGCGCGCGAGCATGAAGATCCAATCCGCGTACTGCGCGCCGGAGGTCCAGACTTTCTGGCCGTTGAGCAGGAAATTGTCGCCGCGGTCTTCGGCGCGCGTCGTCAGCGAGGCAAGGTCGGAGCCGGCGCCGGGCTCGGAGTAGCCTTGGCACCAGATATGTTCGCCGCTCAGGATGCGCGGCAGGAAATTTTTCTTCTGCGCCTCGGTGCCCCAATGCATCAGCGTGGGACCACATAGTCCGACGCCCGAGTATCCGGGCAGAACGGGAGCACGCGCCCGCCCGTACTCCTCGTCATAGATGACCTGTTCGATCAGGCTCGCG